>NZ_JAOTQT010000022.1:0-115785 GCF_025685725.1 Burkholderia sp. BKH01 | reverse complement strand
GCGCGGCGCTGCCCGATGCGTTGCCGGCACGCGGGGCCGCGCTGCGGCGGCTCGCGCAGGCGCTCGTCGACACCGGCTCGCTGGCGCTGCCCGACGCGCGCGCGCTGCATCCGAAGGCGGCCGCGACGCTCGACGACTGGGCGGCGCGCGGCTGGGTCGACGTCGAGGAGATCGGCTGGAACGACGCGCCTGTGCCCAAAGCTGTGGATAACCTGTCGACAACCGGTGGACGAGCTGTGCCGCCGGCGCTCACCGACCAGCAGGCCGAGGCGCTCGACGCGATCCGCGCCGCGCAGGGTTTCGCGCCGTTCCTGCTGCACGGCGTGACGGGCAGCGGCAAGACCGAGGTCTATCTGCATGCGCTTGCGTCGCTGCTCGACGCGCGGCCGGACGCGCAGGCGCTCGTGCTCGTCCCCGAAATCAACCTGACGCCGCAGTTCGAGGCCGCGTTTCGCGCGCGCTTCGCGGGCGCGCTCGCCGACGACGCGATCGTCACGCTGCACAGCGGGCTCGCCGAGGGCGAGCGCGCGCGCAACTGGCTCGCCGCGCACACGGGCCGCGCACGGATCGTGCTCGGCACGCGCCTCGCGGTGCTCGCGTCGATGCCGACGCTCGCGCTGATCGTCGTCGACGAGGAGCACGAGCCCGCGTACAAGCAGCAGGAAGGGCTGCGCTACTCGGCGCGCGATCTCGCCGTGTGGCGTGCGAAGCAGCTCGACATCACGGTCGTACTGGGCTCGGCGACGCCGTCGCTCGAAACCTGGTGGCAGGCCGAGCAGGGCCGCTACACGCGGCTCACGCTGTCGCGCCGCGCGGTGGCCGACGCGACGCTGCCGACCGTGCGGCTGATCGATCTCGAAGAGGAACGGCGGCGCGGGCGCGCGTCGATGGGCGGGCTGTCGGGGCCGCTCGTCGGCGCGCTGAAGGCGCGGCTCGAGCGCGGCGAGCAAAGCCTCGTGTTCCTGAACCGGCGCGGCTACGCGCCGCAACTCGCGTGCGACGCATGCGGCTGGGTCGCGGGCTGCCCGCGCTGCAGCGCGTACGTCGTGCTGCACAAGCCCGAGCATGCGCTGCGCTGCCATCACTGCGGCTGGGAAGCGCGCATTCCGCGGTCGTGCCCCGAGTGCGGCAACGTCGACATCGCGCCGCTCGGGCGCGGTACGCAGCGCATCGAGGAGGCGCTCGCCGAGGCCGTGCCGGGCGCGCGCGTGCTGCGGATCGACGCGGACAGTACGCGCCGCAAGGGCAGCGCGCAGGCGCTCTTTTCCGACGTGCACGCGGGCGAGGTCGACATCCTCGTCGGCACGCAGATGATCGCGAAGGGGCACGACTTCCAGCGCGTGTCGCTCGTCGGCGTGCTCAACGCCGACACCGCGCTGTTTTCGCACGACTTCCGAGCGAGCGAGCGGCTGTTCGCGCAACTGATGCAGGTGAGCGGCCGCGCGGGCCGCGCCGGGCTGCCGGGCGAGGTGATGGTGCAGACGCGCTACCCGCGTCACGCGCTGTACCACGCGCTCGGGCGGCAGGATTATGTCGGCTTCGCGAATTCCACGCTCGGCGAGCGCCGCGATGCGCACCTGCCGCCGTTCGTCTACCAGGCGCTGCTGCGCGCCGAAGGGCGCACGCTCGACGCGGCGCTCGCGTTCCTGCTGCAGGCCGCGGCCGCGTTGCCGGGGCTGCCGGGCGCCGATCGCGTGACCGTGTACGACGCGGTGCCGATGACGATCGTCAAGGTTGCGAACGTCCACCGCGCGCAGCTGCTGCTCGAAAGCGCGTCGCGGGCGGCGCTGCAGCATGCGCTGCGCGCCTGGCAGCCGGAGCTGCGCGCGCTGAAGGGCGTGCTGCGGTGGAGCGTCGAAGTCGATCCGCTGGATATCTGAGCGGCGAGCGCGCAGCCGTCGCGCGGCGCGCTGCCGCATTGAAGCCCGGGCCGCCGGGCACCTCCGAACTGTCCCGCGTCGCGCGCCTTTGCCCCCGGCGGCACACTCGCCGCCATACCCAGTGCAACCCGTTTTCGTCCGCGTCGGTACGCGCCGCGGGTTGCACGTGCATGCCGAATCGGCCCGATCAGGGAAAACACCGATCCTCCGACCACGGGCAACCCCTAGGTTGCAACCTTCTAAGTGGCTGATTATATTGACTAACCCATGGGTGCAACCCATCTCTCAATTTGGTTGCACCTTTTTATTGCGTGCCGTAGGATTTCGCGCATCCTCTCACACCACATTGCCGGGCCCGCACCGGCGCACGAACCCACCATGGCAAGCACGACTCTCGGCGTCAAAGTCGACGACCTCCTCCGCTCGCGCCTCAAGGACGCAGCCGCGCGTCTCGAGCGCACTCCCCACTGGCTGATCAAGCAGGCGATCTTCGCGTATCTCGAGCGGATCGAGCACGGCCAGCTGCCGCCCGAGCTGTCGGGCCACAGCGGCGTCACGGAGCTCGCCGACGGTCAGGCCGCGGACGGCGACGACGACAACTCGCCGCATCCGTTCCTCGAGTTCGCGCAGAACGTGCAGCCGCAATCGGTGCTGCGCGCGGCGATCACCGCCGCGTACCGCCGCCCCGAGCCGGAATGCGTGCCGTTCCTGCTCGGCCAGGCGCGCCTGCCCGCGAACCTGCAGGCGGACGTGCAGGCGCTCGCGACGAAGCTCGTCGAGGCGCTGCGCGAGAAGAGCTCGGGCGGCGGCGTCGAAGGGCTGATCCACGAGTTCTCGCTGTCGAGCCAGGAAGGCGTCGCGCTGATGTGCCTCGCCGAAGCGCTGCTGCGCATTCCCGATCGCGCGACGCGCGATGCGCTGATCCGCGACAAGATCAGCAAGGGCGACTGGCGCTCGCACGTCGGCCACGCGCCGTCGCTGTTCGTGAACGCGGCGACCTGGGGGCTGATGATCACGGGCAAGCTCGTGACGACCAACAGCGAAGCGGGGCTGTCGTCGGCGCTCACGCGCCTGATCGGCCGCGGCGGCGAGCCGCTGATCCGCAAGGGCGTCGACATGGCGATGCGCCTGATGGGCGAGCAGTTCGTCACCGGCGAGACGATCTCCGAAGCGCTGGCGAACAGCCGCAAGTACGAAGCGCGCGGCTTCCGCTACTCGTACGACATGCTCGGCGAAGCGGCGACGACCGAAGAGGACGCGCAGCGCTACTACGCGTCGTACGAACAGGCGATCCACGCGATCGGCAAGGCGGCCGGCGGCCGCGGCATCTACGAAGGCCCGGGCATCTCGATCAAGCTGTCGGCACTGCACGCGCGCTACTCGCGCTCGCAGCAGGACCGCACGATGAGCGAGCTGCTGCCGCGCGTGCGCGCGCTCGCGCTGCTCGCGCGCCGCTACGACATCGGCCTGAACATCGACGCGGAAGAGGCCGACCGCCTCGAACTGTCGCTCGATCTGCTCGAGGCGCTGTGCTTCGATCCGGATCTTGCGGGCTGGAACGGCATCGGCTTCGTCGTGCAGGGCTACCAGAAGCGCTGCCCGTTCGTGATCGACTACCTGATCGATCTCGCACGCCGCAGCCGTCACCGCCTGATGATCCGTCTCGTGAAGGGCGCGTACTGGGATTCCGAGATCAAGCGCGCGCAGGTCGACGGCCTCGAAGGCTATCCGGTCTACACGCGCAAGATCTACACCGACGTGTCGTACCTCGCGTGCGCGAAGAAGCTGCTCGCGGCACCGGACGCCGTCTACCCGCAGTTCGCGACGCACAACGCGTACACGCTGGCCGCGATCTACCAGCTCGCGGGCCAGAACTACTACCCGGGCCAGTACGAATTCCAGTGCCTGCACGGGATGGGCGAGCCGCTGTACGAGGAAGTCACGGGCCGCGACAAGCTGAATCGTCCGTGCCGCGTGTACGCGCCGGTCGGCACGCACGAGACGCTGCTCGCGTACCTGGTGCGCCGCCTGCTCGAGAACGGCGCGAACACGTCGTTCGTGAACCGCATCGCCGACAAGACCGTGGCGGTGAAGGAGCTGGTCGCCGATCCGGTCGATGAAGCGATGAAGGTCGTGCCGCTCGGCGCGCCGCACGCGAAGATCCCGCTGCCGCGCAACCTGTACGGCGACGAGCGTCCCAACTCGATGGGCCTCGACCTGTCGAACGAACACCGTCTCGCGTCGCTGTCGTCCGCACTGCTCGCGAGCGCGCATTTCCCGTGGCGCGCGGCGCCGATGCTCGCCGACGACGCGCTCGCCGACGCACCGGCCCGCGACGTGCGCAACCCGGCCGACCAGCGCGACACGGTCGGCACGGTCAGCGAAGCGACGGCCGAACACGTGAGCGCGGCGCTCGCGCACGCGGTGGCCGCCGCGCCGATCTGGCAGGCGACGCCGGTCGACGCGCGCGCCGATTGCCTGGTGCGTGCCGCCGACCTGCTCGAAGCGCAGATGCACACGCTGATGGGCCTGATCGTGCGCGAAGCCGGCAAGTCGCTGCCGAACGCGATCGCCGAGATCCGCGAAGCGGTCGACTTCCTGCGCTACTACGCCGCGCAGATCCGCGACGAATTCTCGAACGACACGCACCGTCCGCTTGGGCCGGTGGTCTGCATCAGCCCGTGGAACTTCCCGCTCGCGATCTTCATGGGCCAGGTGGCGGCGGCGCTCGCGGCCGGCAACACGGTGCTCGCGAAGCCGGCCGAGCAGACGCCGCTGATCGCCGCGCAAGCCGTGCGCCTGCTGCGCGAGGCCGGCGTGCCGGCCGGCGCGGTGCAACTGCTGCCGGGCGACGGCGAGACCGTCGGCGCGGCGCTGGTTGCCGATCCGCGCACGCGTGCGGTGATGTTCACGGGCTCGACCGAAGTCGCGCGTTTGATCAACAAGACGCTCGCCGCACGCCTCGACCCGGACGGCAAGCCGATCCCGCTGATCGCGGAAACGGGCGGCCAGAACGCGATGATCGTCGATTCGTCGGCGCTCGCGGAGCAGGTCGTCGCGGACGTGATGCAGTCGTCGTTCGATTCGGCCGGTCAACGGTGTTCGGCGCTGCGCGTTCTGTGTCTGCAGGACGATGTCGCGGACCGCACGCTGACGATGCTCAAGGGCGCGATGCACGAACTGGCGCTCGGCAACCCCGACCGTCTGTCGACGGACGTCGGCCCGGTGATCGACGGCGAAGCGAAGCAGACGATCGATACGCACGTCGCGGCGATGAAGGACAAGGGCCACGCGGTCACGCAACTGCCGGCGCCCGATGCGTGCGCGCACGGCACGTTCGTGCCGCCGACGCTGATCGAGATCGGCAGCATCGACGAGCTGAAGCGTGAAGTGTTCGGCCCCGTGCTGCACGTCGTGCGCTATCGCCGCAACCAGCTCGACAAGCTGCTCGAGCAGATCCGCGCGACGGGTTACGGCCTGACGCTCGGCATCCACACGCGGATCGACGAGACGATCGCGCACGTGATCTCGAACGCGCACGTCGGCAACATCTACGTGAACCGCAACGTGATCGGCGCGGTGGTCGGCGTGCAGCCGTTCGGCGGCGAAGGGCTGTCGGGCACGGGCCCGAAGGCCGGCGGCGCGCTGTACCTGCAGCGCCTGCTCGCGACGCGTCCGTCGGGCCTGCCGCGTTCGCTCGCGCAGACGCTGGTGGCGGACGGCGCAGTCGAGGGCGATGCGCGCGGCAACCCGGCGGCGGCGCTGACGACGCTGCGCGACTGGCTGATCGAGCAGCGCGAGCCGGCGCTGGCCGCGCGTTGCGACGGTTATCTCGCGCAGGTACCGGCCGGCGCGACCGCGGTGCTGACCGGCCCAACGGGCGAACGAAACACGTATACACTCGGCCCGCGCGGCACGGTGCTGTGTGTCGCGGCGACGCCGGGCGGCGCGCGCGCGCAGTTCGCGGCGGTGCTGGCGACCGGTAACCGCGCGTTGTTCGCCGGTGCGGCCGGCGAGGCGCTCGTCGCTGCGCTGCCGGCGTCGCTGAAGCCGCACGCGGCCGTGCGCAAGCAGGCCGACGCGGCGTTCGACGCGGTGCTGTTCGAAGGCGACAGCGACGAACTGCAGACGCTCGTGAAGGACGTCGCGCAGCGGCCGGGCCCGATCGTATCGGTGCAGGGCGTGTCGGTGGGCGCGTTCGAGAGCGGCGACTCGGAAGACTATGCGCTCGAGCGGCTGCTGACCGAGCGCTCGGTGAGCGTGAATACGGCCGCGGCGGGCGGCAATGCGAATTTGATGACGATCGGCTGATCATCCTTGCCGTTCGGATCAAACAAAGAAGCGGCAAGGCGATCCCGAAGCCGCTTCATTTACCCTGGTACCAAGGAGATGCTATGCAACACACGATGAAAAAGGTGGCAGGCGCGACGTTCGTCGCGGTCATGTCGCTGGCGGGGACGGCCCATGCGGATGACGTGAAGATCGGTTACGCAGGGCCGATGACGGGCGCGCAGGCGCACTACGGCAAGGATATGCAGAACGGGATCGTGCTCGCGCTGGAAGACTTCAACGCGACGAACCCGAAGATCGGCGGCAAGCCCGTGAAGTTCGTGCTCAGCACGCAGGACGACCAGGCTGACCCGCGCACGGGCACGACGGTGGCGCAGAAGCTCGTCGACGACGGCATCAAGGGCATGCTCGGCCACTTCAACTCGGGCACGACGATCCCGGCTTCGCGCATCTACGCGAACGCGGGCATTCCGGAAATCGCAATGGCGACGGCGCCGGAATACACGCAGCAAGGTTACAAGACGACCTTCCGCATGATGACCTCCGACACGCAGCAGGGCTCGGTGGCCGGCGCGTTCGCGTCGAAGGATCTCGGCATGAAGAAGATCGCGATCGTCGACGACCGCACGGCCTACGGCCAGGGTCTCGCCGACCAGTTCGAGAAGGCCGCGAAGGCCGGCGGCGCGACGATCGTCGACCGCGAATTCACGAACGACAAGGCTGTCGACTTCAAGGCGATCCTGACCAAGCTGAAGGCGGCGAAGCCGGACCTCGTCTACTACGGCGGCGCGGATTCGCAGGCGGCACCGATGGTCAAGCAGATGAAGGCGCTCGGCATCGCGGCACCGCTGATGAGCGGCGAAATGGTGAAGACGCCGACGTTCCTGAAGATCGCGGGCAACGCGTCGGAAGGCACGATCGCTTCGCTGGCGGGCCTCCCGCTCGAAGAGATGCCTGGCGGCAAGGCATACGCCGACAAGTACAAGAAGCGCTTCGGCGAAGAAGTGCAGACCTACTCGCCGTACGCATACGACGGCGCGATGGCGATGCTCAACGCGATGAAGAAGGCCGATTCGACCGATCCGGCGAAGTACCTGCCGGTGCTCGCGAAGAGCGACATGGCGGGTGTCACGTCGACGCACGTCGCGTATGACGCGAAGGGCGACCTGAAGAACGGCGGCATCACGATGTACAAAGTCGAGAAGGGCGAGTGGAAGCCGCTGAAGAGCATCGGCGGCAAGTAAGCAGCCTGTGACTCGCGGGCGGCGGCGAAGGTCGCTGCCCGGCCGATCATGCGAAAAAGCCACCGGGCCGTCGGGCCCGGTGGCTTTTTTTATCGGCGTGAGCGGGCGCTACTCCTTGCGCACGCGTAGCAGGAATTTCTGCAGCTTGCCGGTCGGCGTGCGCGGCAGTGCCTGCGCGAACGCGAACTCGCGCGGGATCTTGTACGCGGCGAGCCGCTCGCCGCAGAACGCGCGCAGCGCGTCCGCGTCGGGCGCCGAGCCCGCGCGCATCACGACGTGCGCGACGACCGTCTCGCCCCAGTCCGGATGCGGCACGCCGACGACGGCCGCCTCGGCGATGTCCGGATGCGCGCCGAGCACGTCCTCCACTTCCTTCGAATAGACGTTCTCGCCGCCCGTCACGATCATGTCCTTCAGCCGGTCGACGATGAACAGGTAGCCATCCTGATCGATCCGCGCGACGTCGCCGGTGCGATACCAGCCGCCCGGTGCGAACGCGGCGCGCGTCGCGGCCGCGTCGTCGAGATAGCCGAGCATCATGCTGTCGGTCTTCAGCCAGATCTCGCCGGTCTCGCCCGGCTGCGCATCGATGCCGTCCATTCGCACGACGCGCAGGTCGACGCCCGGGCCGCCGTGGCGGCCGATCGAACCGGCCTTCGCGATCTGCTCGTCCGGGTACAGCGTCGTGCCGGCCGGCCCCGTTTCCGTCATCCCGTACACGTGGAAGAACGCGTCGCTGCGATACGCGCGCGCGAGCCGTTCGGCCTGCGCGGCGCCGATCGGGCCGCCGCCGTACAGCCACGCGCGCACGCTCGACAGGTCGAACGCCGCGAAGCCGTCGATCGTGTCGAGCGGCAGCATGTACGACACCGGCGCGCCGAAATACAGCGTCACGCGCTCGCGCTCGACGGCCCGCAGGAAGCGCAGCGGATGGTATTCGCGCAGCAGCACGACGGTGCCGCCCGCGTACAGCGTGCCGCCGAACCAGTTGTTGAGCGGCGACGAATGCCAGATCGGCATCGCCATCAGCGTGCGCTCGTTGCGGCCGATGCCGATCGCGAGCGCCGCCGACATCGCCGCGAGCGTCACGGTGCGGTGGCTGTGCACGCAGCCTTTCGGGCGGCCGGTCGTGCCGGACGTGTAGAGGATCTGCGCGATGTCGCCGTCGGCCGGTTCGATGCCCGCGACGCCGTCCATCGTTGCGCACATCGTGTCGAAGCACGGCACGCCGTCGAGCTCGCCTTCGGTCACGAGCTGCCGCGCCGGATGAACGATGCGTTCGACCACCGGCGCGAGCGCCACGTCGAACAGGAGCGCCTTGCTGCGGCTGTGTTCGAGCACGTAGTCGACTTCCGGCGCCTGCAGCTTGTGGTTGACCGGCACGAACGTCGCGCCGAGCCGCCACACGCCGAACATCAGGTCGACGAAGGCCGGCGTGTTGAAGCACATCGCGGCGACGCGGTCGCCGGCCGCGATGCCGAGTGCGCTCAGCACGGCCGCCGCGCGGTGCGAGCGCTCGCGCGCGGCGGCATAGGTGATCGTCGCGGATTCGCTGACGAGGAACGGCTTGTCGGGCGTCGCGCGGGCGGCGCGGTCGAGGGCGGCGACGAGGTTCATCAGGGCTCCGGGCGGGGCGAACGAAGGCGAACTCAGGCGAACGAACCGGCGTCAGGCCGGGTACGCGCGCTGCAGCAGCGCGGCGACGTCGATCGCGTGCGGATCGAAGCCGCCTGCGATGCGGCCCCAGTCGGGCGCGGCGAGCCGCGTCGCGACGAACGCGTCGGCGACGGCCGCCGGCGCATCGCGGCGCAGCAGGCACGCCTGCGCGGCGATCGCGAGCCGCTGCGCGAACACGCGACCCGACGCCTCGAGCGTGTCGGCAGGCGCGGCGAGCATCGCGCGCAGCGCGTCGAGCGCCGCGCGGATGCGCGGTTCGCCCGCACCGAGGGCGGCGAGTTCGGCGAACAGCGCGTCGGCCGCGTCGGGCTCGCGCGACACCGCGCGCAGCACGTCGAGGCACATCACGTTGCCGGAGCCTTCCCAGATCGAGTTGACGGGCGCCTCGCGGAACAGCCGCGCGATCGGGCCGTCGTCGACATAACCGTTGCCGCCGAACACTTCCATCACCTCGCCGGTCAGCTCGACCGCGCGCTTGCAGACCCAGAATTTCGCGGCGGGCGTGACGATCCGCTTCCACGCGCGCTCGAGCGGCGAGTCGTCGCGCTCGAACGCGTCGGCGAGACGCATCGCGAGCGCGAGTGCCGCCTCGCTTTCGAGCGCGAGATCGGCGAGCACGGTGCGCATCAGCGGCTGCTCGGCGAGCGCGCGGCCGAACGCGTGGCGCTGGCGCGTGTACGCGATCGCCTGCACGACGCCCTGGCGCAGCATCGCCGCGCTGCCGAGCACGCAGTTCAGCCGCGTGTAGGTGGCCATCTCGATGATGGTCGGGATGCCGCGGCCTTCGTCGCCGAGCATGATGCCCCACGCGTCGTTCAGCTCGATCTCGCTGCTCGAGTTGCTGCGGTTGCCGACCTTGTTCTTCAGCCGCAGGATCTCGACCGCGTTCTTCGTGCCGTCCGGCCGCCAGCGCGGCACGTAGAAGCACGACGGGCTGCCGCCTTCGGTGTGCGCGACGACGAGGTGCGCATCGCACATCGGCGCGGAGAAGAACCACTTGTGGCCGCGCAGCAGGTATTCGCCGCCGCGCCCGCCCGTGCCGACGGGCGTGGCGAGCGTCGTGTTCGCGCGCACGTCGGAGCCGCCCTGTTTCTCAGTCATCCCCATGCCGAACCAGATCGAGCGCTTGTCGGCGACCGGCACGTCGCGCGGATCGTAGTCATCGCTGTAGAGCTTGTCGCGCAGCAGGTTCCACAGCGCGGGCTCCTTCTGCAGCACGGGAATCGCGGCCTGCGTCATCGTCGCCGGGCACAGCGTGCCGGCCTCGATCTGGCCGTGCAGGTAGAAGCCGGCGGCGGTTGCGGCCCAGCGGCCGCGGCGTGTATCGCGGAACGCGAGCGACACGAAGCCTTCGTGGCGGTACTGGCCGAGCAGTGCGTGCCACGCCGGGTGGAAATCGACGCGGTCGATGCGCCGGCCGCGCCGGTCGAACGCGTTCAACTCCGGCGGGTGCTGGTTCGCTGCGTCGGCGAGTTGCGCGGTGTCGGCGCTGCCGAGCCGCGCGCCGTACGCGTCGAGCTGCGGCACGGCCCAGTCGGCGCCCGCGCGGGCGAGCGCGTCGCGCAGCGCGACGTCCGTCGCGAAGAGGTTATAGTCGACCAGTTCGTCGAACTGGTTCGTGACGGCGTGAGTCGATTCGGTCATCGAGGTTGTCTCCGGTCTCATGCTTCGCGGGCGGTTGGCGTCATGCAACACGGGTGGCGCTTCGGCGCTGGTTCCGGCTCGCGGTAAAACGCATTCCCTGCTGAATTCCAGAGTAGCAAATATGCCGCCGCGACATGTTCAGGTTCCGGCGCCGCCCGGCCAGCCGGCGGCGCAACCCGCGCCCGCGTTGCGCCGCCGGCCGCGCCAGTCGCGCGCGCAGGCGAGCTCCGACGCGCTGCAGCAGGCGTTCGTTCAGCTTTTGCTCGAACTCGGCTACGCGAAGGCGACGATCCGCGAGATCGCGGCCGTCGCGGGCGTCAGCATCGGCACTTTCTACGAGTATTTCGGCGACAAGCAGAGCCTCGCGGCGCTCTGCATCCACCGGCAC
This sequence comes from Burkholderia sp. BKH01, assembly GCF_025685725.1. Lineage (NCBI taxonomy): Bacteria > Pseudomonadati > Pseudomonadota > Betaproteobacteria > Burkholderiales > Burkholderiaceae > Burkholderia > Burkholderia sp. BKH01. Next base: position 104,662 of record NZ_JAOTQT010000022.1, on the reverse strand, counting down.
GTGCTGGCGATGGCCGATCGGCTGCGCGATGCGGCAGAGCGGCTGCGCGCCGCGCCGCGGGCCGAACTCGCCGTGGCGCTCGTCGATCTGCAGGTCGACGCGATCGGCGCCGACGCGGCGCTGTGGGGTGCGCTCTTCGCGCTGGAGCGGCAGGTGTCGCCGCTCGCCGCATACCGCCGGCATTACGACGCGTATGTCGCACTGTGGCGCGACGCGCTCGCGCACGCGGCCGATCCGCCGCCGGCCGCGCGGCTCGACGGGCTCGCAAGGATGGCGCACACGCTCTGCTACGGCGGCCTCTCGCAGGCGTTGCTGACGCTCGGGCCGGCGCTCGACTTCGCCGCGTTGCGCGGCGAGCTGCGGGCCGTGCTGCTCGCATATCTGGCGGCGGCGGACGCGTAGCATCCCCTACGGGTAATGCCTGATTTGCATATCGGGCCGGCAGCTTAGCCTTGCCGCTGCGTGCTTCAAACCGTGAGCCATGAGGAAAATGCATGGCCTCCATGACGAACTTTCGATTGTCCGCCGATATTGGCTGGGGCTAAATCATGCGGCAGATGCAGGGCCGCGCGCGTTGCGCGGGCCAGCCCGAAGGACATCAGAAGGAGGATTCATGCGAAGCGCCACCGCGCCCCGTTCGAAACTGCCCGACGTCGGCACGACGATCTTCACGGTGATCGGCCAGCTTGCCGCGCAACACGATGCGTTGAACCTGTCGCAGGGCGCGCCGAATTTCGCGCCCGATCCGGCGCTCGTCGAAGGCGTCGCGCGCGCGATGCGCGACGGGCACAACCAATACTCGCCGATGGCCGGCGTGATGGCGCTGCGCGAGCGGCTCGCCGAAAAGACCGAGGCGCTGTACGGCGCGCGCTACGACCCGGCGACCGAGATCACGGTGATCGCGAGCGCGAGCGAAGGGCTGTACGCGGCGATCAGCGCGCTCGTGCATCCGGGCGACGAGGTGATCTATTTCGAGCCGTCGTTCGACAGCTATGCGCCGATCTTGCGGCTGCAGGGCGCGACGCCGGTCGCGATCAAGCTGTCGCCCGAGCATTTCCGCGTGAACTGGGACGAGGTGGCCGCGGCGATCACGCCGCGCACGCGGATGATCATCGTGAACACGCCGCACAACCCGACCGCGACGGTGTTCTCCGCGGACGATCTCGAGCGGCTCGCGCAACTCACGCGCGACACCGGCATCGTGATCCTGTCCGACGAGGTCTACGAGCACGTGGTATTCGACGGCGCGCTGCACCAGAGCGTGGCGCGCCACCGCGAGCTGGCCGAGCGCAGCGTGATCGTGTCGTCGTTCGGCAAGTCGTTCCATGTGACCGGCTGGCGGGTCGGTCATTGTCTCGCGCCGGCCGAGCTGATGGACGAGATCCGCAAGGTGCACCAGTTCATGGTGTTCGCGGCCGACACGCCGATGCAGGTCGCGTTCGCGGAGATCCTCGCGCGGCCGGACAGCTATCTCGGCCTGTCGGCGTTCTACCAGGCCAAGCGCGACCTGCTTGCGCGCGAGCTGGCCGATTCGCGTTTCGAGCTGCTGCCGAGCGAAGGCTCGTTCTTCATGCTCGCGCGCTTCCGGCACTTCTCGGACGAAAGCGACAGCGATTTCGTGCTGCGCCTGATCCGCGACGCGCGCGTCGCGACGATTCCGCTGTCGGCGTTCTATACCGACGGCACCGACGCCGGCGTGATCCGGCTCAGTTTTTCGAAGGACGACGCGACGCTGGTCGAAGGCGCGCGGCGGCTGCGTTCGCTGTAAGTAAGGAAACCGGCGACGGGGACGTCGCATCGACCAGACCCAGGAGATCACGATGAAGCACACGGCAACCCTGAAACTCGCATTCGCACTCGCGTGCGCAATCGGCTCCGGCGCGGCGCTCGCCGACGCGCAGACGCTGCGCTTCGGCCTCGAGGCGCAATACCCGCCGTTCGAATCGAAAGCGCCGAACGGCGACCTGCAGGGCTTCGACATCGACGTCGGCAATGCCGTCTGCCAGATGGCGAAGCTGTCGTGCAAATGGGTCGAGACGTCGTTCGACGGCCTGATTCCCGCGCTGAAGGGCCGCAAGTTCGACGCGATCAATTCGGCGATGAACGCGACCGAGCAGCGGCGCCAGGCGATCGACTTCACGACGATCATCTATCGCGTGCCGACCCAGCTGATCGCGCGCACCGGCAGCGGCCTGCTACCGACGCCCGAATCGCTGAAGGGCAAGCGCGTCGGCGTGCTGCAGGCGTCGATCCAGGAGACCTTCGCGAAGGCGCACTGGGAACCGGCCGGCGTCGCGGTCGTCGCGTACCAGGACCAGAACCAGGCGTATGCGGACCTCGTGGCGGGCCGCCTCGATGCGACGCTGGTGCTCGCACCGTCCGGCCAGCGCGGCTTCCTGTCGCGCCCGGACGGCAAGGGCTTCTCGTTCGTCGGCCAGGCCGTGCATGACGACCGGATTCTCGGCAGCGGCATCGCATTCGGCCTGCGCAAGGGCGACGACGCGCTGAAGGCGAAGCTCGACGCGGCGATCGACAAGCTGAAGGCGGACGGCACGGTGAAGTCGCTCGGCCTGAAGTATTTCGGCGATATCGACATCTCGACGAAGTAAGCGTGGGCGCGCGCGATGCAGAACCCGAACCCGGCCGCCGCGGGCGGCGAACAGGGCGGCGCGCCGCTGTCGGACGATGCGCTCGATGCCGTGCTCGTCGCCGAACTGGGCGACGCGCTCGTCACGCGCGCGGCCGACATCGATCCGCGCTACTTCACCGCGTACAACGAGCCGGCCGGTGTGCGGCCGCGTGCGCTGGTGCGCCCCCGCAGCGTCGACGACGTGTCGCGCACGCTCGCGCTGTGCGCGGGGCTCGGCCGGCCGGTCGTGCCGCAAGGCGGGTTGACGGGGCTCGCACGCGGCGCGGTCGCGCTCGGCGGCGAGGTGGTGTTGTCGATGGAACGCTTCGCGGGCATCGAAGCGCTCGACGCGGCGGCCGGCACGATGACCGTGCGCGCCGGGACGCCGCTGCAGACGGTGCAGGAAGCCGCCGAAGCGGCGGGCTTTACGTTCGGCGTCGATCTCGGCGCGCGCGGCTCGTGCCAGATCGGCGGCATGCTCGCGACCAATGCGGGCGGCACGCGCGCGATCCGCTACGGGATGATGCGCGAGCAGGTGCTCGGGCTCGAGGCCGTGCTCGCGGACGGCACCGTCGTGTCGTCGATGAACCGCATGCTGAAGAACAACGCGGGCTACGACCTGAAGCAGTTGTTCATCGGCAGCGAGGGGACGCTCGGCGTCGTCACGCGCGCCGTGCTGCGGCTGCACCCGTTGCTCGCCGCGCCGGCCACCGCGCTCTGCCGCGTGCGCGATTACGACGCGGTGGTCGGCTTGTGGAACCGCGTGCGCACGCTGCCGGAGGTCGTCAGCTTCGAGGCGATGTGGCCGGCGTTCTACGACTACGTCGCGTGCCATACGCCGGGCGTCACTGCGCCGTTCGCAGGTGACGGCGGTTTCGCGGTGCTGATCGAATGCGCGACGAGCGCGCCGGGCGGCGATGCGCATCAAGCGCTGGAAACCGGCCTCGCGGCGGGGATCGACGCAGGGCTCGTGGACGATGCGGTGCTCGCGACGTCGGAGCGGCAGGCGCGCGACCTGTGGACGCTGCGCGAAGGCCTCGCGATCGATGCGCTGCCGCAACTCGTCAACTTCGACGTGAGTTTGCCGACGGGCGAGCTCGGCGCGTTCGCCGAGCGCTGCGAGGCGGCGTTGCGCTCGCGCTGGCCGGAGCTCACGTGCCTGTTCTTCGGCCATGTCGGCGACGGCAACGTGCATATCGGCGTGTCACTGGCCGGGATGACCGACGCGGACGCCGATGCGCTCGATCACTGCGTGTACGCGGTGGTGCGGGACATGAGCGGCTCGGTGTCGGCCGAGCACGGGATCGGGGTGCTCAAGCGTCCTTATCTCGCGCACACGCGCAGCGACGCGGAAATCGGGCTGATGCGACGCCTGAAGGCCGCGCTGGACCCGCGCGGCATCCTGAATCCCGGCAAGGTGCTTTGATCGGGCAGATTCCCGTTGCTGGCGGGAATCTGCCTTCGTTACTGGTCAGCCATCCACCCAGCGCAGCGCGCCGATCTTCAGGTGTTCGACGACGCTGCGCGCCCAGTCGAGCTCCGCATTGAGCAGCACGAGCGCGTGCTCGTTCTGCAGCAGGAACAGGCGCGGCACCTGGTCGGCCTGCGCGCCGTTGCGCAGCGCTTCCAGGCGCTCGCGCTCGGCGTCGAGCCGGGCAATCCGAAGTTCGAGCTGGTGCCGCGCGTCTTCGGCATCGAGCAGCGGCAGGAACGCGAGGCCGGCGCCGAACGCCGGAAATTCACGCGCGGGTTCCGCGAGCAGCGCGTGCAGCCACCCCTGGCCGGCCGTGTGCCCGGCTTCGGTCAGCGCATACAGCGTGCGCTCGGGGAAAGCTCCGTCGCGCTCGGTGTCGTGCACGGCGATCAGCCCGTCGCGCAGCAGCCGGTCGATCGTCTGGTAGAGGCTCGTGCGCTGCCGCACGTTGACGACTTCGTCGTACCCGCGGGCCTTCAGTTGCTGCAGCATCCCGTACGGATGCATCGGCGTTTCGGTGAGCGTCGCGAGGACGGCCAGCGCGAGCGGGGACGGGCGACTCGTTGACATGAATAGTTATGATATATCTAGTAAGAATATAACTATTCTCAACCAGACTATCTTATTTCACAAGGGTTTCAGCCGAGGTGCGAGCGCTTCGCGGCCGGCGCGACGGTTTCCATCGTCGCGAGACCGTGCACGATCCCGCAATCCTCGACCGAATGTTCGCCGACACACTGGCGGCGCAATTCGGTGAGCTGGTCGCGCAGATGCGTGAGTTCCGCGAGGCGCGCGTCGACGTGTCCGATGTGGTCGTCGAGCAGCGAATTGATCGAATCGCAGCGGTCGGCCGGCGTGTCGGTGAGCTGCAGCAGCGTGCGAATCTCGTCGTGCGCCATGTCGAGCGCGCGGCAGTTGCGGATGAAGCGCAGCCGTTCCACGTGCACATCGGTGTAATTGCGGTAGTTCGCGTCGGTGCGCTCCGCGTCCGGCATCAGCCCCTCTTTCTCGTAGAAACGGATCGTCTCGGGCGTGCAGCGGGCCGCTTTGGCCAGTTCGCCAATCTTCATGCCTTTCTCCCGTGTAAGGGTTGACCTTGTAGTGGCTTCAGGGTGTTAACTCTACACCGTCAAGCCACAAAGGAGGTTGTCATGACCGACGCCCAGCGTACCCACGACCCACGACACCGCCATGCCGGCGGCGCCGATACGTGCTGCGCCGACGCGCGCGACGCGCACGCGGCGACCGTTGCCAACGCGGCGCCGGCGGCCGGCGAGCACGCGCACGGCGACGCCGCATCGCGCGGCCACGACCACGACCACGACCACGCGGCCGGCGACTGCTGCGCGCCTGCCGCGCTGACGCTCGCGCCGCTGCCGGTCGCGCAGGCGACCGCGTCGGGCCACGTGCGCTCCGCGTTCCGGATCATGCAGATGGACTGCCCGACCGAGGAAACGCTGATCCGCAAGAAGCTCGGCGGGATGAGCGAAGTGTCGGCGCTCGAATTCAACCTGATGCAGCGGATGCTGACCGTCGAGCACGTGCCGGGTGCCCAGCCGGCGATCGAAGGCGCGATCCGCACGCTCGGGATGACGCCCGAGGCCGCATCGGCCGGCGCACCCGCGGCGCGCGTCGCCGATGCGCCCCCGAAACATTGGTGGCCGCTGGCGCTGGCGGGCGTCGCCGCGATCGCGTCCGAGGGGGCGACCTGGGCCGGCCTGCCCGTGTGGCTGTCGGCGGCGCTCGCGCTCGCGGCGGTGCTCGCGTGCGGGCTCACCACGTACAAGAAGGGCTGGATCGCGATTCGCAACGGCAACCTGAACATCAACGCACTGATGAGCATCGCGGTGACGGGCGCGATGGCGATCGGCCAGTGGCCGGAAGCCGCGATGGTGATGGTGCTGTTCACGATCGCCGAGCTGATCGAGGCGAAGTCGCTCGACCGCGCGCGCAATGCGATCCAGGGCCTGATGCAGCTCGCGCCGGACACCGCGACCGTGCAGGATGCCGACGGGTCGTGGCGCACGATCGAGGCCGCGCAGGTCGCGCTCGGCGCCGTCGTGCGCGTGAAGCCGGGCGAGCGGATCGGGCTGGACGGGGAAGTCGTCGCGGGTCGCTCGACGGTCAACCAGGCGCCGATCACCGGCGAGAGCCTGCCTGTCGAAAAGATGGCCGGCGACGCCGTGTACGCGGGCACGATCAACGAATCGGGTTCGTTCGAATACCGCGTGACGGCCGTCGCGGCCAACTCGACGCTCGCGCGGATCATCCACGCGGTCGAGGAGGCGCAGGGCGCGAAGGCGCCGACGCAGCGCTTCGTCGACCAGTTCGCGCGGGTCTACACGCCGATCGTGTTCGCGGTCGCGCTGCTGGTCGCGGTGGTGCCGCCGCTCGTGATGGGCGGCGCATGGCACGACTGGATCTACCGCGCACTGGTGCTGCTCGTGATCGCGTGCCCGTGCGCACTGGTGATCTCGACACCGGTGACGATCGTGTCGGGGCTCGCGGCCGCCGCGCGGCGCGGGATTCTCGTGAAGGGTGGCGTCTATCTGGAGGAAGGGCGCAAGCTCGCGTGGCTCGCACTCGACAAGACCGGCACGATCACGCACGGCAAGCCGGTGCAGACCGACTTCGACGTGCATGCGGCCGACGTCGATGCCGAGCGTGTCCGGCACCTCGGTGCGAGCCTTGCCGCGCGCTCGGATCACCCGGTGTCGCAGGCGATCGCGGCTGCGGCGCGCGATGCCGGAACGGCGGCGTTCGCCGATGTGCAGGACTTCGAAGCGCTGGTCGGGCGCGGCGTGCGCGGCACGATCGACGGCGCGCGCTACTGGCTCGGCAACCACCGGCTCGTCGAGGAGCTCGAGCGCTGCTCGCCGGCCCTCGAAACGAAGCTCGATGCGCTCGAGCGGCAGGGCAAGAGCGTCGTGGTGCTGGTCGACGACGCGCGCGTGCTCGGCATCTTCGCGGTGGCCGATACGATCAAGGACACGAGCCGCGACGCGATCGCCGACCTGCACGCGCTCGGCATCCGCACCGCGATGCTGACGGGCGACAACCCGCACACCGCGCAAGCCATCGCACAGCAGGCCGGCATCGACGACGCGCGCGGCAACCAGTTGCCCGAAGACAAGCTCGCGGCGGTCGAGGAGCTGTCGGCCGGCGGCGCGGGCGCGGTCGGGATGGTCGGCGACGGGATCAACGACGCGCCGGCGCTCGCACGCGCGGACATCGGTTTCGCGATGGGCGCGATGGGCACCGACACGGCGATCGAGACGGCCGACGTCGCGCTGATGGACGACGACCTGCGCAAGATTCCCGCGTTCGTGCGGCTGTCGCGTGCGACGCATCGCGTGCTGGTGCAGAACATCGGCTTCGCGCTCGGTGTGAAGATCGTGTTCCTCGGCCTCACGGTCGCGGGGCTCGGCACGATGTGGATGGCGGTATTCGCGGATGCGGGTGCGAGCCTGATCGTCGTCGCCAACGGCTTGCGGCTGCTGTCGTCCTCAGGGGCGTTCGGCGGCGCGCAGGCCACGCGTTGAGGAGCGTGCGATGAGTTTTCTGAAACGGATACTGGGTGGGCACGGCGGTGGGCACGGCAGCGGGCACGGCAACAGCAGTAGCGGTGGCGGTGGCGGTGGCAGTGGCGGGCATCACCGCGGGCAGCGCCGGGACGGGCACGATGGCCATGATGCGCGCGGTCGCGATCGTCACGGCTGGGGCTGGCAGGCGCCGGCCGATGGTCAAGGCGGCAACGGGCCGCTGAGCCAGCTCGCCTGCGCGGGCTGCGGCGCGCTCAACGCGGCGGATGCGCGCTTCTGCGCGCAGTGCGGTACGGCGCAACGAGGGAGGGCTTGCAGCCGCTGCCACGCGGCGCTGGCCGCCGATGCGCGCTTCTGTCCGGGCTGCGGGACACAGGCTGGCTAACGCACAATCGCCGGCCTGGTTGCCCGCATCAGAATCGCCGCCGACGGCATGGCGCCGCAACGGGCGTCGCCCTGGAACAGTGCGCCGGCTGGCCCCAGCACCCCAGCGCCCCAGCGCCCCAGCGCACCAGCGCACCAGCGCACCAGCGCACCAGCGCACCAGCGCACCAGCGCACCACCACCCCGGTCCTTCGATCAGCGCAGCGGCAGGTAAATCTCGGTGCGCAGGTCGGCCGGCGCCGCGTCCATCGGCGTGTTGAGGTACAGCTCGAACGGCGGCGCGTCGGCGGCTTCGCGGCCCGAGTGACGCAGCCAGTCGCCGTAGAGCCACTGGTAGGCCGTCTTCAGGTCCGCATACGGCCCCGTATGCAGCAGCACCGCGTATTCGCCGCCCGCTACCGTCGCACGTTCGACGGGCGGCACGGGCTCGACGTCCGGCGCACCGTCGGCCGGCATGAAACAGGCCTTCGCGCGCAACTGCGCTTCCGGCGTCGTGTCCGGATCGTCGTAGAAAATGCCGATCATCTTCGCACCCGGGCCGATCAGCCCATGTTGCCCGACCCACGCGCCGATCCGCGCGAACGCGTCGCCGACCTTCAGGTACGCGCCCGTGTGCGCCACCGCGTAGCCGCGCAGTTCCGGCAGGCGCCGAATCTCGACTTCATGCTTGAACATGTCTTCCTCTCCTCTTTGTAGCGGATAGATAGGCCGGTGGACGCCCGTGCGCCGGTGCTGCGTGGGCGGCACGCCGTATGCGTCGCGAAACGCCCGTGCGAACGCGTGCGTCGAACCGTAGCCCGCGCGCCGCGCGATCTCGTCGAGCGGCCGCGCCGTGCAGACGAGATCCTCGGACGCACGCACGATCCGCATCCGCCGCACCGTCAGCACGATCGACTCGCCGTACAGCGCGCGATAGACGCGCTGCCAGTGATACGGCGACAGGCACGCGACTTCGGCGAGCCGGTTCAGGTCGAGCGGGCCGTCGAGGTGCGCGCGGATGTATTCGTGGACGCGCGCCACGCTGGCCGCATAGCGGATCCACGCGGGTTTGTCGGTTTTCGTTTCGACTGTCATCGGCGTGCCCGGGCAAGAACCGACGCCACGGTAGCACGGCCCGAATGGATAAATCTTGCGGAAATGCGTAGCGGCCGATAAATCCGCCCCTTTTTATTTGCCGAAATGGGGTCTTGTCCCCCTGCGATCTATGACTAAAGTTAAAGACGGTGAAATCGGGTGAAGGCGTCATTTTTCTCGGGTAAGTTGCTCAAGCGGCAACCCACGCCATTCGAAGTACGCAGGTAGTTCGTCGATGTTCAATCGCAACGCCACGTTTTTCGGGAGAACAAGAAATGGATGCTTCCAGCTTCATCACGTCGCTGCAGACCACGCTAGGCGGATATCTGCCGAAGATCGCCGGCGCGATCGGCATCCTGGTGATCGGCTGGCTGATCGCGGTGGTGGCGCGGGCCGGCGCGCTGCGCCTGCTCGGCGCGCTGAAGGTCGATCAGCGGATCAACGAAAGCACCGGCCAGGGCGCGTACGTCGAGCGGATCATCGCCGGCGGCCTGTTCTGGCTCGTGCTGCTCGTCACCGCGGTGGGCATCTTCAACGTGCTCAACCTGTACGCGGTCTCCAATCCGTTCTCGCTGCTCGTCACGCACATCGTCAACTACCTGCCGAACCTGATCGGCGGCGCGGCGCTGACGCTGATCGCGTGGCTGATCGCGTCGCTGCTGCGCAGCCTCGCGAACCGCGCGCTGAAGGCGAGCAAGATCGACGACAAGCTGTCCGAAGGCGCGGGCATGCAGCCGATGAGCGGTTATCTCGGCGACGTGCTGTTCTGGCTCGTGATCCTGATGTTCCTGCCGGCCATCCTCGCGTCGTTCGCGTTGTCGGGCCTGCTGTCGCCGGTGCAGGGGATGGTCGACAAGCTGCTCGCGATCGTGCCGAACCTGTTCGCGGCCGCGGTGATCGGCTTCGTCGGCTGGGTCGTCGCGCGCGTGCTGCGCGGCCTCGTGACGAACCTGCTCGTCGCCGCCGGCGCGGACCGCCTCACGCAGCGACTCGACAGCCCGACGCCGGTGCGCGTGTCGAGCCTGATCGGCACGATCGTCTACGTGTTCGTGTTCGTGCCGACGCTGATCTCCGCGCTCGACGCGCTGAAGATCGACGCGATCTCGGGCCCGGCGACCAACATGCTGAACCAGTTCCTCGGCGCGGTGCCGGACATCGTCGCGGCGATCGTGATCGTGCTCGTCACGTTCTATTTCGCGCGCTTCGTCGCATCGCTCGCGCAGAAGCTGCTGGAAGCCGCCGGCGCCGACGGGCTGCCGGCCGTGCTCGGCGTCGAGCGCGTGTTCTCGGGGATCCTGCAGCCGTCGGTGCTGGTCGCGCGGCTGATCGTGTTCTTCGCGATGCTGTTCGCGTCGGTCGAAGCCGCGAACCGGCTCGGTTTCTCGCAGGTGCGCGACGTCGTCACGCTGTTCATCGAATTCGGCGGCCATGTGCTGATGGGCGGCGTGATCCTCGTGATCGGCGTGTGGCTCGCGGGCCTCGCGCGCCGCGTGATCGAGCAGGCCGATCGCGAGCACAGCGTGCTGTTCGCGCGCATCGCGCAATTCGCGATCCTCGGCCTCGTGTTCGCGATGGGGCTGCGCGCGATGGGCATCGCGAACGAGATCGTCCAGCTCGCGTTCGGCCTCGTGCTCGGCGCGATCGCGGTGGCCGTCGCGCTGTCGTTCGGCCTCGGCGGCCGCGAAGCGGCCGGCAAGCTGCTCGACCGCTGGTTCAACCAGCGCAGCGGCGGCCAGTAAGCGTGGGGGACCCGGCCGCTTCGTGCGGCCGGATGGCGCTCGCAACGACCGCGGTTGGCGTTTCCGTCAGCGAAATGTCAGCCGCGATCTTTGCCGAATTTCGATAACACGTCGTTTAATGACTCTCTAGCATCGATTCTCAGTCGCGCAGGCCGTCAGGCCCGGCGCATTTGAGGAGAGAGTCCGATGAAAGCAGAGTCGAATGGCCGGCCCGCCGCCGGCGCCAAGTCGTCCGGCCAGCCCGCGCTGCAGCAGACGCTCGGGACCTGGCAACTGTGGGGCATCGCGGTCGGCCTCGTGATTTCCGGCGAATACTTCGGCTGGAGCTACGGCTGGGCGAGCGCCGGTACGCTGGGCTTCGTCGTCACCGCGTTGTTCGTCGCGGCGATGTACACGACCTTCATCTTCAGTTTCACCGAGTTGACGACGTCGATCCCGCACGCGGGCGGCCCGTTCGCGTATGCACGCCGCGCATTCGGCCCGACGGGCGGTTATCTCGCCGGCGCCGCGACGCTCGTCGAGTTCGTGTTTGCACCACCCGCGATCGCGCTCGCGATCGGCGCGTACCTGCACGTGCAGTTTCCGGGGCTCGAACCGAAACACGCGGCGATGGGCGCGTATCTCGTGTTCATGGCGCTGAACATCGTCGGCGTGCAGATCGCCGCGACGTTCGAGCTCGTCGTCACGCTGTTCGCGATCTTCGAGCTGCTGGTGTTCATGGGCGTCGTGTCGCCGGGCTTCGCGTGGAGCAACTTCATGAAGGGCGGCTGGTCGGGCGCCGATCATTTCAGCGTCGGCGCATTCCACGGGATGTTCGCGGCGATCCCGTTCGCGATCTGGTTCTTCCTCGCAATCGAAGGCGTCGCGATGGCCGCCGAGGAAGCGAAGAACCCGAAGCGCTCGATTCCGATCGCCTACGTGGCCGGGATCCTGACCCTCGTCGCGCTCGCGATCGGCGTGATGGTGTTCGCCGGCGGCGCGGGCGACTGGACCAAGCTCGCGAACATCAACGACCCGCTGCCGCAGGCGATGAAGTACATCGTCGGCGCGAACAGCGGCTGGATGCACATGCTCGTGTGGCTGGGGCTGTTCGGTCTGGTCGCGTCGTTCCACGGGATCATCCTCGGCTATTCGCGCCAGATCTTCGCGCTGGCCCGCGAAGGCTACCTGCCGGAGTGGCTCGGGAAGGTGCATCCGCGCTTCAAGACCCCGCATCGCGCGATTCTCGCGGGCGGCGTGGTCGGCATCGCGGCGATCTACAGCGACGAGCTGATCCAGTTCGGCGGGCAGACGCTGACCGCGAATATCGTGACGATGTCGGTGTTCGGCGCGATCGTGATGTATATCGTGAGCATGGCGTCGCTGTTCAAGCTGCGCCGCTCGCAGCCGAACATGGCGCGGCCGTTCCGCGCGCCGCTGTACCCGATCTTCCCGGCATTCGCGATTCTTGCGGCGCTCGTCTGTCTCGGTACGATGGTGTACTTCAACGGGCTGGTCGCGCTGGTGTTCGTCGGCTTCCTCGCGGCGGGCTACGCGTACTTCCTCGCGACCCGTTCGCAGCGCGCGAGCGCGCCCGGCGACGCGCTGCTGGAGGAGTGAGCATGGCGAAGGTGAACGGCCGTTCCTGACGGCATCCGGCGCGCCCCGTCGAACGGGCGCGCCGTCGGCTTTTGGCAAGGAAGGAGACTCGCACGATGTCCTACACGGAGACGATCGGTCCGCGCACGTACCGCTTCGCGGACCTGAAGACGCTGCTCGCGAAGGCGAGCCCGCTGCGTTCCGGCGACCAGCTCGCCGGCGTCGCGGCGGCGAGCGAGGAGGAGCGCGTCGCTGCGAAGATCGCGCTCGCGGGCGTGCCGCTGAAGGCGTTCCTGAACGAAGCGGTGATCCCGTACGAAGAAGACGAGGTCACGCGCCTGATCGTCGACGATCACGACGCTGCCGCGTTCGCGGAAATCTCGCATCTCACCGTCGGCGATTTCCGCAACTGGCTGCTGTCGCCCGCGGCCGACGGCGCGGCGCTCGAACGGATCGCGCCGGGCCTCACGCCCGAGATGGTCGCGGCCGTATCGAAGCTGATGCGCAACCAGGACCTGATCGCGGCCGCGCGCAAGCGCCGCGTGGTCACGCGCTTTCGCAACACGGTCGGGCTCGCCGGCCGGATGTCGGTGCGGCTGCAGCCGAACCACCCGACCGACGACGTGAAGGGGATCGCCGCATCGATGCTCGACGGGCTGATGTACGGCTGCGGCGACGCGATGATCGGCATCAACCCGGCGACCGACAGCCTCGCGGCGATCGTGAAGCTGCTCGCGATGATCGACGGGTTCCGCGAACGCTACGGCGTGCCGACGCAGTCGTGCGTGCTCACGCACGTGACCAACACGATCGCGGCGATCGAGAAGGGCGCGCCGGTCGATCTCGTGTTCCAGTCGATCGCGGGCACCGAGAAGGCGAACGCGAGCTTCGGGATCTCGCTCGCGCTGCTCGGCGAGGCGCGCGAGGCCGCGCTGTCGCTGAAGCGCGGCACCGTCGGCAACAATCTCATGTACTTCGAGACGGGCCAGGGCAGCGCGTTGTCGGCGAACGCGCATCACGGCGTCGACCAGCAGACCTGCGAAGTGCGCGCGTATGCCGTTGCGCGCAAGTTCGAGCCGTTCCTCGTGAACACGGTGGTCGGCTTCATCGGGCCCGAATACCTGTACGACGGCAAGCAGATCATCCGCGCGGGGCTCGAGGATCACTTCTGCGGCAAGCTGCTCGGCGTGCCGATGGGCTGCGACATCTGCTACACGAACCACGCGGAAGCCGACCAGGACGACATGGATACCTTGCTGACGCTGCTGGGCGCGGCCGGCATCAACTTCATCATGGGGATTCCGGGCGCGGACGACGTGATGCTGAACTACCAGAGCACGTCGTTCCACGACCAGCTCTACGTGCGCGAGGTGCTCGGCCTGCGTCGCGCGCCGGAGTTCGAGGAGTGGCTGGAGACGATGGAGATCGCCGATGCGCACGGCGCGCTGCGCGCCGCGTCGGCCCGCGTGCCGCTTCTGGCCGGCGCGAACGACTGGATGGGGTTGTCAGCATGAGCGATGCCGTCGAAAAGAATCCGTGGGGCCAGCTGAAGGCGTTCACGAACGCGCGGATCGCGCTCGGCCGCGCGGGCAACAGCCTGCCGACCGCGCCGCTGCTGGCCTTCAACCTGTCGCATGCGCAGGCGCGCGACGCCGTGCACCAGCCGCTCGACGCCGATGCGCTGCGGCGCGAGATCGAGGCGGCCGGCCTGCTGCCGACGCTCGGCGTGCAGAGCGCCGCGCCGGACCGCGACCACTATCTGCGCCGGCCCGATCTCGGTCGCAAGCTGTCGGACGACAGCCGCGGGCTGCTGGCCGGTTACGGCGCGGCGCTCGACGATGCGCCCGACGTCGTGTTCGTGGTCGGCGACGGGCTGTCGGCGTTCGCGGCCGCGAAGCAGGCGCTGCCGCTGCTGCAGGCCGTGCGGCCTCGGCTCGACGCGGACGGTTGGCGGATCGGCCCGGTGGTGGTCGCGAAGCAGGCGCGCGTCGCGCTCGGCGACGAGATCGGCGAGCTGTTGCGCGCGAAGGTGGTTGCGATGCTGATCGGCGAACGGCCGGGGCTCAGCTCGCCGGACAGCCTCGGCGTGTATCTGACGTGGGCGCCGAAGGTCGGCTGCCACGACGCGCTGCGCAACTGCATCTCGAACGTGCGGCCCGAAGGGCTGCCGCACGCGGCCGCCGCGCACAAGCTGCATTACCTGATGACGCATGCGCGCAGGCTCCAGCTGACGGGCGTCGGGCTGAAGGACGACAGCGACGCGCTGCTGCCGCCGGCGCAAGCGGAGCGGATCGGCGCGGCGTGACAGCGCGCTGCGCGACTGCGTGCGGGGAGGCTACCTGAACAGCCGCTCGCACAGGAAATCGACGAACACGCGCAGCTTCGGCGACAACTGCCGGCTCGACGGCCACACGATCGAGAACTGCCCCGGCGCGATCCGGTAGTCGTCGAGCACGGTCACGAGCGTGCCGTGTTCGAGTGCGTCGCGCGCGAGGAAATCGGGCATGTAGCCGATGCCGAGCCCCGCGAGCACGGTGCCGCGCAGCGCTTCCATGTTGTTGCAGGTCATCGCGGTGCGCAGCTTCAGCGGCGTGCCGTCGTCGGCCGCGAGCGCCCAGTCCTGCAGCTTGCCGGTGGTCGGGAAGCAGTAGCGCACGCACTCGTGCGCTTCGAGATCGCGCGGCGTGCGCGGCGTGCCGGCCTGCGCGAGATACGCGGGCGTTGCGCACAGCACGAATGCGAACGGGCCGAGCCGCCGCGACATCAGGCTCGAATCCGACAGCGGGCCGCTGCGGATCACCGCATCGAAGCCGCCTTCGACGACGTCGACCATCCGGTCGTTGAAATCGAGATCGAGCTCGACGTCCGGATAACGCTGCCGGAACTCGGGCAGCACCGGCAGCAGGAAGCGGTAGCCGATCACCGGCAGGCTCACGCGCAGCTTGCCGCGCGGGCGCTGCGCCGATGCCGTCACGGTCGCTTCCGCATCGCGGAAATCCTCGAGGATCCGCTGGCAGCGTTCGTAGAAATGCCGCCCCTCTTCAGTGAGCGTGACGCGCCGCGTCGTGCGGTTGAACAGGCGCACGCCGAGCGACTGCTCGAGTTTCGCGATCGTCTTGCCGACCGCCGACGCCGAGATGCCGAGCGCGCGGCCGGCCGCGACGAAGCTCAGCGCTTCGGCGGTGCGGACGAAGGCGACGATGCCGGTCAGGTTTTCCATCGAATCTAGGTGCGTGCGCCGACGGGCGCTGTCGATTGAATTGCGGAATTCTAGTCCGTTATATCTGGAACTTCGCGTGGTTTTTCGCGGATTGAATCGGATTTATCTTCTGTCGCTCTGGCGGCGCATCCGCGCCGGCTTTTCGAGGAGCGATGATGGATCACCCGTTTTCAGCCGTATCGGCGGTTTCGGCGCGCCGGCGCGCATGGGTGCTGGCCGCCGTCTGCATGGCCGCCGTCGCGCTGCCGCTGTCGTTTTCGGGCGGCGCGGTCGCGACGCCGGCGATCGGCCGCGACCTGCATGGCGGCACGGTCGCGATGAACTGGATCACCAACGCATTCATGCTCGCGTTCGGCAGCTTCCTGATGGCGGCCGGCGCGCTGGCCGACCAGTTCGGCCGCAAGCGGCTGTTCGCGCTCGGTGTCGGCGGTTTCACGCTGATGTCGGTTGCGCTCGCGTTCGCGCCGTCGATGCTCGCGGTCGACCTGCTGCGCGCCGCGCAAGGGCTCGCGGCGGCCGCGGCGCTCGCGGGCGGCACGGCCGCGCTCGCGCAGGAGTTCGACGGCGCGGCGCGCACGCGGGCGTTCAGCCTGCTCGGTACGACCTTCGGCATCGGGCTCGCATTCGGGCCCGTGCTGGCCGGCGGCCTGATCGGGCACTACGGCTGGCGCGCGATCTTCGTCACGAGCGCGGTGGCCGGCGTGCTGTCGCTCGCGTTCGGGCTGCCGCGCATGCGCGAGTCGCGCGACCCGCATGCGACGGGGCTCGACTGGCCCGGCACGGCCGCATTCACGGCCGCGCTGACGCTCTTCACGTTCGGCGTGATCGAGGCGCCCGCGCGCGGCTGGACCAGCGCACTCGTGATCGTGCTGCTGGCCGGCGCGGCGCTCGGCGCGTGCGCATTCGTGACGATCGAGACGCGCGTCGCGCGGCCGATGCTCGACCTGTCGCTGTTCCGCATCGCGCGCTTCGTCGGCGTGCAGGTGCTGCCGGTGTCGACCTGCTGCTGCTACATCGTGCTGCTCGTCGTGCTGCCGCTGCGCTTCATCGGCATCGACGGCTTCAGCGAGATCGACGCCGGCTGGCTGATGCTCGCGATCTCCGCGCCGATGCTCGTCGTGCCGTTCGCCGCGGCGACGCTCACGCGCTGGCTGTCGGCCGGCGTGATCTCGGCGCTCGGGCTGCTGGTCGCGGCCGGCGGTCTCGTGTGGCTGGGTGAAGCGCTGCGCGGCGGCGCGGGGCCGGCGGCGATCGCGCCGATGCTCGCGATCGGTGTCGGCGCCGGGATGCCGTGGGGGCTGATGGACGGGCTGTCGGTGAGCGTCGTGCCGAAGGAGCGCGCAGGAATGGCGACGGGGATCTTCAGCACGACGCGCGTGGCCGGCGAGGGGATCGCGCTCGCGATCGTCGGCGCGGTGCTGGCCGCGCTCGCGCAGGCGGGGTTGCGACAGGCGGCCGGTGCCGCCGGCACGCCCGACGCGACGCTGCGTGCGGCCGCGCGGCTCGCGACCGGCGATCTCGCGGGCGCGGCCGCTGCGTTGCCGGACGTCGGCCATGCGGCGCTGCTCGCGAGCTATACGCATGCGTTCGACCGGTTGCTGACCGGGCTGGCCGTCGTCACGGTGCTGTGCGCGGTGGTGGTGTTCGTGTTTCTCGGCGGGCGGGCGACGGCGGCTGAAGCGGACCACAACACGGACGGGCATGCGCCTGCCGACGCGCCCGCGCGCAGCCGGACCGAACCGGCTTGTGCGGAGACGCACGGGCGTTGAGCGTTGCGTTGTCGAGCATCGGCGTTCAGGTAATGGCAGCCGGCGCGCCGGCGCATTTCGTCACGAGCGCATCCGTACGCTGACGATCCGCCAATCGCATCACGCCAGCACGAGCGGCGGCAGCGCCGCATCTGCGCGCGCCTGCGCATGCGCCACCTCGATCACGACATAACGCCGCGCGTCGGGCCACAGATGCGCGCGGCTTTCCGCATCCTCGTCGATCGTCGCACGGCCCTGCACGAGCCAGGTCGTCTGGCGTACGAAATCGACGAACAGCAGCGCGATGGCCGGATTCACGAGCAGGTTGCCGATCGTGTTGAACAGGTTGTTGCCCGCGAAGTCGGGCAGCACGAGCGTGCGGCGGTCGGGGATGTCGACGAGCGGCTCGAACGAACCGTCGGCGCGCGGCTGGCGGCCGCGGTACGAGCAGTCGCTGTTACCCGCCGCGTCGGCGGTCGCGACGATCAGGAACACCTGCTCGCGGATGAACGCGACGGCGTCGTCGGTCAGGGGGGCCGGGTCGCTCATAGTGTCGGCCGGCGCGAACGCAGCCGCATGTGGATGGGATGCGCGATTCGCATGCAAGCGACATGCCACGCGTCGCGGCCCGCATGCCTGTGCGGTCCGGCACAGCCGCTGTGGAAATTCCGAACACCGGCCACGCCGCTGCACAGTCGCGGTGTTCCGAATCGACACACCCGCCGTGCTGCGTGTGTGAACACGGCACGGCGCGCACCCGGGCCGGCCGTGGTCGTCGTGCTTTCGTTCCGCTCCCGTCCGTTTGGCACGCATGTTGCGTAAACCGGTGCAGCGCGATCCAACCGGCGCTGTACTTACACAAGCACGATGAACAGGAGACATGTATGAACCCGTTTGACCTGAAACAACTGGGCCTCGACGTCGAATACCCGTACCGTCAGCAGTACGACAACTACATCGGCGGCAAGTGGGTGGCGCCGGTGAAGGGCGAGTATTTCGAGAACGTGTCGCCGATCAACGGCCAGCCGTTCTGCCGCATTCCGCGCTCGGGCGCCGACGATATCGAGCTGGCGCTGGACGCCGCGCATGCCGCGCGCCGCAAGTGGGGCAAGACGTCCGTGGCCGAGCGCGCGAACCTGCTGCTCGCCGCCGCCGACCGGATGGAAAAGAACCTGAAGCTGCTGGCCGTGGCCGAGACGATCGACAACGGCAAGCCGCTGCGCGAGACGATGGCGGCCGACCTGCCGCTCGCGGTCGACCACTTCCGCTACTTCGCGGGCTGCATCCGCGCGCAGGAAGGCGGCATCTCCGAAATCGACGACAACACCGTCGCGTACCACTTCCACGAGCCGCTCGGCGTCGTCGGCCAGATCATCCCGTGGAACTTCCCGCTGCTGATGGCCGCGTGGAAGCTCGCGCCCGCGCTCGCGGCCGGCTGCTGCGTCGTGATGAAGCCGGCCGAGCAGACGCCCGCATCGGTGCTGGTGCTGATGGAACTGATCGGCGACCTGTTCCCGGCCGGCACGATCAACATCGTGAACGGCTTCGGCAAGGAAGCGGGCGAAGCGCTCGCGACCAGCAAGCGGATCGCGAAGATCGCGTTCACGGGTTCGACGCCGGTCGGCAAGCACATCCTGCGCGCGGCGGCCGAGAGCCTGATCCCGTCGACGGTCGAACTGGGTGGCAAGAGCCCGAACATCTTCTTCGCCGACGTGCTCGATCAGGAAGACGCGTACCTCGACAAGGCGCTCGAAGGGCTCGCGATGTTCGCGCTGAACCAGGGCGAAGTGTGCACGTGCCCGTCGCGCATCCTGATCCAGGAATCGATCTACGAACGCTTCATCGAGAAGGCCGTCGCGCGCGTCGAGCGCATCAAGTCCGGCCACCCGCTCGACCTGCAGACGATGATCGGCGCGCAGGCGTCGCAACAGCAGCTCGACAAGATCCTGTCGTACATCGACATCGGCCGCGGCGAAGGCGCGCAATGCCTGACGGGCGGCGAACGCACGGCGCCGGCTGCCGAACTCGGCACGGGCTACTACGTGAAGCCGACGATGCTGCTCGGCAACAACAAGATGCGCGTGTTCCAGGAAGAGATCTTCGGGCCGGTCGCGTCGGTGATGACGTTCAAGGACGAGCAGGAAGCGATCGAACTCGCGAACGACACGTTCTACGGGCTCGGCGCGGGCGTGTGGACGCGCGACGGCACGCGTGCGTACCGGATGGGCCGCGAGATCGAGGCCGGCCGCGTATGGACCAACTGCTACCACCTGTACCCGGCGCACGCGGCGTTCGGTGGTTACAAGCAGTCGGGGATCGGTCGCGAGACGCACAAGATGGCGCTGTCGAACTATCAGCAGACGAAGTGCCTGCTGGTCAGCTACCAGGCCGAGGCGCTCGGGTTCTTCTGATCGCCAGGGCAGTGGCGAGCGCCAGGGACGGCCGGCAGAACAACGCCGGCCGGCGCGGTTGCCGGTGTTTGACGGCGACACGCGTGATGTGGGGGCTGCATTGAATGTTCGGCGGGCGGGCAACGGTTGCCCGACCGCCGAGCGGCTCACGCGCGGGGGCGATGCGCTGACTATCGGCCATCCGGTCACCCGGCACTTCGCCATTTTCGACTTCGATATCCGCCCCCCCGGCGCTGGCCGCGCATCGTCGCGGCCAACGCCGGAAACGATACCGGCAGTCGCGTGTTCGCGGCGGCACGGTGCGCCGATGCGTGTAACGAAAACCAGCATGGCAGAGCTGCCCCGATCCTTTCCGCGCCACCCCGTATTCCACGCGGGCGAACTCGACGCGCAGCACCGTTTCGGCGTGGCCGACGAAGCCGAGCGGATGAGCGGCGTCGTCACGACGCGCGTGAGCATCGGCGTGCGGCAGTTCGTCGAGTCGCAGCCGTTCATGTTCGTCGGCACCGCATGTGGCGGACGCGCAGCCGTGACGTGCGACATCGTGCAGAGCCTGCGCGACGCGAACGGCGAGCTGCTGCCCGTCGTCCGCGTGATCGACACGAAGACGCTGCGGTTCGCGTTGCCCGCGCACGGCGACGGCCGGATCGACGCGACAGCGTGCGACGGCAGCGGGGTCGGGTTGCTGTTCGTCGATTTCGTGCGTGGCATCCGCTACCGGATCAACGGCCGCGCGATGCTGCGTGCCGATTTGCCCGAAGCGGACGCGGCGCCCTGGCCGACCGGCAGCGCGATCGTCGACCTGGCGGTCGCGCAGGCGTACGGCAACTGCGGCACGCGGGTCGTGCGGCTGAAGCCGGCCGGGTAGCCGGTATTCGGTAGCCGGTGGCGACGGCGGCGGATATGCGCGGTCGCAGCGCGGATCGCACCGGCGGCGTGCGCGGCACGCCGCCTTCGGGTGCGCCCGTATCGCGCATACCGGCCGGGTAGCGTGAAATGACGGGTTGTGCGCCGGGCCGCGCGGTTCGGCACGGGACTTGCGTGACAGGTGCGGTTCCGGGCAGGCGAGGGAGAACACGATGGATCAACACGTGGCGAGTATCGAAGAACCGACGGCTGAAGACACGCGTCGCAACGCGCAGGGCGACGACGCGCTGGCCGGGCAGGCCGTCGTCAGCGTCGCGCACGACGCGGACGAGCAGGCGCGCAACCTGATCGGCTGGCGGCAGACCTACGACCAGCTCGCGGCCGGCCGCTTCGTCGGCACGCTGACCGAACTGCCGCTCGACACGATGAAGCTGTTTCGCGAATCGACGAGCCACCTACTGCGCCAGGCATGCGAGGTGCGCGGCGATGCGTACTGGTTCGGCATCCCGCTCGTGTGCGACGGCACGGCGCGCGTCGATGCATGCCGCATCGGGCCCGGCGCGCTCGCGTTCCGGCCCGGCAACGTCGAATTCGAATTGCTGACACCCGCGCAGTTCTCGATCTACGGCGTCGTCGTGCGCGGCGACGTGCTGCGCCGCTATGCGGAGGAGGTCGAACGCTGCGCGCTAGACGAGCGGCTGTTCACGCAGCGCGTGATGCAGGTCGGCGATGCGCGGCTCGCGCGCCTGTGCGCGCTGCTCGGCCGCCGGCTGGATGGTGCGGTGGCCGTGGCCGGCCCGCTGCTCGATGCGCAGCGCGACGACCTGCAGGCCGAGGTGCTGGCCGCGCTGTTCGATGCGTGCGCGCAACCGGGCGACGATGGTGCCGGCCGCGCGCCGTCGACGCGCCGCTGGATCGTCGGGCAGGCGCGCGACTACGTGCTTGCGCACCGCACGCGCCCGGTCGGCGTGCCCGAGCTGTGCGAGCAGTTGCACGTGAGCCGGCGCACGCTGCAGTACTGCTTCCAGGACGTGCTGGGGATGGCGCCCGCGACCTATCTGCGCACGCTGCGGCTGAACGGCGCGCGGCGCGATCTGTGCGGCCGCGCGGCCGGCTCGGTGCAGGACGTCGCGGAGGCGTGGGGCTTCTGGCATCTCAGCCAGTTCGCGACCGATTACCGGCGGCTGTTCGGCAAGCGGCCGTCGGAGACGCTGCGCGATCGCGCGGCGACGGTCGCGGCGGGGTGATGACGGCGGCGCCGGCGTTCCGGCTGGCTGCCGCGTGCTGTTCCGTTATCCGGTGGTCGCTGCTGCTTCACGCGGCGCGGGCCACGGAAGCCCGTCCCAGTCGATCGCGCGATACGCGGCTTCGACCGCCGCAAGATCGTCCGGCCGCTCGCTGCGATGCAGCCCGCGCAATTCGGCCGGCACATCGAGTTCGAGCGGCACGCAATGCGGATAGTCGCGCACGCGCAGCGCCGGCCCGATCGTCGTGAAACACGCGAGCGTCGGCACGTCGAAACCGTCGGCGAGATGCAGCGCGGCCGTGTCAGGCGCGAACAACACGCTTGCACCCTTGACCCATGCGATGAAGCGCGCGGTGTCGGTCGCGTCGCCGCTCATGTCGGTGTAGGCCGGATGCGCGACGGGCCCGAACCCGGCTACCGGCAACCCGTAGCGTTGCGCGAGCCGCTCCACCAACGCCGCGCGCAGCGCGGGCGGCACGCTGCGCACCGCGGTGCTCGCACTCGGACAGAACAGCACGTACGGCCGGTGCCATGCGGCCGGCAGCGCGGGCAGCGTCAGCCGCGCGAGCCAGCGGTTGCGCTTCGCGGCGGCCGGCACGGCGGCCGGGTCGGCACCGAGCGCGTCGAGGAAGAAATCGATCATCGGCAATCGAGCGAATGCGGGCCAGTACAGGTGATTGCCGACGTCGATGCACGGTGCGTCCGCGGGCAGCGCTTCGACGGGGTACGGCAGCGCGCGCGACGGCGCGACGACATCGGCCGCGAGCGCGTACAGCGCGTCGACATAGCGCGGCGCGCGGGC
This sequence comes from Burkholderia sp. BKH01, assembly GCF_025685725.1. Classification (NCBI taxonomy): domain Bacteria; kingdom Pseudomonadati; phylum Pseudomonadota; class Betaproteobacteria; order Burkholderiales; family Burkholderiaceae; genus Burkholderia; species Burkholderia sp. BKH01. The sequence goes on along the minus strand of NZ_JAOTQT010000022.1, from coordinate 81,948 downwards.
CGGCCGGTACACCGTGAAGCGCAGGCCCGCGTGCGCTGCGCGCAGCGCGGCGAGCGCGGTCAGCCCGATCACCGAATCGCCGAGCGTGACGCCCATCCCGTTGATCACGTGCACATGCCGCGCGCCGTCGTAGTCGAGCCGGAACGGCCGGTGCGCGGCGTGCAGCAGCCCGAGCGCGGCCGCGGCCGGCACGTGGCCGACGGCGCGGGCATCGCCGTGCTCGACGTCGTACGGCGCGACGAGCGTGCCGTCGGGCGCGAGCAGCGTGCCCGGGAACACGAGCGCGTCGTCGTGCGACAGCGCGACGCCGGGCGGAGCGGTGCGCATCTCCACGGTCATCCGCCGCGTGCGCGGCGGCCCTGTTCGCGGATCTGTTCGAGCGTCGCGGCCGGCGTGCTGGCGTCCTGCGGAATGCGGATCTCGATCAGCGCGGGCAGCCCGCAGGTCAGCGCGCGCTCGAGCGCGGGCGCGAAATCGGCGGTGCGCTCGACCGTCTCGCCATGCGCGCCGAACGCGCGCGCATACGCGGCGAAATCGGGATTCGTGAGCCCCGTGCCGTGCACGCGGCCCGGGTAGTTGCGCTCCTGATGCATGCGGATCGTGCCGAAATGCCCGTTGTTGACGACGATCGCGACGATGTTCAGCCCGTATTGCATCGCGGTGGCAAGCTCGTTGCCGGCCATCATGAAGCAGCCGTCGCCCGCGAGCGCGACGACGGCCCGCGACGGGTACAGCGACTTCGCGGCGAGCGCGGCCGGGATGCCGTAGCCCATCGCGCCGCTCGTCGGCGCGAGCTGCGAGCGGAAGTGCCGGTACGCGAAGTGGCGATGCAGCCAGATCGCATAGTTGCCGGCGCCGTTGGTCAGGATCGCGTCGTGCGGCAGGCGCTCGCGCAACTGCACCATCACGTCGCCGAGTTGGACGTCGCCGGGCATCGGCAGCGGCGCATGCCATTCGCGGTACGCGCGATGCGCGTCGGCGGCCGCGCCGGCCCACGCGGGGCGCTCGGGCGGTTCGAGCGCGGCGAGCGGCGCGGCGATCTCGGGCATTCCTGACACGATCGGCAGGTCGGCCGCATACACGCGGCCGAGCTCGTCCGCGCCCTGGTGCACGTGGATCAGCGTCTGGCGCGTCTTCGGGATGTCGAGCAGCGTGTAGCCGCCGGTCGTCGCTTCGCCGAGGCGCGGCCCGATCACGAGCAGCAGGTCGGCGTCGCGGATGCGCTTCGCGAGCGCGGGGTTGATCCCGAGCCCGACGTCGCCCGCGTAGTTCGGGTGCGCGTTGTCGATCGTGTCCTGATAGCGGAACGCGCACGCGACCGGCAGTTGCCAGCGCTCGACGAAGGTGCGCAGGTTCGCGCACGCGTCGGGCGTCCAGCCGCTGCCGCCGACGATCGCGAGCGGCCGTTCCGCGCGCGCGAGCCGCTCGCGCAGCTCGTCGATCTGCGCGGCCGACGGCGCGGCGGCGACGCGTTTCGCGGCCGGCACGACGGGCTGCGGCGCGCACGCTTCGGACAGCACGTCTTCCGGAAGCGCGAGCACGACCGGGCCCGGACGGCCCGACATCGCGACGTGGAACGCGTGGCTCAGGTATTCGGGGATGCGGCGCGGGTCGTCGATCTGCGCGACCCATTTCGCCATCTGGCCGAACATCCGGCGGTAGTCGATTTCCTGGAAGGCTTCGCGGTCGAGGTGCTCGCGCGCGCACTGGCCGACGAACAGGATCATCGGCGTCGAATCCTGGAACGCGGTGTGCACGCCGATCGACGCATGCGTCGCGCCGGGCCCGCGCGTGACGAACGCGATGCCGGGGCGGCCGGTCAGCTTGCCGACGGCCTCGGCCATGTTCGCGGCGGCCGCCTCGTGGCGGCAGACGACCGTCTGGATGCGCGCGGTGTCGTCCGCCAGCGCATCGAGTACGGCGAGGAAACTCTCGCCCGGCACGCAGAACACGCGTTCGACGTGATTGGCGAGCAACGCATCGACGAGCAGTCGCGCACCGGTGGTGGCGCGCGGCTCGAGATCCTTGGAATGCGACATGGGCTGCCGTCTCCCTGGGTAGCGGGACGTACAGCTTACGCCTGTCGGCGGGGTGGTGAAAAGTGTCGGAACACGGAGTGATTCGGACGGTGCATCGCCCGCGTTCGCCGGTTGCGGTTGGCCGAAAGGCCAGCTTGTGCGTGATCGCTCGACAGGGAGAATTGAGGGCTAAGGATGTCGAGGCGAATACGGGTCTCGACCATCGATGTCGCGCCTCCCAAGTAATAATAAATCGGGAGGCCATTCAATAGTAAAATTTCCGGAAAGACTAACGGAATCGAGAATCCATCATGGCAACCGAAACGATCGATCAAAAGACGCTCGTCCAGCTCGTTGAGGCCGGCGCCGTGCGCGCCGCGCGTGTGATCGGCTGCGGCAACGGCTGGGCCGTTTCGGCCCGTTGCGGCGCAAGCGAGCGGCTCCTGTCGGCCAAGCGCGGCGACGTGCGCGTGTTCCGTCGTTTTGAAACGCTGGTCGGGTTTCTGCGCGATATCGGCATCAGCCGGTTCGATGTGGACGCGTCGGATTTCGACCCGGATGCAGCCGGCCGGGCGACCCGGCCCGATCGTGCGGCCGCGCTGAAAGCGGCCCATGAAGCGGCTGTCCACGACCGCTGGTTTCGCGAGCAGGTGCAGCAGGCGCTGGACGATCCGCGCCCGTCGATTCCCGATGCCGAGGTCAGCGCAGAGTTTGCGTCGCGCCGTGCCGCGCTGCGTCAACGGATCGCGGGCAAGCGGGGTAATGCTGTTTGACCCTCGCGCTGCATTGGCATCCGAAGGCGTGCGAGGACCGCGCCGCGATCATGGACTACATCGGCCAGCACGACCCGCTGGCCGCGCTCGAGCTGGACGAGCGGCTGGAGGAGCGCGCCGCGGCGTTGCCCGCGCGCGCCGAACTGTATCGGCAAGGGCGCGTGGCGGGCACGCGCGAGCTGGTGGTCGCACCGAACTACGTGCTCGTATATCGCATCCGGCCGGCCGACAACATCGTGGAGATTCTCCGCGTATTGCATGCGCGGCGGCAGTGGCCGTGATGCGCGGCGCGCTCAAGAAAAAGCGGGGGCGCTCCAGGTTTTCGGCCTCGAAGTGAGGCCCTTCGGGGAATAGGCCCCTCGGGGGCCTGGCGCGAAGCGATGGGCCCGGAGGCGTTCAACACTCGACGATATTCACCGCCAGCCCGCCGCGCGACGTTTCCTTGTACTTCGTCTTCATGTCGGCGCCCGTCTCGCGCATCGTCTTGATTACCGAGTCGAGCGACACGTAGTGCGAGCCGTCGCCGCGCAGCGCCATGCGCGCCGCGTTGACGGCCTTCACCGACGCCATCGCGTTGCGCTCGATGCACGGGATCTGCACCATCCCGCCGACCGGGTCGCAGGTGAGGCCGAGGTTGTGCTCCATGCCGATCTCGGCCGCGTTCTCGACCTGGTGCGGCGTGCCGCCGAGCACGGCTGCAAGCGCGCCGGCCGCCATCGAGCAGGCGACGCCCACTTCGCCCTGGCAGCCGACTTCCGCGCCCGAGATCGACGCGTTGAGCTTGTAGAGAATGCCGATCGCGGCGGCCGTCAGCAGGAAGTCGATCACACCCTGCTCGTTCGCGCCGGGCGTGAAGCGCGTGTAGTAGTGCAGCACGGCCGGGATGATGCCGGCCGCGCCGTTGGTCGGCGCGGTGACGACACGGCCGCCGGCCGCGTTTTCCTCGTTGACCGCGATCGCGTACAGGTTGATCCAGTCGATCATCGACAGCGGGTCCTGCAGCGCGCGCTCCGGGCTTCCCGTCAGCGTGCGGTACAGCTGCGGCGCGCGGCGCTTGACCTGGAACGGGCCGGGCAGGTTGCCGTCGGCATCGGGGTTGCCGATCCCGCAGCCGCGCGACACGCACGACTGCATCACGGCCCAGATCTTCAGCAGCCCGTCGCGCGTCTCTTCCTCGGTGTGCCACGCGCGCTCGTTTTCCCACATCAGCTGCGCGATCGACTTGCCGGTCGATTCGGTCAGCGCGAGCAGCTCCGCGCCGGTGCGGAACGGGTGCGTCATCTGCTCGGCCGCGCTCAGCACCTTCGTGTTCGGCGCACCGGCTGTCACGACGAAGCCGCCGCCGACCGACAGGTACGTGCGCTCGACCAGCACCGCGCCGTTCGCGTCGGACGCGCGCAGCTTCATCCCGTTCGGATGCTCGGGCAGCGCCTGGCGGTAGAACGCGATGTTCTCCTTCAGCACGAACGGCACCGGATGCGTGCCGAGCAGCGCAAGTTTCTTCGACTTGCGGACGTCCTCCAGCCGCGCGTCGATCGTGTCGGGATCGACGGTGTCAGGCGCGTCGCCGAGCAGGCCGAGCATCACGCCGCGGTCGGTGCCGTGGCCCTTGCCGGTGGCGCCGAGCGAGCCGTACAGCTCGACCTTCACGTGGGCCGTCGCGTCGAGCTGCCCGTCGCGCTCGAGGCCCTGCACGAACATCAGCGCCGCGCGCATCGGTCCGACCGTATGCGAACTGGACGGACCGATGCCGATCTTGAAGAGGTCAAACACGCTGACTGCCATTTCGATACCTGCCTTGCTTTAAGAGTAGTGCTAGCGCGCCTGCAATGGCAGGCACGCGGCGAGCCATGCGGGCGGCGTCGGGGAAAGCTGCTGCGCGACGCGGGCATAGCGCCCGTCCAGCCGCGCGGCCAGATGAAAGAGTTCGGTGGCGTTTTTCGGGTCCCACTGCCCCGTGTAGCCCGGCAGGCCGGCCTCGCGGCGCTTCGCGTCGAACGGCACCGGCGAATTCACGAATTCCTCGTGGGTCTTCTCGCCGAGCGCATACGGCACGAGCCAGTCGAGCGCGGCCGCGAGCGTCGCGCCGTTCGCGCCGCGCTCGCGCAGCCAGTTGCGGTTGAAGCGGCGCGCGGCGAGCGCGGCCGTCACCAGCGGCTGCAGGTCATACACCGCGTAGTGCAGCGCATCGCGTTCCTCGAAGTCCCACGTCTTGCCGTCCGGGCCGATGTTGTCGGCAAGATGCTCGACGAACAGCCGCTGCGCGGCGTTCATCATCTTGCGGTCGCCGAGCGTGAACGCGGACAGCGCGATCAGCTTGATCCGGTGGCTCTGCCAGTTGTTGCGCCAGGTGCCGGTGAGCGGGCGCTTCTGCGCGTCGATCTGCGCGACATAGCCGGCGCCGAGCTTCGCGATGAACGCCGCCGTCGCGTTGCGGGTCTTCACCGGCAGCGCACTCGCGGTCATGTCGTACGCGACGATCAGGCTTTCGAAGCGCGTCTCGTCGATCGGGTTGAAGCTCGGCTGGTAGGTCGCGACCCACGCGGACAGGAAGCGGTCGACGAGCTGCAGGTAGCGCGGCGCGTTCGTCACGCGCCACGCGAGCGCCGCGTCGCGCATCAGGTCCATGTCCTTCATCGCGGCGGCGCTCTGGTCGTAGATGCCTTCATGCGGCAGCGTGCCCTCGGTGTGCACGCGCGGCATCGCCTTCGGCTGCTCGCCGATACGCGCGTCGACGCTGCGGATCAGCGCCTGCACGCCCGGCTCGGCTTGTGTCGTCTCGCTCGTCTGAAGTGCCGGCGCCGCGCAGAAATTCATCGCCGCGCGCGCGCTGCCGGCCGCGCCGAGGCCGGCAGCGGCAAACGACAGCGACGCGACGAGCATCGGCACGAACCGGCGCGTGTGCGGCCGCTTCTGCGTTGCACCATGGCCCGGAAACATCGGACGCACCATGCGGAACTCCTTCATTGGCTGGATCGCGTGTGATGTTAGCCGGATTGGCGGACGAACGCGCACCGGTTCGAGCGGCGAACGCAAAAACCGCACGCAACACGGAGTTGCGTGCGGTGCGATCACCATCGGACGGCTCCGGGCCTGGCGCGCGTTATGCGTATTCCGACATCGGCACGCACGAGCAGAACAGGTTGCGGTCGCCGTACGCGTTGTCCGCGCGGCCGACCGGCGGCCAGTACTTGTTCGTGCCGAGCGACGCGACCGGGTACGCAGCCTGCTCGCGCGAGTACGCGTGCGGCCATTCGTTCGCGGTGACGACGGCCGCGGTGTGCGGTGCGTGACGCAGCGGGTTGTCCTCGCGGTCGGCGCGGCCTTCCTCGACCGCGCGGATTTCCTCGCGGATCGCGATCATCGCGGCGATGAAGCGGTCGAGTTCTTCCTGCGATTCCGATTCGGTCGGCTCGACCATCAGCGTGCCCGGCACCGGGAAGCTCATCGTCGGCGCGTGGAAGCCGTAGTCCATCAGGCGCTTCGCGACGTCGTCGACGCTGATGCCGCTCGAATCCTTGATCGGACGCAGGTCGAGAATGCACTCGTGCGCGACCAGCCCGCCCGGGCCCGAGTACAGCACCGGGTAGTGCGGCGCGAGGCGCTTCGCGATGTAGTTCGCGTTGAGGATCGCGGTTTCCGTCGCGGCGGTCAGGTTCTTCGCGCCCATCATCGCGATGTACATCCACGAGATCGGCAGGATCGACGCCGAGCCGTACGGGGCGGCCGACACCGCGCCGATGCCGCTTTCGTCGCGCGAGTAGCCGGTCGAACGCTGGTTCGGCAGGAACTTCGCGAGATGCGCGCCGACCGCGACCGGACCGACGCCCGGGCCGCCGCCGCCATGCGGGATGCAGAAGGTCTTGTGCAGGTTCAGGTGCGACACGTCGCCGCCGAACTGGCCCGGCGCGGTCAGGCCGACCATCGCGTTCATGTTCGCGCCGTCGACGTACACTTGGCCGCCGTGCGCATGGACGATCTCGCAGATCTCGCGGACGTTCTGCTCGAACACGCCGTGCGTCGACGGATACGTGATCATGATCGCCGCGAGGTCCTTCGAGTGCTCGTCGGCCTTCGCTTTCAGGTCGGCGATGTCGACGTTGCCTTGCGCGTCGCATGCAACGACCACGACCTTCATGCCGGCCATGTGCGCGGATGCCGGGTTCGTGCCGTGCGCGGACGCCGGGATCAGACACACGTCGCGGTGGGCTTCGCCGCGCGATGCGTGGTAAGCGTGGATGATCAGCAGGCCCGCGTACTCGCCCTGCGAGCCCGCGTTCGGTTGCAGCGACACGGCCGCGTAGCCGGTGGCCGCGACGAGCATTTGCTCGAGCTGGTCGATCATCTCGCGGTAGCCGACGGTCTGGTCGGCCGGTGCGAACGGGTGGATGCCGCCGAACTCGGGCCACGTGACAGGCAGCATTTCCGACGTCGCGTTCAGCTTCATCGTGCACGAGCCGAGCGGGATCATCGAGCGGTCGAGCGCGAGATCCTTGTCCGACAGGCTGCGCAGGTAGCGCAGCATCTCGGTTTCGGAATGGTGGCGGTTGAACACGTGGTGCGTCAGGTACGCGCTCGTGCGCTCGAGGCCGGCCGGCAGCGCGGCGACGCCGGCGAGGCCTGCGTCCAGCGCGTCGACGGCCGGCGCGGTGCCGCCCGCGGCCTGCGCGAACACGTCGAGGAGATCGGCGAGGTCGTCGCGCGTCGTCGTTTCGTCGACCGACACGCCGACTTGCGTGTCGCTCACGCGGCGCAGGTTGATGCGCTTTGCCTTCGCGAATTCGTGAACCTGCGCGGTGCGCGCGCCGGTGTCGATCGTCAGCGTGTCGAAGAACGTGTCGTTGACGGTCGCAAAGCCGAGCTGCTTCACGCCGGCGGCGAACAGCGCCGCGATGCGGTTCACGCGCAGCGCGATCGTCTTCAGGCCGTGCGGGCCGTGATAGACCGCGTACATGCTGGCCATGATCGCGAGCAGCGCCTGCGCGGTACACACGTTCGACGTCGCCTTCTCGCGGCGGATGTGCTGTTCGCGCGTCTGCAGCGCGAGGCGCAGCGCGGGCTTGCCCTGCGCGTCGACGGTCACGCCGACGAGGCGGCCCGGCATCTGGCGCTTGAATTCGTCGCGCACCGCGAGATATGCGGCGTGCGGGCCGCCGAAGCCCATCGGCACGCCGAAGCGCTGCGTGTTGCCGATCGCGACGTCCGCACCCCATTCGCCGGGCGGCGTCAGCACGGTGAGCGCGAGCAGGTCGGCCGCGACGACCACGTGGCCGCCGGCCGCGTGGATCGCTTCCGTGAGTGCGCGGTAGTCGCGCACGTCGCCGTTCACGCCCGGGTATTGCAGCAGCACGCCGAACGCGTTCGATTGTGCCGCGTCGGCAGCCGGGCCCGTCTTGACCTCGATGCCGATCGGCAGCGCGCGCGTGCGGATCACTTCGAGCGTCTGCGGCAGCACGTCGTCGGCGACGTAGAACACGTTCGACGCCGGCTTGCCGGTACGCTGCAGCAGCGTCATCGCTTCGGCCGCGGCGGTTGCTTCATCGAGCAGCGACGCGTTCGAGATCGCGAGGCCCGTGAGGTCGGCCACCATCTGCTGGAAGTTCAGGAGCGCCTCGAGGCGGCCCTGGGAAATTTCGGGCTGGTACGGCGTGTAGGCCGTGTACCACGCCGGGTTTTCGAGCACGTTGCGCAGGATCACCGCCGGCGTGTGCGTGTCGTGGTAACCCTGGCCGATATACGAGCGGAACACCTGGTTCTTGTCCGCGAGAACCCGCAGCGCGGCGAGGGCTTCGGCCTCGCTCTTCGGCTGCGCGAACGGGCCGAGCGGCAGCGTTTCGGCGCGGCGGATCGAGGCCGGGATCACGGCGTCCATCAGGGCGGCGCGCGACGCAAAGCCGAGCGTGTCGAGCATGGCCTGCTGGCTGGCGGCGTCGGGGCCGATATGGCGTTCGGCGAACGCGTCGTGCGTTTCGAGCGCGGCGAGCGAGAGGGGCGTGCGGTTCATCAGGCGGTCCGGGTGTTCGAGCTTCATGGCGTGACTGTGGTCCCGCGCGGGACGGGGCGGCAGGCCGGCCCCGCGCGGTTCGGGTAAGGAAATTAGTCGATCAGCTTGGTGTAGGCGGCAGCGTCGATCAGCTTGTCGGTCGATGCGCCGGCCGCGAGCTTGATCTTGAAGAGCCACACGCCGTACGCGTCGCCGTTCACTTCTTCCGGTGCGTCGGTGGCTTCCGTATTGACGGCGACGACCTCGCCGGACACCGGCGAGTAGATGTCGGATGCCGCCTTCACCGATTCGACGACGCCGACGGCGTCGCCTTCCTTCACCTGCTTGCCGACTGCCGGCAGCTCGAGGAAGACGATGTCGCCGAGCGTGCTCTGCGCGTGATCGGTGATGCCGACCGCCAGCGTGCCGTCTGCCTCGGTGCGGATCCACTCGTGTTCATCGGTGTATTTCAGATCGGCCGGGACGTTGCTCATCGGATGCTCCTGGATAAAAGGGTGTGATTCGTTCTGCTGGCGCGCCGCCGGGGCGCGCCGGGGTGTGGTTGTGCCGGGCGCCATCTCCCGGCTTCCCCGGGAGGCAGGCCCCCCGGCCGTTACGCAGCGAGGACCTTGCCGTTGCGCACGAACGGCAGTTTTACCACGCGCGCGGGAAGATTCTTGTCGCGAATTTGCACCTGGACCGTGTCGCCGACCTGGACGGCCGCCGGCACGCGCGCGAACGCGATCGATTCCTGCATCGACGGCGAGAACGTGCCGCTCGTGATCTCGCCCTCGCCGTGCGGCGTGACGACCTTCTGGTGCGCGCGCAGCACGCCGCCCGCCTTGCCGTTTTCCTTTTGCAGGATCAGGCCGACGAACGCGGCGCGCGTGCCGTCGCGTTCGAGCGCGGCGCGGCCGACGAAGTCGCGCGGCGCGGCGAGGTCGACCGTCCACGCGAGGCCCGCGTCGAGCGGCGAGACGGTGTCGTCCATGTCCTGGCCGTACAGGTTCATGCCGGCCTCGAGGCGCAGCGTGTCGCGCGCGCCGAGCCCGCACGGGCGCACGCCGCTTTGCTGCAGTGCGTTCCACAGCGCTTCGACATGCACGGCCGGGGCGATCACCTCGAAGCCGTCTTCACCGGTATAGCCGGTGCGCGCGACGGTGAGATCGCCGAACGGCGTGCCGGCGACCTGCGCGGCGTTGAAAGGCTTCAGCTCGCTCGTCGCGGCGCGTGCGGCGGGCACGGTCGTCCAGACTTTTTCGCGGGCGTTCGGGCCCTGCACGGCGACGATCGCGAAATCGCGGCGCGGCGCAATCGTGACGCCGTAGCCGCCTTGCTCGTTGAGCTGGTTGAACCACGCGATGTCTTTCTCGGCGGTGCCGGCGTTGACGACGACGCGGAAGAATTCTTCGGTGAAGTAATAGACGATCAGGTCGTCGATGACGCCGCCCTGCGGATTGAGCAGGCACGAATAGAGCGCCTTGCCGGGCGTCTTGAGCTTGCCGACGTTGTTCGCGATCGCGTGCTCGAAGAACGCGCGCACGCGGCTGCCGGTGAAATCGACGACGCACATGTGCGACACGTCGAACATGCCGGCGTCGGTGCGCACGGCTTCATGTTCTTCGATCTGCGAGCCGTAGTTGACGGGCATGTCCCAGCCGCCGAAGTCGACCATGCGGGCATTGAGCGCGCGGTGCGCGGCGTTGAGCGGGGTGTGATTCAGTGCAGTCATCGAGGCCTCAGGCAAGGCGCTTGCGCGCGGATCAGAACGGCCATGTGCCGACCGCCGCGGCCGACGGGCTGCGAGCGATCCGGTACATGCCCCTCTGTCCTCGATACCTGAGAGATTGCGCCGCGGGCAAAGCCCGGCGAGCGCGCGCCCCTTCGGTGGGCAGCTTGCCCGCGCAGCATGTGCGCAGCGGGCTACTGCCGCTCTCCAGAGTGCGGGGAGTGCGGCCCGCGCAATGCGCGGACGGGATTCCCCGACGCGGTCGGTCCTTTTGCCTGAGAGTTTGCGGGTGTGCCCCTTCGGCGGCGCGACCGGCGTTGCTAGCTACGCGGTCACACGCTCTCCCGACGCGTGCGGGCGACTGTACGCGAGCGGGTGGGGCTTGTCAATTTGGGCAAAAAAATGTCGCTTCGCGACAAGCGGCGGCAACCGGTGCCGCCGCTTTTTTTCGCTCCGGCGGGCGCCGGTGCGTTACTCGCCGATCGCGCGCGCGGCCGTGTCGAGTTCCTGGTTCAGCACGCGCTGCTCGTCGCCGGAAAGGCCGCCGCTGTGCTGCGCGGCCATGTCGTTCGCTTCCTGGCGGATCACGTCGAGGCGGTGGTGAAGCTGCGCGCCGTACGGCGGCGGGTAGTAGCCGCCGTTCACGCGCGCATCGATGCGGCGGTGCAGGTTGTCGATCCGGCCCTGGATCTGTTGCATCCGCTCGTTCGCGACGACCTGCGGATTCGGCCGCGGCGGGGGCGCCTGACGGACCGGCTGCTGCGGCTGCACGATACAGGCCGCGAGCGAGGAAACCAGCACGCAGCACGCAGCTGCGCGAATCAACCGTTGCATCAACATTCTCCTGACGGATTGGTGTCGGATCGACTTTTTTAAGAAACGCATCAGACCGGTCACCCGCTGACTTTCGTTCCCCCGGCATTTGTAACCGAATGTTCCGGCTAATCCAAGCGCATGCGTGCCGGCCGGCCGCAACCGGCCGGCGTGCGGTGTCAGACCGTGCGGCGCACGAACGGCAGCCGGCGGCCGTCGTGCTCGCTCTGCGCGGCGAGCTCGATGATCGTCATCACGTCGACGGCGTCCTGCGCGGTGACTGGGAACGGTGCGCCGTCGCGGATCGACGCGGCGAGCGCGCGGTAGAACTCCGCGTACTGGCCGTCGAGCGTCGGCACCGGCCGCTCGACTTCGACTTCGCCGTCGAGTACGCGCAACAGGCCGGGCGGGTTGCCGCCGCCGAACTCGACGTCGTCCGCGGTGAGGCCGGCCTTGAGCTGGTCTTCCTGCGTGTCGAGCCCGAACTTCTGGTAGCTGCCGCGCGTGCCGTGCAGCGTGAAGCGCGCGGGCTCGATCGCCGACAGCGCGCTCGCATGCAGTGCGACGTCCTTGTCCGGATAGCCGAGCAGCAGGTGCACGAAATCGGGCGACGTGCCGTTGTCGCGGCGCGTCTTGACGGTCGCGCTCACCGTTTCGGGCAGGCCGAACAGCGCGAGCGCCTGGTCGATCAGGTGCGGGCCCAGGTCGAGCAACAGGCCGCCGCCGCGTGCGGGCTCCTCGCGCCAGCGCGTGCGCGGCGTCGGCCGGAAGCGGTCGAAGTGCGATGCAAAGAAGGTGAGCCGGCCGAGCTCACCCGATTCGACGATGCGGCGCACGGTGAGGAAATCGCCGTCCCAGCGGCGGTTGTGGAACGGTGCGAACAGGCGGCTGCGCGCGTTCGCGAGCCGCGCGAGCGCAAGCGCCTCGTCGGCGGTGAGCGTGACGGGCTTGTCGACGACCACGTGACGGCCGGCTTCGAGCACCTGGCGCGCGAGCGCGAAGTGGGTGTCGTTCGGCGTGGCGATCACCACGCACTCGATGTCGTCGAGGCCGAGCAGCGTGTCGAGGTCGGGGACGACGCGCGCGCCCGGATACGCGGCCTGCGCGCGATCGGGCTGGCCCGTCGCGATCGCGGCAACTTCAGTGCGGCCGCTCGTGGCGATCACGGGCGCGTGGAAGGTCGCGCCGGCGAAACCGAAACCCATCAAACCAATCCTGAGCAATGACGACATGGCAATTCCTGGCTGCGAAGGAAATTAAAGGATGGCGCGCCGAGGCGGCGCGAGGACGACCGGCTATTTTGGCATGGCGCCGCCGCTCGTACTGGCGCGTTGGGCGAAATGCGCGGCGAGACGCGGCGCGTGCGCGGATGAAGCCGGCATTTTGCGCGGCGCCCGGTTGCGCCCCGCGTGCTCGGCCGCCCGGCCGATCTTGCCGCATGCGGCAAGCGCACGGGCGCCGCGCACCATCACGCGGCCGCCCGCTGCCGCACGGCGGCAGCGACCTGCGCGGCCCACACGGCGCATGCGGCTTCGCCGGGGTGGAAGCCGTCTGCGGCCATCAGGTGGCGCTCGAGCGGCAGCGCGACCCGCAGGAACGTGCAATGCGGCTGCGTGGCGGCCCAGCCGGCGAGCGCCGCGTTGAGCCGCTTCGCGCGCAGCCCGAGATACCACGCGAGCGGCTGCGGCAGCGCCGGGAAGCGCTCCATCGGCGGCACCGCCGACAGGATCACGTGCCCGACCCGGAAGCGCGCCGCGAGCAGCCGGACGAGTTCGGCCTGCGCCGCCTGCCAGCGCGCCGGCGGCACGCCGCCCGTCACGTCGTTGACGCCGAGCGATGTCACGGCCACGTCGAACGGCTCGGCCGGCTCGGCGGCGAGCCAGTCGACGAGATCCCGGGTGGTCAGGCCCGTGCGTGCGAGCAGCTTCCAGCTGACGCGGTGCGTGGCCGCCAGCGTGCTCGCCAGTTGCCCGGACAGCGCGTCGCGCTGCGTCGCGACGCCGACGCCCGCGGCGGCCGAATCGCCGACCACCAGCACGCGCAGTGGCGGGCCGTCGCCGGCAATGCCGTCGCGCGGGCCGGCCGCCTCGGGCAGCCGCGGCGTGATGCGACGCACGTAGCGCCCCTGCGCGAACAGCAGCGGGCCGAGGGCGGCGGTGGCGAACGGGTATCCCATGGTGTCGATCCGGTGACGGTTCAGGCGGGCTTGGCGCGAGGCAGCGCCGGTGTGTGCATATTGTGGCCGATCGGCGCGCGAACAGGGCCGGATTGGCCGGACGGACAGGGGGCGGCCGGCCAATCCGCCCGCGCGGCCCCGTCCGGCGGCGCTCCCGAAATGCACGCCGCCGACGTGTTAACATGCGCGTCCTGCCCGCGTGTCCGCCTGCTTCGCCAGCCTGCCGCGCACGGCATCCTCCCGGCGTTCCGCCGTCAACCGCAACACCATCCGCCATCATGTCCGCAGGCCTGAATCCCGCCCAGAACGAAGCGGTGCGCTACCTCGACGGTCCCTGTCTCGTGCTCGCCGGCGCGGGCAGCGGCAAGACCCGCGTGATCACGCAGAAGATCGCGCACCTGATCGAAGCGAAAGGCTTCGAGCCGCGCCACATCGCCGCCGTCACGTTCACGAACAAGGCGGCCGCCGAAATGCGCGAGCGCGTGTCGAAGCTGCTCGAGGGCAAGACGCTCACCACGCCCGGCAAGGAAGGCCGCAAGGTGCCCGTCAACCAGCTCACCGTCTGCACGTTCCATTCGCTCGGCGTGCAGATCCTGCGCCAGGAGGCCGAGCACGTCGGCCTGAAGCCGCAGTTCTCGATCATGGATTCGGACGACTGCTTCGGGATGATCCAGGAGCAGCTCGGCACCACCGACAAGGGGCTGATCCGCAAGATCCAGAGCATCATCTCGCTGTGGAAGAACGGCCTGATCATGCCCGACGAGGCGATGGCGATCGCGGCCAACGAGGACGAGCACCAGGCCGCGCTGGTCTACCGCAACTACGTCGCGACGCTGCATGCGTACCAGGCGGTCGACTTCGACGACCTGATCCGCCTGCCCGCCGAGCTGTTCGCGAAGAACGAGCAGGTGCGCGACCGCTGGCAGAACAAGCTGCGCTACCTGCTGATCGACGAGTACCAGGACACCAACGCGTGCCAGTACGAGCTGCTGAAGCTGCTCGCGGGTCCGCGCGCCGCGTTCACGGCGGTCGGCGACGACGACCAGGCGATCTACGGCTGGCGTGGCGCGACGCTCGAGAACCTTGCGCAGCTCGGCAAGGATTTCCCGAAGCTGCACCTGGTCAAGCTCGAGCAGAACTACCGGTCGACGGTGCGGATCCTGACCGCCGCGAACAACGTGATCGCGAACAACCCGAAGCTGTTCGAGAAGAAGCTGTGGTCCGAGCACGGGATGGGCGATTCGATCACCGTCACGCCGTGCAACGACGAGGAGCACGAAGCCGAATCGGTCGTGTTCCGGCTGTCCGCGCACAAGTTCGAGCGGCGTGCGCAGTTTCGCGACTACGCGATCCTGTATCGCGGCAACTTCCAGGCGCGCATCTTCGAGCAGGTGCTGCGGCGCGAGCGGATCCCGTACGTGCTGTCCGGCGGCCAGTCGTTCTTCGACAAAGCCGAGATCAAGGACCTGTGCGCGTACCTGCGGCTGATCGCGAACGCCGACGACGATCCCGCGTTCATCCGCGCGGTCACGACGCCGCGCCGCGGGATCGGCAACACGACGCTCGAAGCGCTCGGCTCGTTCGCGGGGCAGGCGAAGGTGTCGCTGTTCGAGGCCGTGTACATGGGCGGCATCGAGGCGCGGCTGTCCGCGCGCCAGGTCGAGCCGCTGAGGATGTTCTGCGACTTCATCCAGCGCCTGACCGACCGCGCGGACAAGGAGCCCGCGACTGTCGTGCTCGACGACATGATGGAGGCGATCCACTACGAGGCGTACCTGTACGACGCGTTCGACGAGCGCCAGGCGCAGTCGAAGTGGCAGAACGTGCTCGAATTCCTCGAATGGCTGAAGCGCAAGGGCACGAAACCCGAGGCGGAGGCCGTCGACGGCGAGGCGGAAGGTTTCCACAACGCGGACGGGCTCGCCGATACGGGCAAGAACCTGCTCGGCCTGATCCAGACCGTCGCGCTGATGTCGATGCTCGAGGGCAAGGACGAGGATCCGGATGCCGTGCGGCTGTCGACCGTCCATGCGTCGAAGGGGCTCGAGTATCCGCACGTGTTCCTGGTCGGCGTCGAGGAGGGCATCATGCCGCACCGCGGCGGCAGCGAGGACGACGGCCCGATCGACAGCGAGCGGATCGAGGAAGAGCGCCGGCTGATGTACGTCGCGATCACGCGCGCGCAGCGCAGCCTGCATCTGAACTGGTGCAAGAAGCGCAAGCGGGCGCGCGAGACGGTCGTGTGCGAGCCGTCGCGCTTCATCCCCGAGATGGGCCTCGACGAAGCGCCGCCGCCCACGCCGGAAGAAGCGCCGATGTCGCCGAAGGACCGGCTCGCGAGCCTGAAGGCGTTGCTGCAGAAGTGATGCGGCGGCGCCGTCGGGCGCACGGCGGCCGGCGATCCGGCGATCCGGCGATCCGGCAAAACAAAACCCCCGCGATGCGTGTGCGTCGCGGGGGTTTTTTACTGGTGGCCCGGCGTGGTTACTTCGACGCGTTGACCATGTAGTCGACGGCCGCCTTCACGTCGGCGTCCGACGCGGTCGATCCGCCCTTCGGCGGCATCGCGCCCTTGCCGTGCAGCGCGTAGTTGTAGACCGTATCCATCGAGTCCTTCAGGCGCGGCGCCCAGTCTTCCTTGCTGCCGAACTTCGGCGCGCCGAGCACGCCTGCCGCGTGGCAGGCCTGGCAGGTCGACGTGTACAGCGCCTTGCCGGCGGTTGCCGCATCGGCGCTGGCCGGTGCGGCCGCGGGCTGTTCGCCGGCCTTCGGGATCGCGGCGATCGCGGCCTGCGCCGCGGCGATTTGCGCGCTTGCGGCATCGGCCGCGCCCGACGCGCCTGCCGCGCCGCTGGCGGGCTGCGCCGCGTTGGCGGCCGGCGCGGCCGGTTCGGGGAAGTTCGCGCCGTCGTTGTTCGCCATGTAGACGATCGCGCGGGCGATTTCATAGTCGCTGACGTCGTCGGGGCTCGTGCCGCCGCGCGCCGGCATCGCGCCCTTGCCTGCGAGGGCCGTCTTCAGCAGCGTGTCGAAGCCTTGCGAGATGCGTGGCGCCCAGTCGTCCTTGTTGCCGAACTTCGGTGCGCCCGCGGCGCCCGTGCCGTGGCAGGTCACGCAGACGGCCTTGTAGACCGCCTCGCCGGTCTTGTACGTGCGGGGCGCGTTGGCGTCCTTCACGTCGACCTGCGCGAGCGGCTTGATACGCGCGGCGACCTGCTCGTCGGATAGCGCGTCCGTGCCGGCGCCGGAACGGAACGCATGGTTCGCATAGGTGGCGAACAGGACGATCAGGACGATCGGGATCGCGAACGACGCGATGATGACGGCAATCAGCTGCCCGGGGGTTTTGACGGGAGATTCGTGGGGTGCTTCGCTCATGCTTGCCTCGTCTCCGTGAATAGGAATTGTGAGCGCGGTGCAACGGCAAAATGGCAGTCCAATGAAGCCCGGACGATTATAGACGGAACGTTTACATCACGGCGAGCGGCACGATGGCGCGTGTTTACCCGCACGCAGCGCGCCCCGGCGGCGATTCGGCGGGCAAGGTGGACGCGTCATGGGAAACCGGGTATCCTTGCCGTCTTGCCAATTGTGGGCGGCCTGTATATCGGGGTCGTTTCACTGTCACACGCGCCCGTAGCTCAATGGATAGAGTACTGCCCTCCGAAGGCAGGGGTTGCTGGTTCGATCCCAGCCGGGCGCGCCAAGTCTGATAAGCCTTCCAGCGGTTTCGCTACTTCATCGTTTTCCCCTGTTACAGTGAAATTACAGTTAGCCGGCTGCGGTCAGCAGTGTTTCCGGCGGCGTTGACCCTGTTTCGCGCGGCAGTTCGATTACCTGCGCTACCGGCAAGTGCGGCTGCACCCACTGCGCCAAGTGCGCCGCCGACAGATGCGCGTAGCGCTGCACCATCTCAAGCGTTTCCCACCCGCCCAGTTCCTTCAATACCTGTAACGGCGTGCCGCGCTGCACGTGCCAGCTCGCCCAGGTGTGACGTAGGTCGTGCCAGCGGAAGTCGTGGATGCCGGCGCGCTTTAACGCCTTGCGCCAGGCTTCGGTCACGGTCTGATAGACCGGCCGGCCGTGGTAGACAAACACGCTGTCGACGAACTCGGGCGCGCGCTTCTTCGCGCGCTGGCGCAGCAACACGGCGATCGCCATATCGGAGAGCGGCACCGTGATCGCCTTCTTCGCCTTCGCCTGGTCCGGATGAATCCACGCGACGCGCCGCACGATGTCGACCTGTGACCACTGCAATCCGGTCACGTTCGAGCGGCGCAAGCCTGTCTCAAGCGCGAAGCGCGCCATGTCGGCCAAGTGCTCGGGCAGCTCGGCGAGCAACCGTTCGGCCTGGGCCGGCGTGAGCCAGCGAATCCGCTTCTGCACGGTTTTCGCCAGTTTCGTCACCGGCGCGCGATCCAGCCACTCCCACTCGACGGCTGCGTTCAGCACAGCCTTCAGCACGCCGATCACGCGGCGCACGGTGCCGGCACTGACGGTCTTGTCGATGACGACGATGCCGCGCTTCGTCCGCACCACCCGCGGCTCGCGGCGCTTGGCGAGCGCGATCGCGTCGATGCGGTCGCGGTCGATGTCGGCCAGTGCGACGCCGGACAGGTGTTGGTCAAGCCAGCGCAGGTGCGTTTTCGACGTTTCCAGGCTCGGCAGCCCTTCGCGATCGCCGACGTAACGGACAACCGCGTCGTTCCAGGTGTAGCGGGGCTTGTGGCCGAGCTTCGCCTGGTTCCACAGCTCGACCTTCAGGCGGTCGTAGAACTCCTGGGCCTGCGCTTTGTTGCTGGTGCCAGTGCTGCCTTGTACGACCGGACCGCCACCAGGCGGGGTGAGGCGGTAATACCAGTTGGGACTGCTACTGCGTTTATAGAGCGACATTTTTTAACTTCCTCCTGCTGATCGCCCTGCACAACTCGCGGAATCCATTCTCCGGCGAGGTAGCGCTGCAGGGCAACCGTCGAAAACATCCAGCGCTTACCGACCTTGCGGCCTGGCAGCTCGCCGGCCTTCGCTTTCAGACGCACCGTTTCGGGATGCGCGCCGAGTATCGCCGCCGCGCCGAGCAGGTCGATCGTGCTCGTCGAGGCCGCGCCCGTGTCCCCTGCGGGGGGAGCACACGCAGCGCAACTAGGGGATTGGGGGCTAACGCCGAATCTGCTCATAACTAATTGAATTCATTGGGTATTGCGTGCCCCCATTTGCCCCCAATGATACGGGGCGCACGTTTTGACTCGGGGCACAAAAAATAGGCAGCGTCCGCAATTGAGGGCAAAACCGGTATGACTCGGGGCATTGCGTTCGGGTCGATTCCTTGCCTCTCTTCGTATTCTTTCTTCTTCTTTTTCAATAAATTAGAGAGAGAAGAGAAAGGGGCGACGGCCGCTGGCGCCAAAAATGGACTAGGGGCAAAACCGTCGTGAATGGGGGCAAAAGCGATACGACACGGGGCGGGTGTCTTCTCAACAATCAATGACTTACGAGCGAAGACGACCGGAATCCCCGAGTTTTCTGCGCTGCCTGCCTGTTCCCTGTGGAAAAACCGGCCCGCGCGGCCCCTCTCCCTCAAAGGCGGCGTAGTTGCCCGGCCGTTTCGACTTGCGGGGGGTACGGGGGGCAGCGGACAGCACCGCGGCCGCGCGACGACGTGCGCCGATTGCTGCGCGCATCGGCGCACGCACCGGAAACCCGAATACAGGGCCGCTACGCGGCCGGAGAGAATGGGGGAAGGGGTACGGCCGCACGGCGGCCGCATCGGCTGAGAGGGCGTCACGCTGTTGCTCCTTGCAATGCGTCGGTGGCCAAGTCTTCTCGGATCGATACGTGCAGGCCGAACGCCGCCAGGCGTTCGAGCGAGATCGGCGTGAGGTAGCGCACGCGGCGCGTGTAGATGCGGCGTTCGACCTCCTTGTCGCCGACGATGACGCCGGCGTGCTTGAGCTGCGCCTTGAACACGCGGTCGGATTTCACGGGGAGGCCGTTCCATTTGTCGCGCAGCGCGCTCGTGTGGGCGATGTGGTCCATCACGTGGCCGGTGTTGATGAGCAGGCAGAACTCGCCGTCGACGGTGTCGAAGGTGTACGGGTGCTTGTAGTTGCCGCAGTCCATTTCCGACAGTGCTGTTTCCAGGATCCAGACCCACGGCTCGCGATCGGCGCTCGTCTCGGCGATGTGACCGTTCATTTCGGCGAGCAGGTCGCGCGGGAAGTCGCCTTCGCTCGGGTCCATGCCGGCGAACTCGCACAGATAGCGCCAGGCGAGTGCGACGGCCGCATAGTTGCCGGCCATCCGCTTCGCGCCGTCGTCCTCGCCGCTCGCGCGGCAGTTGGCCAACGCCTTGTCGCGCAGCGTCGCGTATTGGTCGGACACGGCGCGCTTGTCCAGGCCGGCGAGGAATTCGAGCCACTGGCGAACCGGGAAGCGCGGCAGGTCGTCCGGCATCAGCGGGCCGCGCTTGCCGGTCAGTGTCGTGCGCACGAGCTTGCCGAGCAGGCTGCGCACGGGCACGTCTTCACCGGCCAGCATCACGGGCGCGCACAACAGGTATTCCGTCATGTCGGTGCCGCGACGCGTCACGGTGTACTGGTAGTTCTCCTGGAGCAGGCCGACGGCCTTGTCGATCACGTCCTGCCGGCGCGCGGACAGCTCTTCCCATCCGACCGGATGGCTCGTGTGGCTGATGCTGGTCAGCAACCGGAACTCGGTCTGCAGCGATTGACCGGAGAACATCGTGAACGCGAGGGAGCGTTCAAGCCGCTTGATGAGCGTCGACTTGCCAGCGCCCTTGTTCGCCTGGATCGTGATGTGCGGCCAGAAACCGAGCAATGCCTTCAGGTGCCCGCCGAGCGCCCACACGAGCGGAATCGTTGCGGCATTCTGTTTGAACGTCGCCTGGTAGGCGGTAATGACGCGGCGCGCGTCGCTGGCCGGGCCGGTCGGGAAGGTCAGGTTGTGGTACGGGCACTGCTTGTCGGCTTCGGTGAAATAGCAGTCCGGTCCCTCGTTGACGATCAGGCGGCCGTCGCGCCAGGCGAGCCCGACGAAGTTTGCTGCCTGGCGCGCGCCGAGGTCGGCGCCACGTTCGAGGATATTGACCATGCGCTTGAACGGTGCCGGCGCCCAGATGGGGCCGAACTTGCCCCACTGGTCGACGTTGTGCAGTTGGTCGTCGAGCATGACGCGGCGCACGAGCTGCGCACCGTGGCGCGGAGCCTGAACCGACACGGCGAAATAGACGGTGGGCGCCTGGTCTGCGTCGCCCGTCATCGTCGACGTCGCGCTCGCGACGGATACGCGGCTGATGCCGGCGATGCGGAATCCGCACAGGTCCGTCATGACGGGCGTTTCGACGCCGCTTTCCTCGTTCTTGTCCATCTTCGTGATGTAGCTGGTGAAGTCCGGTCGGACGCGGAAACGCCAGTACTGCGCGAAGTCGTGCGACGGCAGGAAGATGCGCGGCCGGCCGCGACGCGTGGCGTCGCCGGCGAGGCCGGCGATGAGCCACGGCTCGAGCTGGTCGAGTGCGCGCTGCAGATCGGCAGGGCCGCGCAGTTGCAGGTAGTCGTTCACGTCGTTGATCGGCTTGATGGCCTTCTCGCCGTCCGCGAGGTCGGCGAACCAATTCGCCTGGTCGACGAGCACGGCGCTGATGTTCAGTGCCGTCAACCGTTCGTAGAGCGCCCAGGCGGCTTCCGGCCCTGGGCGGCGGCCGGCGCGCGGGTGGCCGTCGGCGAACGGCTCGTCGTTGTCCAGGCAGATCACGACCTGCTTGCCGCGCAGGAACGTGAAGTCGATGCCGTCGACGTTCGCCAGGCCGCGCAGCGCGAGCGCGGCGGCACCAGGCATCGCGCAGGTGTCGATCGACAGCGCGTTGATCGCGCTCTCGACGATGAACACGCGCTTCGCCTTGTCGAGCCGGCGAGGATCGGCGGTCCAGCCGTAACCGGCCTTGTCGCCCTGGGTCTGCGTCTTGACGCCGCCGTTGAGCGCCGGATCGACATAGCGCATGTCGACGGCAACGACGCGGCCGTCGCCAGGCGCGCGCACGATGAACGCAGCGGCCGGGCCGGCGTGACCCACTTCGCCGGCTGCGACCTTCGAGCTGGTCCACGTGTTGAAGCCGAGCGTGCGGGCGGCGATCGCCGCGTCGATCGCGCTGGCGGAAATGCCACGGCCGCCGAGGTATTCGCGCACCTGGTCGCGCTCGGCGAAGCACCGATCGGCGATGTACTCGACGGTCGTTTTCTCGCGGCGCTCGGCCGGCGCCTGGCGGTCGAGCGGGATGCCGTACGCGTCGTGCAGGTAGCGCACCGCGTCGGCGACCGTGCCGCCGCGCGCGTGAATGACCAGGTCGATACACGAGCCGCCGACGTCGGCGCTATGGTCGCGCCAGCCGGTGCCGTGCTTCGGGTGGTTCACGTAGATCGACAGGGACGGGCTCTTGTCGTCGTGCTGCGGCGAGTGGTAGAGCGCCCGGTCGCCGCCGCGACCACGCTTCAAGCCGAGGCGATCGGCGAGGTCGTGCAGGTCGATGCGTTGTTTCAGTTCGTCGATCGAGGCCATCGTTATTGCTGTTGCTGTTGATGCAGGGAGAGGGCGGCAGGGTTGCCGGGTGTCGCAGGGCTGTCGACGAGCGCGCGGAGCGCGCCGGCCGACGCGGGGAAGGCAAGCGCCAGGCGATCGCCAAGGACGCTGACGAACAGCGCGAGCACCGCGACGCGTTGCAGGCCGCCGGGTTCATGGTCGAAGCGAAGGGCGTCGGCGGCCGCCGCGATGGAGGCCGCGAGCGCGGCGTCGTGAGGGGTGTGTGTGTGCGTCATGCTGCTGCACCTCCGAGGATGTCGTGATGGTTCTGCTGCAGGCGTTGAACGGCGTGCTGCAGCTCGTAGCGCGAGGTCATCGCCTGGTCGAGCGTCGCGCGCAGGCGATCGCGATTGCGCTCGACGTTCGACGTCGCGTTTGCCAGCGCTGCAGTGCGGGTTGCGCCGTGGCCGATGCGTACGCCCGACGCAAGGTGCGTGACGACCCATTTCTCGGGATTGCCGTCGTGCAGGTGCTGTTCGACATGAAGGCCGAACGCAGCGCCGGCGTCGTTCGGGATGACGACGTGATCGCCGGCGACGGTACGCAGGCCGGCCGTCGTCAGCAGCTCGTAGCGGATGGTGGGTTCGTGCTTCATGTTCACCACTCCCCGGTCATGCCGCCGAGCGAGTTGAGCACGTTGCAGATTTCGATCTTCAGCAGAACGCATGCCCACGTGCCGAGTTCGGCCGTCCGCACCTCGTCGACCATTTCGAGCAGCCATTTCCGCTTGCCAAGTTTCAGTTCGATCTCCATCGCATCACCCTCGCGGCGGGACGGACCAGGCGAGCGCCGCGACCAGCACGAACATCGCGACGAAGCCGATCAGGAAAGCGATCGCGCGAGCATTTCGAACGTCGAATAGGCGCAGCACATCGGTGGCCAGGTAGTAGACGCCGGTGAGGGAGAGGGAAAGCATCAGCAGCACGCCGATGCTGAAAACGTAGGGCTTCATGGGGTGATTCCAGATGAGGGCGCCGGCGGCCGGCGCGGATAGGTCAGTCGAAGTCGTTCGCGGCGCGGCGTTTCCCGTCGACGGCCGGCAACTCGGGCGCGGGTTCTCGATCGCGCCATACGTTCGCCGTGCATTCGAATGCGTGGCGGGCGGCCGGGCACAGGGCGTCGAAATTTCCGACCATGCGCAGGCGGCGCCACATCGCGCGCAGGTCGACGTCGGTGAGGGGCGCGCGCATCGGATCAGTGCAGAACGATGGGCGTCAGGACGGGCATGCCGGCCTCGGCGTCCCAATGGCAGCCCAGCGCGTAGCCGAGCCGGCGCGCGGTGCCGACGAACACGAGCGGATCGATGTCGGCGCGCCACAGTGCGCGCAGGTATTCGCGGCGTTTGGCAAGCGACAGACGGGTCGGATCGAACGGCATCACGACAGCGATAGAAGCGAGAGTGGCCATGCTGATCTCCTTTTTTCAGGCAAAAAAAGTCCCTCGCGCCGGATAGGCACGATGCGAGGGGAAAACAGGGGAAGGGGTTTAGGGCGCTAGACGGGCAGTTCGAGCTGCTCGACGAGACGCTCGCGCACGTTTGGCGAGAGCGGCAGGTTTAGCGACAGATTCGGGGTCGCGGACGGTGACAGGGTTCGGGCGAACTCCATGTTCACGACGTACGTGTGGCCGCACTCGACGTTGTTGCACTGGTACGTGACTTCCCGGAAGGTCTGGGACATTTCGCGGCTGCTGCGTGCGGTCGCGCGCGTGCGGCAGTGGGGGCAGCGGTTCAGGATGCGCATTTCGGCTTACTCCGGACGAGATACAGGGCGCGGCCGCGACCGTTCAGTTGCTTCGAAGTGAGGCGCAGGCGACGCTTCACGAGCCACTCGGCGGCCGCCTCGATCGACGGGAGGCTGTACTGCTGGCGCACACGTTCCAGCACGTCGCGGTCGGCATCCGAGAAAGAAATCTCCGTGCTGGTTTCGGGCATCGTAGGAGCTACTCATTGTTGGCGGTTCGGTGCCTTCGTTCAGGCGCCGGCGTGGTCCAGAATCGTGGCATTGCGTTCGGCGAGCACAGCGGTGGCTTCGCGCATCACGATTTCGCGAATCAACACGGCGAGCTGTTCGCCCTGGTAGTTCGCGAGGGCCGTCAGCACGGCTTGCTCGTAGTCGTCGAAGCGGACGGTGTGCTTGTTGTTGCGAATGCGCTTGGGATCGGGATACATGCGGGCTCCTCAATTCACGAGCGGGCGGAACGGGAACGAGGGACGGCGCGAAGCTGGCTTGCGCCGATGCGGATCAGCTCGCGCGCCATGCTCGAAATCGAGCGATTGCGCTGCGCGGCGAATCGTTCGAGCTCGTCGCGCTCAGTGGATGTCAGCCGGACGTATACGGGCTTGTCCGACAGGGTGCCGCGTGGTGATCGGCGCGGGCCTTTGGCGGTGGTCATGGTCGGTATACTTTGATCGTTAGCCTTGCGTTACGGTAAGGCCAGTGTAATGAGCAAAAAACGTCTCGTCAATGATATTAGGAAAATTATGTCTCACGTAGGGAGTCGCTTACGGGAAGAGCGCTTGCGGATCGGGCTGAGCCAGGACGAATTTGCCGCTGTGGGCGGCATCACTCGGCGTTCACAATCCGCATATGAATCGGACGAGCGGTCGCCGGATGCAAGCTATCTGTTGAGCGTCCGCGCATTAGGCGTCGACATCTACTACGTGCTGACCGGCGAACGGGTTGCTGCCGAGCATGAGACGGAAGAGGTGAAAGGCGCCGGCGAAGAGGCCGAACTCGTCGCCATGTATCGACAACTCAACGAAACAGGCAAAGCAACCCTGCAGTCGTTTATTGGCAGCGTTCTAAATCAAGCCGTCATGCTCAAGACGGGCACACCGCAGCGCGCAAAACGCCTGCCGGAAAATCGCCGCGCAGCGCTGGACCAGCGGGCAGCGGAAAACGTGGATCGTGCGATGGCCGAAATCGAACGCTTGCGCGCCGAGCGGGCTGCCAAGGACGGAAAGAAGTAGTCCGGGCGCGTCGTCGCCCGCCAGCCATTCTTCACACAAACACTGTATATCCATCCAGTATTGAGTTAGCATCCTGAAAGCCGGCGATGCTGGCGACGTGGGATATTCCGAGGCAACCGCGTCGTGTTGCGTGTCGTCGGTCCATGAACATGTTTGTGAGGGACCAGGAGAATGAGCATCGACATGAAGCACAACAACGGCACGATTGGCATAGCCGCCCGTCATACGGACGCACGCACCCAAGCGATGGGCGGTGGGCGAGTCCGTTCGGACATGACCGGCTGCGAGCGCGATGTTGCACGTGCAGCGATCGACGATGCCATGCAGTCGGTCAGCCACGTGCTCGAAGTTGCGATTCAGGCGATGGGAAATCTTCGTGTCGCCCGCGCGGCGCTTGGGCGGTGCGACGACGGGCCGCCAATCCGTGCGAATATGAACGATCACTAAAGGGCGCGCTGAGCGTCTCCCATAGCAAGCAATCTGAAGCCCGCCGCGTGCGGGCTTTTTACTATCTCCGCTTCTTGAAGGGATGACCGGCGCCGCCGGATCATCGGATAAAAATGAAAAGACCCGCCAAAGCGGGTCGTGAAAGCACTCTGGTATGTTTACCGGCTCCTACACCTGAAAACAACCGGAGCAAGCATGAGTTCCAACAACAATAAGCCCGTCGTACCGGACCCGCAGCCTGTATATCGCGGACCGACGCGAGACGGATTCAACAAGGGCACTCCTAGCCAACAACCTTCCACGCCGAAGCCGCCGCAACGATAAACACGATCGGGCTGGCTGCGGCTGCAAGCCGTAGCCTGTTCATTGACTTGACCACTTTCGCATTGCTTTTCGCTGCTGCATTGATGCGCCGCTGAAGGCCGTGAATCTCGGCCTCTTTCAAATCATCGACAGAAAACTCCGGTTGATAGAGGTGTCGCGGCTCGTTGTAGATTGATGGCAATTCCCGGAACATCAGGCATTTCCAGACGAGCAGCAGGCTCAAAACGAGAAACCAGCCAGTAAATGCCATCGCTCCGACTGAAAGCCAGTTCAGGTTGTGTTGTTCGAGTGCTTTCGCCGCATAGGCGAGGCCACCGCCCAGTGCGGCGAGAAACACCGTCAACGTTGTAGCCGCATCCTTCGCGATCACGTCCGCACACGCGTGATGTGCTTTCAAATTCTCGATCGCAGACTTCTCGACCCACTCCAGTAGTTCGCTCATTCCATCCTCACCGATTCCGTTTGATCATATCTTAGCGCGCACGCTTACTTCGCCTTCCTGAAATGCGACCGGTGCCGCTCGGTCGTCGGATCGTCGCGCATTTCGAGGTCGAGCGCGGTCGCGAATCCGCCGTCGCCGTCGATCGTGTGCGTTGCCTTCTTCACGAGCCACGCGGTCTCGTCGATTTCCGGTTTGAAGCCCGACAGCGTGACCGGCATTTCGGGGAACAGATCGGCACGGCCGCGCGCGAGCGAATACCGCATCGTCGCCTGGCTGCGCTGCATGCGCTTGAACTCGGCCTGCGCCGCGGCTCGCGCTTCGGCTTCCGTCGCGTAGTCCTCCGGCAGCACCTTCACGTTCTTGTTGTTCTCCCCGCCCACAATCACTGACTTCCGTTTCGCCTTGCCGTTCGAGTGGTAATGCGCACGCACGGCCGAAAAATTCTCGCGTTCGGACACGTGGTACGCATGCTGATCGCCGCTCGCGCGCGTCAGGTTCAACACCGGGAACGACTTCCCGCTGACGGTCTTGCCGGTGCCGATCGGCGTGAACAGCAACCGCAAATCCTTGACGTTCATCACGGCGTCGTAGCGCTTCGCCAGGCGCGTCAGAAACGACATATCGCTTTCGTGCGTCTGGTCGATGTGCGCGATCACTATCTTCGCCAGGGCGTCAGAGACGGCGGGCGTCAGCTTGTAGCGTGCCGCGATCGCGCGCACGATCGAGCCGATCGTCTGCTTGTGCCAGCTCTTCTCGCGGCGCTCCTGCATGCCGTTCGACATCGATGCCGAGCGTGCCCGCACGGTCAGCGTGTCGGGCGCGCCGCTGTGCTCGAACTCGGTCACGACGAACGTGCCCTTGTCGACGAGCTGCTCGCCAGCCCAGCCGATCGACACCTTGATTTCGTCGCCACGCTTCGGCAGCGCCAGATCGCCGCGCGAGTCGTCGAGCACGAGGTCGATGGTATCCGCATCGTCAGAGCGTGATTCCGTGAGGGTCAGCGATTCGAGCCGCGGCAGGAACCGCCGCGAGATGTCGCGGCCGCCGAGCGTGATGCGGTAGTCGGCCATCGGCTCAACACGTTCGAGCCGATACACGGCTGCGTTCGAGTGTTCCATAGCACGCGTCGTCATGCCTTCGGCTCCGCGTCCGTTGCATCGTCGGTTTCCGAATCATCGGCCAGCGACGCGTCTTGCTCGATACGCAACGCGTCGTCGTCGACGCATTCGAGCGTCAACGTGAATTCGATCCTGCGCGCAGTGCCTTCGCGGGTGAAGTAACGCCTCGTTTCGTCGAGGCCCACGATGAGGTATGCGCCGTAGACGGTCCCGAGACCGTCGACCAACACGTACGCTTCGCCGACGTTCGCCATCTGGACGAGCTGCTCGATCGACGCGCTCGTGCCGATTTGATCCGGCGCGATGAGACCGTCGAGCGTGATGACATCGTCGCCCTGGCCGGTGTACTGGCGAGCATCGCGCGCGCCGATACGCGACTTCTTCGGATGCTTCCAGTTCCGGCGCCGCTTCAGCTCGTGGAAGGGCGCGGTAGTCAGGCTGAACACGAATTGATCCAACGACAGCAACATGGGACAGATCCTCCGTGAATGTCAGTCGGACAGGCGCGAGCCGGCGCGCGCACGCTGCGCGCGTTCGCGACGATCCAGCTCGGCGGCCACGGCGCGCGCGATCGCGCGCGGATCGTCGCCGGCCTGCGGGTAGATGTTGATGATGATCGACGCCGGCGCGGCGGCCGATGCAGACGACGCTGCAGCCGGACCCGACGCCGCGATTGGCGGCCGCCGGTCGATTGGCACAATGGGAGCTGCCGTCGACAGCGCGGGTGTACCGAATCCGGTCACGGCGGCCGTCGCGAGCCCGAGCGCCGCGCGCGCGACGCCGCGTTGTTCGCCTGCCATGCCAAGCGCCGCCCCCTCGCCGACGAATCCGCCCAGCTCGGCGAACACGCGGCTCGGGCTGTGAATGCCGAGCTTTTCCTTGAACCATGCAATCGCGTTTTCGCCGACGTTGTGAATGGCCTGCCGGACAGCACCCATGCCGCCGAGGAAACCAGCCACCATGCCGTCGATAATTTGTCCGCCGATCGTTGTGAAACGGCCGACTAGGCCGGACATGAATCCGACGATGTCGTCCCAATGTCGGATGACGACGCCGAGCAGTGTCCAGTTCATGAAGAAGTCGGCAATGCCCCGGCCGGCCGACATTGCCGTGTCCGCAATCCAGCTCCACGCCGCGCCGGCAGCCGCCTTGATTTCGTCCCAGTGACGGACGATGACGCCTACGAGGGTCCAGTTCATAAAGAAGTCGGCGATCGATTGCGCGGCTGACACGATGCCGGCCTTGATGAGCGTCCAGATTGCCGCGGTGATGGCCTTCAGGTCGTTCCAGTGGTCGACGATGAAACCCAGCGGCGTCCAGTTCATCAGGTATTGCGTAATCGCGCCGGTCACGCTGTTGACGACCTGCAGTACTCCCTTCCAGAGCCCGGCGAAGAAGCGGCTGATCGGCTTCCAGTACCGGTAGATCAGATAGGCCGCACCCGCGATGACGACGACGGCTGCCGTGATTGCCAGGCCGATCGGCGTCATCAGCATTGCGCGGCCGGCGAACAGGGCGGCGCTGGCGAACATGCGCCAGGCAGCGGCGCCGATGCCGAGCGCGCGTGACAGGATGCCGCCCTGGATGCCGAGCGTCGTCATGGAAAAGCGCACGATCGCGAGCGGTCCGAGCACGCCGGCGAGCGCGATCGTGAACGTCCCCATGACGACGAGCAGTGCGGCGAACGCGGCGAGCACGGACAGAATGACCTTCGCCGCCGGGCCGTGGCGCTGAATCAGGCCGATGAGGTTGCCGACAATCTCGCGCGTCTTGTCGAGCGCCGCGTTGTACAGCGGCGCGATGCGCTCGCCGATCTCGCGCCGCAAGTCGCGACCCTTCGCGAGCAGGTCGTTTTCCTTGCCCTGGGTTTGCAGCGCAGCGAGCTTCGCCGCGTCATCGATACCATATGCGCCGCGGTTGAGCTTTTCATTCTTGTGAATCTGGTTCCGCTGCATGTACATGGTCGAGAACAGGTTCGCGGCGGTCCGGTTGGTGAAGATCGTGGAAATCATGTCCTTCACCTTGTCCGGGTCCGTGATGCCCTTCTTCGCCATTTGCGGGAGCAATACCTTTTCCAGCCATTCAAGCGGCGACGCCTTGAACAGATCGCCGCCGAGCAGCGCGCCCGGTTTGATCCGTTTGATCATCCCAATCTTGTTGTATTCGACGTTCTTCTTGTCGACCAGGCCGAGATTCATCATCTCCTTCGCCGCGCGCACGGTCGTCTTACCCTGGTAGACGTTGCTATACGCAGACATGAGGCCGGTGCCGACGCCGTGGCCGCCCATTTCCTGAATAAGCGGCTCCATCTGGTAATAGAAGGCGTCCTGGCGCATCTGTTTCGCCGCGACGCCGCCCGTCTGGATGAAGTTGCGCCACTCGTCGCCACCGACGCGGCCGCCGGTCGCCGACAGCACCTTCTGCACCATGTTCGCTTCGTTCTTGAACGTCGCTTCGTCTTTCGTGCCGCCGCGCAGCTCGATCACCTTCAGCATGTTCATGAACTTCTCTTCGTTCGCGTGTGCGTCTTCCGCGCCGAACAGTGCTTCGTTGGCGAACTTCATTTTCGCGAGCGTCGGCATGACCATCTGCGCGTGATGCTCGTCCGCGAAAATCGACAGCGCATCACGCATCAGCGTCATGTTGTCGGACGTGCTGACACCCATCATCTTCATCGCGCGCACGTACTTCTCGGCGTCCTGCGTCGCCTGGTCGCCGAGGCCGAGCGCCGTGATGCGCGCGCGCTCGTTCGTCATCTTCTTGGCTTCGTCGAGCGTGCCGCCGAGGCCGCCGAGCATGCGCATGCCGGTCGAGCGGGCGGCGTAACCGCCGATCGCCATCCCGCCCGCGACACCCTGCATTGCCTGCATCTTGCCGCGTGCCGCCGCGAGCTTTCTATCGCGTTCCGACAGCGCTTCGAGCTGGCGCGTCTGCGCCTGCACCGTGGCCGTCGTCGACGCGATGTTCGAGCGCAGCGCGCGTTCGTGCTGCGCGAGGTTGCGCGTCTCGATGCCGGCCTGCGCGAGTCGGCCGCGCATCTCGTCGACGGCGGCCGCCTGCTTTTTCTGCTCGGCGCGCAGGCGCGACGCTGCCTGGCGCGCGCGCGCCATGTCGGCGACCATCTGCTTCGTGGGCGGACCGAATGCATGCAGTGAGCCAGCGAGCGCCTTCACGTTGGATTGCGCCGCGCCGAGCTTCTTCGTGGTGTCGGCGAGCCCGGCGCGCATTTCGCGGAACGAGGCGACGGCTTTCTGTTGCTTGCCGAGTTCGGCAAGCTCGCCGCGCGTCGCCTTCAACGACTGCGCGAGCCCCTTGTTGCTGTTCAGCATGTTCCGCAAGGGCTTCGTCCAGTTGTCGACCATGTCGAACATGACGCGCAGTTTCAGGGCGTTGTCCATCGTTACTCGTGTCCGCTTCGTATCCGGGCGCGCTCGCGCCAATCCATCAGCTCAGAAAGGGAAAGGTCGTCCATGTCGCGCGGTGTCCATCCGAACACCGTCGCGACGTCGGCCATCGCGTCCTCTACGCGTTCTGGGATTCCATGCTCGCTTTCAGCGCCTTCGGCATCAAAAAACCGGCGAAGATACCCCCCAATGCCACGAGGTCGGCCGGATCCATCAACGTGACATCCATCTCGGTCAGCGTCGGCGTGCTGATGCGCGGCAGCACCTTGCGCAGCGCGTCCACGTCGAGGTTCACGAGTGCCGCGAGCGACGTGCCGCGCAGCGCGCCGGCCGAGGGCTTGGCGAGGGTGACGTGCGTGATGGTCTGTTCGCCGCGCACGATCGGCGTGTCGAAGGCGTGCGTGTTGGCCGCGATCGCGTCGAGTACGGCGCCGCCGGTGGGGGTGTTGTTGGTGTCGAGGGTCGTCATGTTGCGTGTCCTGATGATGATCTAAAGGGATGCCCGCGGCGTGCGCGGGCGCGATGGGAGCAAGCGGTTACAGGCCGATTGCCTGGCGCAGACCGGCGAGCAGGTCGTTACCGTTGATCTTCTCGATCATGTTGATGAAATCCATCTCGATCAGCTCCTGACCGTTGATGGACAGCTTGTAGTAGCTGGCCGCCGTCGTGACCTTGAAATCGGTGTCTTCCTTCGGCTTGCCTGAACCCATGTCGATTTCCTTGTGGCGGCCGCGCACGACGATTTCGACCGAATCGTAGGTCTTCGAATCCTCGCGCTGATAGCCGCCCGAGAAGCGGAGCTGCACGCCGTCGTGCGTGGTGATGCCGTACATGCGAACGACATCCTCCATGAAGCCGCCGCACGTCCATTCGAGCTGGATTGCTTCCTGCCCGAAGTCGATCGGGATCGGGCCGCTCATGCCGCCGCCCTGGTAGTCCTCCATCTTTCGCGACAGCTTCGGGAGCTGGATTTCTTTCGTCTCGCCGACGAAGTTGGTGCCGTTGTGAAACAGGTTGAAGCCTTTCAGCTTGCGGGGCATACCCATGTGTGTGACTCCAGGTTAGGCCGACACGCGCGAGGCGAAATCGGCGAGATAGCGATCGGTGATGCGCTGGCGCAGCTTCAGGTTTTCGAGCGGCGGGACCGGTGTGTAGTCGTAGTCGATCCACGTGCCACCCGATGCCAGCTCGTCGGTCGTGTTCGGCTCCGGGTCGTACCAGGCACCGCCGCCGATCAGATTGCCGACCGAGATTTCGCGGCGGAACCACGCGTTGATGTTCTCGATGATGTCGCGCGCGCGCGACGGGTTGAGCGGCCCGTCGACGACGCCCATCTGTTCTTCGGCGATCGTGTCGGCGATCACCTGTGCCGAGCGCGTGTAGTTCTCGAAGAAGAACTTGCCGTCCGCGTCGCACGTGCGCGAGCCCCAGAAACGGAAGCCGTTCCGGTTGATAAGCGTGGTGACCTGGTTCTCGTTCAGATAGCCAGCGTCCGTCGCCGGGTCTTGCAAATCCCACGACACGTCCGCGCTGATGCCGGTCACGCCGTTGACGACGACGTTCGACAGCGTCTTGTGCCAGCCGATGTCGTTGTCGATCTTCGCGCGCAGGCCCGCCGCGATCGCCGGTGCCGGGATAGCGACGGTCGAGTTCGTTACGTCGTCCCAGCCGAGCCAATCCGGCCAGATCACCATGATTTCGCGCTGGCCGAACTGCTTGCGGTACGCGACCGCCTCTTCCTTCGTCTTGCAGCCGTGCGCGGCGACGTACACCATCGCGCGCAGCGATTGCGCGATCGTCGCGAATGCCGCGGCGACGGGCTGCGTGTCGAGACCGGGCGCGACCAGGATGCGTGGCTTCACGGCGAGCTTCCCCTGCGCGGCCAGCAGCGCCTTCATGCCGGTGTATTTGCCGTCCGGCGTGACGGTGCCGATAACGTTCGTGGTCGTCTCGGCTTCGTCCTTTCCTTCCGCGACGCGCACGACGACGGTGACGGGCTTCGTCTGCTTGCCGATCGCGTCGAGCGTGCGGCGCAGCGTGCCCTTCGTGCCGGCCTTGCCAACTGCGGCGACAACGTTCGTCAGCAGCACCGGCGTGTCGAGCGGGAACGCTGCCGGGTCGGCGTCGGCGCCGGTGCAGACGATGCCGAGCACGGCCGTGGAGACCGTGCGAATCGGCCGGCCGCCTTCGTTAATTTCGATGACGCGTACGCCGTGGTGGTAATCCTGCGGCATGGTGTGCAGCTCCTATAGGTATGCGGGTGAGAGGAAACGGGAGAGCCCGCTGTCAGGTCGTCGTGACGGAGGCCGGGATTGGCGGTTCGATCGGCTCGGCCGGCGCAACGTATGGCGCGGGCGTCGCGGGCCACGCCACAGCGTCTGGAAACGTGTCGGCGTTGATCGCGGAGACGAGCGCCATCTGGTACGCGGACCAAGCTTTGAAGTAGTAGGTGCCTTCGTCGTCGAGCAGGCCGGCGGCATACGCGTCGGCTTTCCCCGCGTTCGCGCGGCGTGCGATCTCCATCAGCCGTTCGAACTCGACCATCGCGGCGTCGCGCTTTTCGCGTGCGATCAGCTCGGGGGGAACCGTCCACGCGCCGTCGATCCACGCATGGCGCGGTGACGGTTGCGGCTCGGTCGTCAGCTCCAGGTCGTCGGGCGTCTTGCCGGCCACGGCGATCTCGACCGGCTCGCCGGTGTCGGTGCGGTAGCAAACGCGCCCACGGAAGTCCGGCAACAGGAACCACGCGCCGTCGCGATAGAACGGCCAGGTCGTCGGCGTGCGCGGTGGCGGTGCGTCGAACGTGGCGAACGAGGGAACGAGCCAGCGGTTGTCGTTGCGCGGATCGGCGTCGGGCTGGCTGCTGCTCAGATATTCGCCGGTCGTCGGGTTGTAGTGGTGAATCAGCATGGTTCGAGGTCCGTGGATTAGTAGGCGCGGATCATGGCGAGCAGCGCGATGTTGCGCGGCCGCGCTTCGTTGCCGCCGTCCGCGCCGATCGTGATTGCGTGCGAGTGGCTGCCGGCCCCGCCGATGCCGACGTTGTGGCCGTGCTCGCCCGTGGCGTCGATCCAGATACCGGTGCCGGAACCTTCGGTGCCGTGCATGTCCTGGCGGTCCCAGTTGTACGGCCCCCAGCCTTGGCCGTAGGAGGTCGCGACGACACCAACACGGCCCATCCGCACACCGTGGGCGTGGCCGGGATCGTGAAGTGGGTGGTTGTGATGTCCCTGTACATCGGTCCAGGCCGAGTGCGCGTGGTCGCCGACAGCAGCGGCCGACGCGCCGTGCGCATGCGACGCGTTGAGAAATATCTGGAACGTGCCAATGCCGCGGCCGGTATCGATGCCGCGTCCGTCATCCCAAAAGCGCGGAAATTCCCCGCGAAACTCCGGGATGCGGAACGTCGTTGCGCCGTCACCGTGCGAGAAGCAGCCGAAGAACCCCTTCGCACCCCAATCAGCATCCGCAACAATCGCGCCGCTCGCTTGCGCGTAGGCCCACAGCTCGGGGTAGTCGGCTCGATTGAGCAGCGCGCCGTTCAGCTTCAGGCAGCCCGCTCGCACGCTCGTGCGTACTTCGAGGAGGATCGTGCCGATCTCTTGGGTCGCCATGCGCTGAACAACCCATTCCGTCGTGGCGAAGCGCGTCGAGCGGTCGCCTGTCGGCGGCGTTGGGCCGGTTACGGCTTGGTCGAATGCGGCGAGGGTCGGTGTGAAGCGGACAACGGATGCGCCGTTGCAGGTCACACCGAACTGCCCGTCGGCGCTGTGGTACAGGCCGGTATCCGGCGCGCCGTCGTTCGCGAACGTGAGGGACGGGCTGGCCAGACTGCCTTCCGCGAGGATCAGGCGCTTTCCGGCTGCGAACGTGAGGTCGCCGCCCAAGGTGCCGCCCTTCGTCTTGTCGAGTGGGTTGAGATTGCCTTCGTGCCAGGTGAGCTTGCCGTCGATGCGAAAAGTTCGATCGGCGAAGAGGTACTGAAACGCCCCTTTCGTGGGCGACCAGAAGCCGACGCTTTGCGCGCTGCTGTACAGGTAGCCATCGGTGGGACCCAGCCGAATATGCGCTTCGGCCGCGCTTTGACCGACCGACAGGTCGCCAGCCACTTCGACGGCACCGCCGAATTCTGCGCCGCGGCCGGTGCCGTCGATCGTGACCTTGCCGGTCAGGAGCGACCAGCAGAACGGCAACATGCCGTTGCTCGTCCCGATTGCGTCGCCTTGTTTGGTCGACAGCAGCGCGGCGGTTTTCCCGTCCACGCGCAGGAACGCGCCGTATTCTCCGCCGATCGCCCGGACGTGGGCGCCGCCAGCGTCGGTGCCGGCGACGGAGACTGGTCCGGAGAATGCCGCGCCCGTGAGCGCCGCATACCGGGCCGCTACCTTCTTCGGCGTGACGATGCGCGTGTCATCCGCACCGGCGTCGACTTCGGCCTGCGTTGCGAGTTCAGCGACGCCCTTGCGCTCGGTCGTGGCCGGCGGGTTCAGAAACGTCGTCGGGCCGAACTGGAGAAGGGCCGCGTCGATCGACGCGAACACGGTATCGCTCGCCAGCAGCAGCATGGCCGCGGGCGATTTTTCGAGGATAGGCGTGCTCTGCACATAGACGCCGAACAGCACGCCGTTGTCGAGGTACAGGCCGTATGCGTACAGCGAATACTGGTCGTCTGAGTCGTCCTGGATGACGACGTGTACGGTGTCGGGCGCGACGTTGTCGCCGCCGAACGTGGTCACGCGCTTGCGCTCGTTCGGCAGGGTCTTCATGCCCTTGTCGAATGCGAACGCCGCGGTGCCCAACCCGATTTCTACGACACGGCGCGCGACAGTGCCGGTGTTGTCGGGCGCGACAAGCGCTGCACGACCGGCGTCGGTAATTTGGATCAGGTTTCCAGCCATGTTTCAGGTATCCGAGAGGGACAGACGGCAATAGACCGCGGCGCGCGCGCCGGCGCCGACGCGCTGCGTGGCGGTCGCGTCAAAGCCCTGCTTGAAGGTGTAGTGCGCGGTACCGCGCTTCGCTCGATCGACTTCCGCGCGGATGTCGGCGACGTATTCGGCAGTCGCCGGCACGCCGTCGCGGCTGCCGACCGTCAGCACGATGTCGAACGTTCCCGGCCGGCCACGCGGCGTCATCTCGAACCATTCGCGCATCGCCACGTTCGCGCCGAACGACGCACATACCTGGCGCACGGCTTCGGCCGTGCCCTTGATGCGCGCAATGCGGATCGCTGTTTTCACGCGCGCGCGCTTGACCTGCTCGGGCCAGTAGTCCTTCCAGGTCTCGACGCCGACGTGCCAGGCGAGCCACGGCAGGAACGCCAGCGGGATCGCGTCCGGATCCATCAGCGTGCCGATGTCGACCGGGATGCCGCTGATTCGCGCATTGGTCTCGGCCAGGCGCCGCTCGAGCGCGGTCGCGTTCGGCGGCAGCAACGAGGGCATCGGCTTATTCATCCGCGACCCCGCCGTCGATCAGCTCGATGCCCGTGCAGTACGGCGCCTGCTCGCCCGTCACGGCGACGCCGCCGGCCGGCGAGTCGAGCAATACCTTCTGCACGCCCGCCACGCGCATCGCCGCGTGCAGGCCGTCGACCGTCACTTCCATGCCGATGCGGTGCATGTCGGCGGCGAACTTCGCCGTGCGCTTGTTCGCTTCCGCGAGCGCGACGGCGCGATCCGGGCCGGAGAAGAAGCGCAGCGTTGAGCGGATCGCATAGCGCA
Organism: Burkholderia sp. BKH01; assembly: GCF_025685725.1. Lineage (NCBI taxonomy): Bacteria > Pseudomonadati > Pseudomonadota > Betaproteobacteria > Burkholderiales > Burkholderiaceae > Burkholderia > Burkholderia sp. BKH01. Next base: position 45,432 of record NZ_JAOTQT010000022.1, on the reverse strand, counting down.
CGATCTTCGCGCTCTGCACGATCACTTCGTCGGTCTGCGGTCGCTTACCTTCCAGATTCCTCTTCACGATCTCGATCAACTCGTCGCTCGCGGTGCCGTCGCCTTCGCGCGACAGGATCGTGACGACCATCACGCACGGTTCCGGGCTGAACGCGGCGGCAGACAGCACTCGGCCATCGGCCGAACGCGCATGGAACACGTACGCCTCTTCGGGACCGGCGACGGAGAAACCGCGCGGCGCGAGCTGCACGCGCTCGCGCAGGCTGTCGTCGTCTTCGTAGACCGGATCGACTCCGTTTTCGGGATCGCCGGCCGAGATGACCAGGCGCTCTACATCGAAGAGGGCGGCAATGTGTTCGAGCGTCGTGCCGCGCGCGTACGCGAGCAGAATGCCGCGCGCCTTGTCGTTGATGAGCTGGCGCAGCAGCACTTCGCGATAGGCGTTCTCCTGCAACGATCGCGTCAACGGTTCGGATTCGAGCGCGAGCGTCGCGGCGATCTCGGCCCGTTGATCGGCTGGGTACAGGGAAATGAGTCGCGCTTTACGTTCGGCGAACAGCGTTTCGAAATCGATCGGGTCGACGATATCGGGTGCCGGCAGTTGCGACAGGTCGATCGGGGTCGTTCTCATGCGCCGACTCCGTTCGGCACAAGCACGCGCAGCGATACGGGTTCGTCGCGCTCGTCGGTCCATCCTTCGATGTCGACGAGCTGCTGACCGGCGAACGCATCATTGGTATCCGCCACGAGTTGCACGCGGGTGACGGTCAGACGCGGTTCCCAGCGCATCAGCGCAGTCGCGGCGGCCGCATACAGGCGAATGCGCGTCGAGCCATTGGTCGGCGCGTCGATCAGGTCGGGCAATTCCGAGCCGAACGAACGGCGCTGGATGCACGATCCGAGCGGGGTCGTCAGAATCCGACCGACCGACTGCGACAGGTGGTCGACGCCCGAAATCGCGCGACCCGTGACAGCGTTCATACCCTTCATGCTGCCCCCGGGATCGGCTTCGACGTGCGGGCGAATTCGCCCTTCGCGTCGTGCGGGTGTTCGACCAGGCTGACGTTGCGCGCGACAACGTCGTCAGTGAACTCGGCGCGACCGTCGATCTTCATGACAGAACCGCCTTCGCCGCCCTTACCGGTCATGCCCGACTCGAACGCGAACGGACCTTTCACGGTCAGCGATTTCGTCACGGTCGCGTCACCGTCGAGCAGGATGTTTTCGGCTTGAACGGTCGCGTCCTTCGTCTGCACGATGACCGCGCCTGGTGCGATGACGCGCACGGTCGCGCCGGCCGGAAGCTCGGCCGTCAGCGAGTGCGCCGCATGGTCGTAGCTGACTCGCGCGCCGTCCGCGTAGACGCGGGTATGGGTGTTCGGAGAGTTGTCCGGCGCCGGCGCGGCGTCCGAGTAAATGCCGCGCAGCGCGACGGCTTGCGCGAAATCGCCCATCGGGCCGAGCAGGACGACCTGCTCGCCTTTCGTCGGCGGAAGCCATTCGCGCGTGCTGCCGGCCGCCGGTGTGAGCCAGGGAATCCAGTTGGTTTGCAGGCCGTCGTCGGCGGATTCGCCGACCGCGACGCGACAGAGGCCAGCGCCGTAGTCGACATCGAGAATCGAGCCCTTGCGCACGGCGTTGCGTGCCTGCCGTTGAATTTCGTTCGCATCCATGCCGACCATGTTGCCGGCCGCCCTCGCGTGACGCGAGCGAATGCAAATGTCGTGCTTGTGGGTACATCATGCTCGTCGCGCGCGCGAGCAAACGTGCGTCGACAATCGGTGTTACACGCTCAACGACGTGTTATGCACACGTCGCGGGTGTCCCTTTCACGCTGCCTCTGACCCATGACGATTCACATTTCCGACGCCGCGCCCGCGGCCGACATTGCCCCGATGCTCAACCAGCTTCATCGTGTCGACGCGCTCGCATTGGCGCGCACACTGCCGGATCAGTCCGTCGACCTGGTATTCACCGATCCGCCGTACGCGTCGGGCGGTCTGCACCTGTCCGCGCGATCGCGTGCGCCGAGCCAGAAGTACATCAACAGCGACACGAAGGCGGTCTATACAGACTTCGAAGGCGACAACATGGACCAACGCGCCTGGGCGTTCTGGTGCCACGCCTGGCTGACCGAATCCCGCCGCGCGATGAAGCCCGGCGCGCTGCTCGTTTGCTTTATCGACTGGCGCCAGCTCGCGACGTTGACGGATGTAGTGCAGGCAGCCGGCCTGACGCTGCGCGGCATCGCCGTATGGGACAAGACGCCGGGCCGTACGCGGCCGCGCCGAGGTGGATTCGCGCAACAGGCCGAGTTCATCGTATGGGCGAGCCGCGGGCCGATGAACGATAGCGACGTGTACCTGCCCGGCGTGTTTCCGACGCGCCTGGCGCTCCCGAAGCAACACGTCACTGAAAAGCCGATCGAGCTGGCGCGCGACGTGGTGCGCCTGGTGCCCGATGGCGGCGTCGTGTGCGACCTGTTCGCCGGTTCCGGGACGTTTCTAGTCGCCGCGCGCGAAGCCGGCCTGCAGTGGGTCGGATGTGAGACGAGCCAGGCGTATCACGCGATCGCGTCGACGCGCCTGGCTGCTGTGAATGATTCAGCGGCCGACGTAGCGTAGCGGCCAGTCAAGTACGAGCACGATTGGCCTCAGTGAACGAGGCCAAATTTCAGATTGGCGAGTTGGCCCAAGACGGTTGCGGCGACTGCGATTGCGATCAACCCGACCGGCCGCTTGTACCACTGGTCTTTTTGGTCAAGCTCGATGTTTATTTGCATGACATCGGGTTTTGCGCCTTGGACGACACCCATTTGCCTCAACAATTCTTGATCCCAGCCGAGCTCTTCAACACGCTTGATGCAGGCCCTGATGCGTTGATTCAGGCGCGATGCAGCGCTCCAAATCGATTGACTAATCATGAAAACGGCGGCCCAAAAAATCAGCCAATAGTTTCCAGGCCACTTGAGATCGTACGGAGCCGCGAGTGGGGCGTTAGACCAGAATAGTCCCAAAAAAGGAGTGCCAGCGTACAGTAGCTCGATGCCATGCTTGGCGAATGCAGTCAGTCGCGCTAGGGGAGGTAGCGCAGCGGCATTAAGCGACTCGGCGTAATAATAGAATCCTTTGATAAACCCTATGACTACAATTAGACCGGAAACAATTCCAAGCATGGCCGAAATGATTCGCATGCGAGTGACACGTATTCTGGCTTGACCTAGCTTCATTACTAATCCCCAGTGATATTGCCGCTCTACAGCCGGCAATTAATCATACACAAGGAATTTTCAGCGATTCAAGTAACGTAGTAATCGATCGCGCACAAGCTCGCGATCGGCCGCGGCGAAGCCGAGCACGACGCGAACCGGATACTGTGCGAGCGGACCGCCCGGTTCGACGGGGGCCTTCTGGCCCTCCTGGTGAACGCGCACGATGCGCGACAGGCGGTCGTCGAACCCGATCGCGAGCCCCGTGTCGTCGACATCGATCCGCAGATAGCGGGCGGTGCGCAGCTTGCGAAACATCGCCTGCCGCTTGATGCGGCCGACCTTAGTGCGCAAGCCCTTGCCGCCCTTCTTGATCTTGCGCGGCACGTACGCGCTGCCGTCCGGGTTTTGCTGCGCGGCGACGCGCGACTGTTGCGCACGACGCATATCGCGTCCCAGCTCGCGAAACAGACGCCGGCGAGCTGCCGGCGCCAGCTTCGCGAGCAGCCCGCCGGCCCACTTTTCAAGCGCACGCAGATCATCATCCATTACACCACCCAGTGTTCGGCCGCGTCGTCGACGTGTTCGACCGTGCGGCGGCCGCCTTCGTCCATACCGACCACAACGCTTTCCGTGAGCTTCAGCTTAACCGCGAGGTCGACGGCATCGTTCGCGAGAATGTCGGCGATGAACGTCATGCCGTCGCGGCGCTGGTCGGCGTTGGTCACGAGGTCGGGTTGGTTCGCGCGCGCCCATTCGACAACCGCAATCATCACGTCGTCGGCGTTGCCGATGAAGTCGCGGATGAGAATCTCGCACTCGTACCGGTATTCGAACGACGGCGTGCGTGTGCCGGTCGCGACAATGTGGCCGTCGTTGATGAAGACGACGAGCAGGTCGGGCGCAGCGGCGAGCTGCGGAATCGCCGCGACGAGCGCGGCGCGCAGGCTGTTCGGTTTAATCATGGGCGGCCGCCTGCGGGTTCGTCTGACTGCGCGCCTGGCACGCAGCAATCATGTCGACTTCGGCCGCACAGCGCGCCCATGCCGCCCGCGCGACGGTCAGCGCGTCGCTCAGATCACCGTTCGTCTGCGGGTGAGCGGCCGGCAGCGTGCACCGTGTCACCGTCGCGCACGCGTTGAGCGTAATCGTTGGCGCCGGCGAGGGCAGGGCTGCTGTGCAGGCGCACAACGTCGTCAGGCAGGCGAGCAGCAGCCCACGTGCGAACGGCTTCGTTCTCATCGATGAGTTTCCGGAGTTGCGATTGATACGCGGCGAGCGTCGCGTCGACGGTGTCGCGTGTGCGGTCGAGCTGCGCGCGCTGCTCGTCTTTCTCACGGGCATTCGTGAGCAGCCGGCCAATGATCGCGTCGCGCGTGTCCACATCCTGTTTCGCCTGGCGGGCGGCATCCTGTGCCGTGGCGAGGCGTCCCTGCAGCGCGCGCACATATTGCGCGCCTGCGACCGCCGCGACGAGCACCGCGAGCGCCAGCCAGAAGCGAAGGCCTGGCCCGGTCACGCGGCCGCCTTCGCGCCGGCGTAGCGTTCGTACGCCTGGGCGAGCTTCGCGTCGTAGAGGTTGCGGGCATAGTCCGGGCCGTTGTAGCCCTTCGCGAAGGCAGCCCACTTCCGGTTTTTCAGCGCGGACAGCAGCGACGAGTCAGCCGCGACGAAGCGCACGAACCCGTCGAGCTGGTCGCCCTCGCTCGTCTCCATCCGCGCGACGAACTCGTCGATGCTCGCGTAGCCGAGGCGCTTCCAGTGGTAGCCCATCACCTGGAACGCGCCCCAGCTCGCCGATTCGTAAGCCGATGCCGCGTGGACGCGCGCGGCGGTGTCGAGCCGCACGTATTCGGCGGCGCCGCCCTGGTAGCCGCCCGGCTTCTGGTTGACGACGTTCGGGAACAGCAGCGAGTAGTGGACGGCGTCATTCGCGCCGATGCTGTCGACGAGCTGCCGGTACATGACATGCCGCTCGAACAGGATCACGGGCCGGCCGTCCGCCAGAAACCCCGAGCCGCGCGATTCCACTTCGTTGACGGCGCGCACGCATGCGGGCGAAACGCCGAGTTTGTCCGCGGCACGCGTGATGTCCGCTTCGGTCAGGTGTTTGCGGTCGCGCTGGCCAGCCGACAGCACAGCGTACGTGTTCGGGCCGGCGATCCCGTCGACGACGATCCCGGCCGCGGCCTGGAGCGCCTTCACCGCTTGCTCGGTCGCTTCGTCGTACAGGTGGGACACGTCGAGCGCGTAGCCGGCGCGGGCGAGACGTTGCTGCAGCAGACCGACTTCCGCGCCGCGGTCGTTGAAACGGAGGATATTCATGATTCGGTGCTCCGGAGAAGGTGCGCGACGTTGCCGCGCGCGAGGTGGACAAACAGGGCCAGCAACACGGCCTGCACGGCCTGGAAGAAGCCGACCGGCTGCGGATGGATGAGCAGCTCGATTGCCGAGCCGCCGGAAATCGCGACGATCAGCCAGGCCGTCCAGGCGACGTGCGAGCGGTGCCGCGCACCGTTCTTCCGGTAGGTCAGCACGCGCAGGATGACGGCGAGGTGCGCGGCGAGCGCGACCAGGGCAAACGACAGGTGCATGTCATTTCCCCCTGCGGATCAGCGCGCCGAAGTCGATGTCCTTCACGCGCTCCATCAGCGTCAGCGTGACCGTGATGACGAGCGCGGCGGCGAAGAACGCGGCGACGCCCGACGAGCGAACTGGCACGATGTGGGTGATTTCGGGTGCGGCCAGATAGCCCATCACGAGCGAGATGAGCATGTATGCGGCGCGCCGGCCGATGCCGAGGTCTTTCGACGTGACGACGACAAGCGCCGCGCCGGCGAACGCGCCGATCAGCGCGTCGCCGTCGATGCCCGGCGCGATGCCGGCCAGGCCGATCGCGGCGGCCAGCGCTGCGGCGGTAGTGGTGTTCGGTTCAGCCATTCGGACAATTCCAGGTCAATCAAACAGTTGCAGGAGGGGCTTCGTCTGCTCGATCGTGTTCAGCTCGGGCATGTCGACGACGGTTCCCATCGGCAGCACGACGCCCAGCTCTGCGAGGCCGGGATTTGCTTCCAGGACCGCTTCGACGGTGCCGGCCGTGCTGGCGTAGTAGCGCCAGCAAAGAGCGTCGAGCGTTTCGCCCTGAAGCGTGGCGACCTTCATCAGATCAGCTCAACCGTCGAGCGCGCGACGCCCAGGATGTCGCTGATGGCCCACCGTGCGTTGCGGCGCGACTCGTCGGCGGTCACGGCCAGCTCGGCCGCCACCTGGCCGCCGCTCTTCGTCGAGTCGAAGCCGCGGTATTTCTCTGTCACGTCCGCGTGCGCCAAGTGGTAGACGGCGCGCCGGTAGCGGAACACGAGCACGGATTCCCCCTCGACGCGCTCGGCTGGCACGTCGGCGAGTGACGCGGCGCCCGCTGCCCGCTGCCGGGTGCGCCATGCGGCCAGCTCGTCGTTGACGGTCAGCATGGCGTCGCGCGCGGCATGGTGCAGGCGCTCGCGTGTCACGGTGCCGTCCAGGCGCATCGCGTCGCGCAGCGCCGACAGGTCGATGTCCGGGAAGAAACCGTCGTTCGTCAGCGTGCCGTCGATCGGCGACGCGGCGACGGAAGGCGCAGCAGTGGCAACGAAACTGTTCATGGTTGATTCGGGGTGTGATGGCGGTGGACCGAAGGTCAAGGCCGGTGTCCGTCAGGCGTTGGGCCGTGCCTTCGGTGCCGCCATGCCGGGGTGGGCTCTTTACGTGCCTTCGGCGCCGTCGCCCGGACGGCCCGTGGCTTCGATCAACTTCGAAAGCCGATCGATGTCTTTTTTCACGCCGACGCGGTCGTTCAACGACAGCGCGCGGCGCAGATAGTCGAGGGCGCGCTGCGGATCGGCTTCCTGTACGGCATAGCCGAGCGCCTTGCAGAGCTTCGCGCGCACCTGGTCGTGCATGTCCGCGTCTGCCGTCAGCTCGTCGACCAGCTCCAGGCTGGCGGCGTCGAACGTGCTGCGCTCCAGGAACGCGGCCAGCGCGGCATCGGCGAACTGCTCGGCGACGACGGATGCGAGCGACCGTTCGAACTGGTCGGGCAGGGCGAGACCGTGCGTGAGCGCGTAGGCGGCAATCGCGAGCGCGCCGTCATAGTCGCCGGCATCGATGCGCCAGACCATGACCGTCACGAGTACGTCGTCCTGGGCGCCGCGGCCGCCGTTCAACACGCCCGCCACGTAGTCGGCGTACTCCGGCAGCAACTTCCGCTTCAGTTCGACCTTGCGGGCGACCGACTGCACGCCCTTCAGGGCGCGGCGGTCGGCAGCGAGCTTCGCGAGCATCAGCTCGTACGGCGTCGCACCGGCCATCGTCTGACCGGGCGCCGTCGCGGCCGCCGCGCGGGCGGCCGACACACGCGCGAAGTGCGCGCGAGCGGGCGTGTTGATCGTCATGCCGGCACCAGTTCGATGTTTTCCGCGACGCAGCCGCAACCGAAATCTTCGACGACATACGCGTCGTTCGACGATTCGTAGTTCTCGATTTGGTCGCGCTTCGGGTTGTCGATCAGCGAGCGCCGGCGCGCACCTTCCTGGAAGTAGATGGACAGGTTTTCGAGCTTCGTCACCATCATCGCGCGCTTCGGGAAGAACGGCACGCGCACGGCCGGCAGGTTGCCGATGCGCTTCTGGCTGACGATCAGGTCGGCCGCGAGCTGCTCGGTCGGAGCCTGCGTCGTGTTGACGATCGGGAAGTACTTGTCGTGCAGCAGCTCGCGGCCGCAGATCACGACGAGCCCCGTATCTTCCTGGAACCACGGGTCGATCATCGACGACACAACGTCCATCACGAGTGCGTCGAGATTCACGTAGTCGCCGCCTTTACCGACGAGCACCTTGCCGGCTTCCTTCGCGCCTTCGTGCAGCACGCGGTGCGACGCGCGGTCGCGATACTGTTGCAGCCAACCGATGTTCACGTCCTGCAACAGCGGGTTCGCTGCCTTGTCCGTCGACAGTGCCGCCTTGACGCCGTTCCAGCCGATCATGATCCGGTCGAGCGCAGACTGGTTGAGGATCACATTGCGGATGCGCTGCTGGAAGTCGGGGAATTTCGCCCAGGCGTCGAGCTTGCGGTACGTAATGGCCGTGTCGTAGTCGGTTTTCTCGCAGCGGTAGCGGTTGCTGTCCAGCGCCGTCGGGTCGATCGGCTGGCGTTCGGCCTTCGTCGTGTCGGTGCGGCTCGCGATCGGACCGGATACCGACAGGCCGAGCTTTTCGCCTTCCAGCTCGGTCACGGGCAGGATATTGATGCTCTTCAGGAATGCGCTCGATTCCTGCATTTTGGTTTCGAGCGTTTGCTGGACGGACGGCTCGACGGCGAATTTCTGCGATACGTCGTCGGTGTCGTTCAGCTTGGCGATTTGCGCGGCGTACTTTCGATACGCCTGGCGCGTTTCCTTCTTCATGAGTTGGGTTCTCCGGGGTGTGAGCGTGGAAGGGATCAGCAGTCGGTCACGAGCTCGCCGGTCGAACCGGTCGACGGCTGGCGCCGCGGTGCGCCGTTATCGGTGGCCGACAGCTTCGCAGTCAGTGCTTCGACAGCGGCCATCGCCTCGTCGGCGCGCTTCTTCGCGGCGGCCGCATCGTCCTGCGCGGTGGTGAGGTCGACGCGCAGCGCGGCGACGTCGCGGCCCTGCTGACTGGCGAAGCCGGCGATTTCTTCGACTGCGTGGCGCACGTCGGCGTCACGTTGATCGTCCGTCGAGCGATTGCGCGCGAACATGCCTTTGACGATGGACAGCAGGCTCGTCGATTCGGGTTCGCCTTCGAACTCGATCGACGTTTCGCACGCGGCCGAGAACAGATTGTTCGAACGGCGCGCCGCGAATTGCAGTGCTTCGGTGCCGAGGCTCGCCGGGTCGTCGGTCGCGGCCAGGCCGACCAGATACGCTTCGCCGATGTCTGCGAAGTCGGGATTGACTTCGATCGACGTGAAAACCTTCTGGCGCTTCTTCGACAGTGCGACCAGCTCGTCGGTCGGATCGAGCTGCGCGTACAGCCCCATCTTGCCTTTCAGCGGGCCGTCTTCGATCTCGGATGCCTTCAGCGCGATCACATCGCCATACGCGCCGAACGGGTTGGTTGCCGAGAGCGGCGCCCATCCCTTCAGGTGCTCGATATTGAGACGCGCGCCGTACAGTTCGCGGTTGTAGTTCTTCGCCATCTGCGTGAGCCATTCGCGCTTGATCTCGCGACCATCGACAGTCGCACCTTCGACTGCGACGCGGAAAAACTTCGTTTTGTTGGTTGCCATAGAGAGAGGTCGAACCGTGGGTCAGTGAATGTGGTTCCCATGTTCGACCTTCACGCGCCACGGCTCAACGAGCGGCGTGTGTTGCTCGCATGGGTACGTAGTGCTCCGCGTGATCGCGCGCGCGCGTCGCCCTACGCTTGCCGCATGCTCGAAACGACAGATCCAATTCAACGCGAAGCGAACGTGCGACAGATCGCGCGTTCACTCTACTGGCAAGGCTGGCGCATCTCGTCGATCGCGCGGCATCTCGAACTGAAGCCCGCGACCGTGGCGTCGTGGTGCCGTCGCGACAAGTGGAAAGACGCGACGCCGATCGAGCGTATCGAGGCGGCGGCCGAAACGCGCCTGATGGTCCTGATTGCGAAGGACAAGAAAGACGGCGCGGACTACAAGGAAATCGACCTGCTCGGCCGACAGATCGAGCGGCTCGCGCGCGTGCAGAAATACGGGGAGACGGGGAAGGAAGGCGACCTGAACCCGAACATTGCCGCACGCAATGCCGGGCCGAAGCGCAAGCCGCCGAAAAACGAAATCAGCGAGGAACAGGAAGAGCGGATCGTGAAGGCGTTCCGCGAATCACTGTTCGACTACCAGAAGGTTTGGTATCGAAACGGCGATCAGCAGACGCGCAATATCCTGAAGTCACGGCAGATCGGCGCGACGTGGTATTTCGCACGCGAGGCATTCGTCGACGCGCTCGATACCGGCCGCAACCAGATTTTTCTGTCGGCCAGCAAGGCACAGGCGCACGTCTTCAAACAGTACATCGTGCAGTTCGCGCGTGACGTGGCTGACGTTGAGCTGACGGGCGATCCGATCATTCTGCCGAACGGTGCGACGCTGTACTTCCTGGGGACGAACTCGCGCACCGCGCAGTCGTATCACGGCAATCTGTACTTCGACGAATATTTCTGGGTGCCGAAGTTCCGCGAGCTGAATACCGTTGCGTCGGGCATGGCGATGCACAAACGCTGGCGGCTGACCTACTTCAGCACGCCGTCGAGTACGACCCATGAAGCCTACGCGTTCTGGAGCGGCGCCGATGCGAATCGTGGGCGCGCGCCTGGCGATCGTATCCAGATCGACACGAGCCACGAAGCGCTCGTGCGAGGCATGCTGGGCGAGGACGAGCAGTGGCGTCAGATCGTCACCGTACTCGACGCGATCGAGGGCGGCTGCGACTTGTTCGACTTGGAGAGACTTCGGCGCCGGTACAGCGCAGAGGCTTTCGCGAACCTGCTGATGTGCCAGTTCATCGACGATTCGGTGTCGGTGTTCAAGCTGGCCGAGCTGCAGCGGTGCATGGTCGACTCGTGGGAGGAATGGGCAGACGACTTCTCGCCGCTGCTGCTGCGCCCGTTCGGCTATCGCGAGGTGTGGGTTGGCTACGATCCGGCGCTGACTGGCGACTCGGCCGGTCTCGTTGTAGTGGCGCCGCCGCGTGTCGAGGGTGGGACGTTCCGCGTGCTCGAACGTCACCAGTTCCGCGGCAACGACTTCGAGGAACAGGCCGCGGCGATCGAACAGATCACGCAGCGCTACAACGTCGGCTATATCGCGATCGACACGACGGGCATGGGGCAGGGCGTCTATCAGCTCGTGCGGAAGTTCTACCCGGCGGCCGTTGCATTGAACTACTCGCCCGAGGTCAAAACCCGCCTTGTGCTGAAGGGGCAATCCGTCATCCGCAACGGCCGCCTGCAATTCGACGCGGGATGGACCGACCTGGCCGCGGCGTTCATGGGAATCAAACAGACCATGACGGCAAGCGGGCGACATGCAACCTACACCGCCGACCGCAACGAAGAGACGGGCCACGCCGACCTTGCGTGGGCCTGCCTGCACGCGATCGACCGCGAGCCGCTCGCCGGCGGCGACATCAATTCTTCATCTTTCACGGAGTTCTATTCATGAGCAAGCGCCGATCGCGCGCGCCGCGCACGTTCGCGGCCGTGCCGGAGTCGGGAGCCGCCGGCGCCGCGCCGGCGCGCGCCGAGGTCTTCACCTTCGACGATCCCACGCCGGTCATGAACCGGGCCGAGATTCTCGATTACGTCGAATGCTGGTCGAACGGCGATTGGTTCGAGCCGCCCGTCAGCTTTGCTGGCCTGGCGAAGTCGTTCCGCGCGAGCACGCACCATAGCTCCGCGCTGTACTTCAAGGCGAACGTGCTGGCGTCGACATTCCGGCCGCATAGGTGGCTGTCGCGGCATGCGTTCGAGCGATGGGCGCTCGACTTCCTGACGTTCGGCAACGGCTATCTGGAACGCCGGCGCAATCAGCTCGGCGACACGCTGCGGCTCGAACCCGCCCTGGCGAAATACACGCGGCGCAAGGCAGATTTCAGCGGCTTCGTGTACGTGAACGGCTGGCAGGACAAGCACGAGTTCGAGCCGGGCAGCGTGTTCCAGCTCATGCGACCGGACATCAACCAGGAGGTGTACGGCCTGCCGGAATATCTCAGCTCGCTTCACTCGGCCTGGCTGAACGAGTCGTCGACGCTGTTCCGGCGGAAGTATTACGAAAACGGCAGCCACGCCGGCTTCATCCTCTACATGACCGACGCGGCGCAGAAACAGGAGGATGTCGACAACATGCGCACGGCGTTGAAGAACGCGAAGGGGCCGGGCAATTTCCGCAACGTGTTCATGTACGCGCCGGGCGGGAAGAAGGACGGCATCCAGCTCATTCCCGTGTCGGAGGTCGCGGCGAAGGACGAGTTCTTCAACATCAAGAACGTGACGCGCGACGACCTGCTTGCCGCGCATCGCGTGCCACCGCAACTGCTCGGCATTGTGCCGAGCAACTCGGGCGGGTTCGGCACGCCGGACACCGCGGCGCGCGTGTTCGGCCGGAACGAAATCAAACCGCTGCAGGCGCGCTTCGCCGAGCTGAATGACTGGGTCGGCGAAGAGGTCGTTTCGTTCGACGACTACGAGATTCCGCCGGCGCCGGCGGTTGTGTAGGTTGAGCGTAGTGCCATCGCAGCTGCGGCGCGGCGGTGGCTCAACCTGTGAGCGTTGAACGAAGGTCGATTGGTGCCGGCGTGATTTGATGCATGTCGAAGATCACCACTTCGTTGTACCCAGTTCGCAGCCAAGGGGCAGGGCAGAACAGTCGAAATTGAGGACCGACGTTCCAGTAGCGGCCGAGGTTGCGTCCATTGACCCAGACGATGCCTTTGATCCAGTCGCGCATGTCCAGGAACGTATCGCCCACCTGTTCGAGCACGAGTGCCGCTTTGAAGAAGAGGCCCGGTCGTGTCGGATTCGTGCATCGCTCCCGCAGTGTCGTGATGTACTCGGCGTCCATCGGGAGCGCATACGTTGTCCATTCGCGTAGCGGCTTCGCACCGACTGTCACGTCCCCGTCAATGCCCTTTCGGTCAATCAGATCGTCACCGTAGTTGACGCGGCCCATGCCTTCGACGAGCACGTCGAGCACCTTGCCACCGGTCGGAAGTGTGACGTGCTCGCTGTTTGGTACGACGCGCAGCCCTTCGGCGAGATAGCGCGGCATTTTTGCTCGCGTGATGCCGCCAGCATATTCGGCGTCAACGAACACGGTCGCATAGTCATGAACGTCACCCGCCGATAGCGGGCCGCCGGCTCCGCCGATGTCCGCGTGGCGGTAAAGAACGAAGCCGGCCTGTTGGCCGTGCATTTCCATCGGCCGCGGGGCGTCGCTTGTCGCGATCGGCGCCGGCAGGTTGTCCCATAGCGATGCGAAAAGAAACGGCCGCAGAGAATGATCGCCGGCGAGCTCGATCGTGGGCGGTGCTGCCGGTACGGGCGGAAGCGGTTCGGACAGGTGCGCCTGGATCAGGTTGCGGTAGCGCATGAAACTTGCCGCCGCACGTCCCTGCTCGTCGATTGGCGCGAAGTAGTCGTAGCTCGTGATGTCAGGTTGATAGTCACCTGTCTTGTGATCCCGGTTCGCGCCGGCCGTAAAGCCGAAGCTCGTGCCGCCGTGGATCACGTAAATGCTGAACGACAGACCGTAGCGCATGAAATCCGATAGCTCGCGCGAGATATCGGAGTCATCCCCCTGGAATTTCTGGTCGCCCCAATGGGTGAAGAAGCCCGGATAGACTTCGCCGCCCATAACGGTAGAACCGGGGAACTCTTCGCGTATCCGATCGATGTCGTGTGCTTTCGGTCCACTGAGGCCGATCGCGCAGCCGTCAAGCGCAGTTCGGTTTTCCCGCAATTGCTTGACACCGTCGTCGGTAAAGAACGGCCCGGCGATTCCGCCGTCCACCCATGCCCGCCGTATTTCCTCCAGATAGGCGATGTCGTCGCCATAGGTCGCATACTCGTTTTCGATCTGGATCAGTAAGATCGGCCCGCCGTTTGCCGACATCAACGGGCGCACTCGCGGCACCAGTTCAGCAATGTACTGACGCGCTGCATCCATGAAGCGCGGGTCACGGTGCGAGCCCACACGCAATTGAATGTCATCGTGTGCGAGCAGGCGCGAAGGGATGCCACCCAGATCCCACTCGCCGCAGATATACGGGCCGGGCCGTAGCAGCACCCACATGCCTTCGTCCTGGCAGAGCTGCATGAATGTCTCGACGTCGCGCTCGTCTGACTCGAAATCGAATTTACCCGCGGCCGTCTCGTGGAAATTCCACATGACGTAGACGGCGATGGTGTTCATCCCCATCGCCTTCGCCATCTGGATTCGCTGGCGCCAGTACTCGCGCGGGATGCGCGCCGGATGCATTTCGCCGCTACGAATCTGGAATGGCGCACCATCGAGCAGGAAAGTGATGCCGTCGGCGCCGAACGTCAGGGTGTGACTGCCCCCGTTTTTCGGCGTAGGGCCGGTGAGGATTTGCCGTGGTTCGAACTTCACGGACGTTTTGTTGCGACCGCATGCCCCGAGAAGCGGCACCAACGCTGCCGCCATCAAAAAGTTTCGCCTGTTCAAACTTGTGTTCCGGTTCTTTTTAGGGATTCGCCGAGCCTGGCCTTGGCTCGCCTTTCAATAACACAACATTATCTTACGAATCCAATCTTCGGGTCAGATCGCGAGCCGCCGCCGGCTGCACCACGGGCGTCTGGTGCGGCCGGTCGACTGCGACGACAAATATGGGCTGGCGACGAACAGGAGGGGAACCAAGGGCTCGTGGCGGGGCGCTGTTGGCATTTCTAGTAGGGATGGGGGAGGGGAATGTATCGGGCCTGCGGCGGCCGCTGCGCGGTCCCCTCCCCGCCTGCGGGCTCCGCTTGACAGGGCGGTTTTAGTGCACCGGGCTACCCGGCTCAACGGCCCATGTGGAGCGGGTCTCCGGGCGTTCCGGGGTGCCCGGAAATCGTGCGTTTTCATGCAGATCGTTGCACTACAATGCACTGATTCTGCGATTGCAACGACATACTTAGCCTTGCACTAAGTAATATCTTTTGCTATCGTTTGCCGTATCGAGCCCTTGGCAGTACGCCGACGCACACCATCCAGCGCCGCGCCGAACCCTTGGGCTTTTTTGCGTTCTGAAATCAGAAAAAACGGGGACGGGTATGCCGACGGCGATCCTGATTGACGGGGCTTTCTTCATCAAGCGCTTTCGGGCGATCGAACCGCACAATGCGCACGACGCGCGGCGTGCTGCGGAATGCGCGCACCGATGGGCGTGTGCTCATCTGACGCCAAGGCCGCGTCGGAATGGGGCAGGAAACGAGGAACAGGCCGCACGACAACAGGTGCGGGGCCAGCGCCGCGAGCTTTATCGAATTTTCTTCTACGATTGCCCGCCGCTGGAAAAGAAAATGCACAACCCGGTCAGCAAAAGGGCGGTTGATTTCAGCAAGTCGCCTGAGGCTGTGTTTCGCTTAGAACTCCATGAGCATCTACGCGGAATGCGAAAGGTTGCACTTCGCTTGGGCCATCTGTCGACACTTACCCCGTGGATAATCAAGCCGGAGAAGATCGCCGACCTGCTGGCGGGGCGGATCCAGATGGCGGACGTTACAGCGGATGACGTCATGGTAGATGTGCGGCAAAAGGGCGTCGATATGCGCATCGGGGTCGACGTCTCCTCGTTGGCGTTCAAAAAGCAGGTGGATCAGATCGTTCTGATAGCCGGAGATGCCGATTTCGTACCGGCAGCTAAACAGGCCCGACGCGAGGGTATCGATTTCATCCTCGATCCCATGTGGAAAGGGATTCCTCCGAACTTGAACGAACACATCGACGGATTGCGCTCGACTTGCCCGCAGCCACAACGTAGAGCGCCATAGCCTTGTGCATTCAGTTGCCCGGCTTGGTGTCGCGCTATACATACCGTGGAGCTCATCGCGGGTAGAGCGCGACGTTACAGATAGGGGACGGTGCGGCGCAAACGTGCGCACATATGGAGGGGCTGGCTGTCACGTCAGAAGCGACGGCGCGAGGTGTAACAACCTGGAGCGCCTAGCGTTGCAGCACTACAGTGAAATTACAGTTTGGATGAGCTTGGTTGGCCCTGATTGACCTTGATTAGCCTTGGTTTTGCAGATTGCGAGTCGCGCAAGGCATTGATTTATAAGGGACTGTTGTGCGCTGATAAAACTCCGAAGGCAGGGGTTGCTGGTTCGATCCCAGCCGGGCGCGCCAAAACATGCCTGTTCAGGCACTCGTCGGTTTCTCCGTACTACCGTTTCCCTTCCCGCAGTGAAATCGCAGCCAGTTGGCGGCCATCAGCGCTTTTTGGTGTCGTGATCCTCGATCGGCTGCGGCTGCAGCTGCGACTGCGCTTGCCGGGCACACATCTTCCGAGCCCGTCGCATCGCCCGACTCCGGGCAGTACCGGCGGACAGGCGTCTCACCGCTGCACCGTTATGCGAGAATCGCCCGCAACGACAACTCCAAGCGTCGATCGCGGCGGCCGTCCGCGCATCGCGCCGACTCCCGATGGCTGCCATCCCGTCCCGCTCGACCGCAGTCGATGCCCGCACGCTGACCGATGCGCAGCATGCCTTGCTCGCACGCCTGCATGCGTATTCCCCCGACGATCCGAACGCGCCGCTGCCGTACAGCCGGCGCCTCGCTGACGCCGAAGGCTGGTCGCACGCGCACGCGCTGGCCGTGATCGACGAATACAAGCGCTTCGCGTTTCTCGCGCAGGTGGCCGGGCACCCGGTCACGCCGTCGGTCGCGGTCGATGCCGCCTGGCATTTCCATCTGCAATACACGCTCGAATACTGGGACGTCTTCTGCGCCGGCGTGCTGCGCGCGCGGCTGCATCACATGCCCGGTACGGGGGCGCCGGACGAAGCCGAGGTGTACGCGCAGCGCTATCGCGACACGCTCGACAGCTATCGCCGGCTGTTCGGCTGCGAGCCGCCGGAGTCGATCTGGCCACCTGCGGACCTGCATGCCGTGCCCGGATCGCCACAGCCGGACCTGCCGGCCGCGGACGAGCCGGTCGAACCGGATTCGCCGGCCGCCCCGCTGGCCGGCAGGACCTGGCGCAACCGGCTGCCGAAGCTCGTGTGGCCGGCGGCCGCCGCGAGTGTCGCTGCGACCTGCGCGTCGGCGCAGGACTTCAACGTGCTGAACTACACAGGGCCGCAGTTTCTCGCGTTCTACGTGCTGGCGTGCGTGGTCGCGTTGTTGCTGATCGTGGGCCTGCAACAGATCGAATATCGCTGCCGGCGCTGGGGCGCGCGCGCTCGCGAAGCGCCGCCGAACCTGACGGTCGAGGAAGTCGCGTATCTCGTCGGAGACGAATCGAGGGTCGTGCAAGTCGCGACGCTGTCGCTCATCCAGGCGGGCGCGATCGACCTGAGGATGGCGGGGCGACTGGGCGCGCGCGTGCAGAGCATCGATGTGAGGCGCGCCGGCGCCTATGCGGACGAATGCTACTGGCTGGATGGGCAACCGGGCGGAGAGGCCAGCTTCGGCGCGTTCCGGCAGCTGCTGGCGCGTCGGTTCTCCGAATATGCGGATTCGTTGCGCGACTGCGGCTGGTTTTGGGCGCCCGGCGAGATGCGGACGGCGCGCATGGCCGCGCGCACGATTGCGCTGCTGGTGCTCGGCACGGGCGCGGCGAAACTGGCGGTCGGGCTGAGTCGAGGACGTCCGGTCCTGTTGCTCGTCATCTGCATGGCGGCGTTCGCGATCGCATACCACTTCGTCGCGCGGCGCCTGACCGGATTCGGGCGCGGCGGCCTGACGGTGGGTGGGCAGGTGTCGCTTGACGCGTACCGGAGCGCACGCCGCGGCGAGTCCGATTCGCCGGACGAGTCGCTCTGGGCTGCCGCGCTGTTTGGTGCGGGAGCGCTGGCCGGCACCGCGTGGGCCGCGCATTCGAGTGCGCTGATGGAGCCGCCGCCGTTGATGCGGGCGCCGATGGCGGCGCGCACGGGCGGTTCGGATTCGTCCGGCAGTAGCGGCTCGTCGTCGAGCTGCGGTTCGTCGAGTTCGTGCAGTTCCAGCTCATGCGGTTCGAGCAGTTGCGGCGGGTGCTCGTCGAGCAATTGAGCGTGACTGGTGCGGCGCGTGTGGGTGAGGGCGGGTTGGCCGGATCGAGGCGACGCCGCTGCGGAAGTCGACGCCGGAACGCCGTGATGGAAAAGCGGGCGCCGGCCGTCGGGCGCCGAAGGCAAGTCCATTTCGATGCCGGCCCTATCCTGGCCGCTGACTCGGGATCAGACCAGCCTCATCGACGGAACAGAAGTCAGAACGCCGTTCTTATTCGTTGTCGGTTGTTGTCGCGTGCTTCCTATACTGCATCGTCCATGATCGCGGCCGATGTGCCGCGTCGTTTCTCCGTTCCTGCCAGGCGGCCCCGGCATCGAGCCGCGGCGCCGGCACACTTGCGATCGCGAATGAACGTTACGACCTCCGACGACTGTATTGGCGTGTTGCCCGACCATCCGTGGGCGAAGCATTTCATTGTGCTGGGCTACCGGGATGGTGCCGTTTCGTCTATTCCAAACAATTTTTTCCGCGACTGGCTCGACGAGGAGGCGCAGGTTGGCACCTTTCATATCGGCCGTTGCTCAGGGCTTGGTGTGGGCTCGATCGTGAAGTACGACCAGGGCCATCAGAAACTCGTGATCGGCAAGAACGTGGCCGGCGGAATGCGCCTGCGTTTCCTGCTGAACGGTCAGCACGAGATGCGCACCATTTCCACGAGCATGTTCAGCATTTACGGTAACGGCCTCGTAAGTGCGCCGATGCCGCAATACGCGGATACCGTGATCCACAACGACGTCTGGATCGGAGATGAAGCGCTGTTCCTTGGCGGTAGCCAGATTGAGAGCGGATGCGTGATCGGCGCGCGGACCGTCGTTCCGCCCAATTTCCGCACCGAGGCTTATGGGATCTATGCGGGTTCGCCGGCACGTCTGGTTCGCTTCCGCTTCACGGAAAAAGTGCGCGAACAACTGCTACAGCTCGCGTGGTGGGATATGCCGCTCGACTGGATCAAGCAGAACAACGACGCATTTCTCGTCGATCTCACTGCCGACGAAGGGTGTGCGCTCGACACCCTCGCGGCGCTCAAGGAGGCCAAGGACCGTGCTGTAAGCACGTCCGGGCCCCCGGCCGCTGCACCGACCCCCATCTAACCGTTCGTTCGCGATGCGGGCCGCGCATTGCCGCATGACATGACGCCTGCTTCCGACTATTCCGCGCCCGTTCAACAAGCCGCGACCCTGTGCCAGGACGGACGGTTCGCCGACGCGCTGTCGCGTGTCGCGCCGCTGCTCGACGCGCCCGCGCCGGCCGTTGCGGCGCTGCACGTCGCGGCCATTTGTGCGCTCGGCCTGAACCGGCTGGCCGACGCTGAAGCCTGGTGGCGGCGCGCGATCGACGCGATGCCGGCGTTCGATCCGCCATACGACGGCCTCGACGCGCTGCTCGTGTCGCAGGACCGCCTGCCTGAAGCGGAGGCGATCCTCCGCCGGCAGCTCGCTTCCGTCACGCCGTTGCGTGCATCTCACCATCACCGGCTCGGCAAGGTGCTCGAAGCGCTCGGCCGGCTCGATGAAGCCGAGCAGGCGTTCGGGCAGGCGCTGCTGATCGAGCCGCAGTCCGCTGACGTGCTGACCGATCTCGGCAATGTGCTCCGCGTTCTCGGCAGGCCGGCCGAGGCGGAACTCGCGTACCGGCTCGCGATTGCGGTTCGCGCCGACCACGCGCTAGCGCATGCGAATCTCGGCGCGATCCTCGTTGACATGCAGCGGCTGCCCGAAGCGGAAGCGGCCAGCCGGCAGACAATCGCGCTATGCCCGGACCATCCGGAAGCGCATTACAACCTCGGCATCGCGCTGCAGAATCTCGATCGCCTGCCCGAAGCGGAAGCGGCGTATCGCGACGCGATCCGCTGCCGCCCCGGCCTGCCGCAGCCGCACAACAATCTCGGCTGCGTCCTGCGCGCGCAGGGCCGCCACGACGAAGCGACGGCCGCGTTCGGCGACGCACTCGCGCTCGCGCCGCAGATGGCCGAAGCGCATTACAACCTGGGCACGACGTTCGAGCATGCAGGCCGCCACGACGACGCCGAACGCGCGTACCGCCGCGCGCTCGAGCTGCGCGCCGACTATGGCGATGCCCGTTTCGGGCTGGCGACGCTGCTGCTCGGCCTCGGCCGGTTCGAGGAAGGCTGGCGCCGATACGAAGCGCGCTACGAGCTGTCGGCGTTTGTGCATCGCCGGACGCGCGAGGTGCTGCGGTGCGCGCAGTGGCAGGGCGAGCCGCTCGCCGGCAAGACGCTGCTCGTCTGGCAGGAAGACGGCCTCGGCGACATGCTGCAGTTCAGCCGCTATTTCGCGGAATTTCAAGCGCGGAATGCGGCGCGCGTGGTCTTCGCGTGCCAGCCCGCGCTGCATCGGCTGATGGAGACGGTCGACGGCGTCGACGAAGTGCTCGATCACGATGCGGCCGCGGCGTGTGCGCAGGAATTCGACTGCTGGACGAGCCTGCTGAGCGCGCCGATGCACGTCGGCACGACGCTCGACACGATCCCGCCGCCGGTGCGGCTCGTGCCCGATCCCGCCTGCGTCGCGCGCTGGCGCACGCGCCTCGATGCGCTGCCGGCCGGCCCGCGCGTCGGGCTCGTGTGGAAGGGCAACCCGAAGCATCACAACGATGCGCACCGCTCGCTGCCGTCGCTGGCGTTGCTGACGCCGCTGTGGAGTGTTTCAGGCGTGAATTTCGTAAGCCTGCAGAAGGGGCAGGGCGAGGACGAGGCGCGCGATCCGCCGGGCAGCCTGCCGTTGCTGCATCTCGGCTCGGAGATCGACGATTTCGCGGATACCGCTGCGATCGTCGCGCAGCTCGATCTCGTGGTGTGCGTCGATACGTCCACCGCGCATCTGGCCGCGTCGCTCGGCAAGCCTTGCTGGGTGCTGCTGCCGAATCAGGACGTCGATTGGCGCTGGATGCACGGCCGCGACGATTCGCCGTGGTATCCCGGCACGGTGCGGCTGTTTCGGAGAAGGCGCGACGAGAACTGGATTCAGGTGGCCGAGCGTGTGCGCGGGGCGTTTGCGGCGTATTTTGCGGCCCGTCGCGCAACGGCGGACGAAACGGCACCAACCGTCCTGACGTGATGGCGCGTACCGAATCGACGCGACTACGCGGCATACTGCGTGGAATGCAGCCAAGCCGCACCTGCTTTTCAGATCATTTGAGGCCCTCGTGGAAAACATCGTCATCGTCGGCTCGTCCGGTCACGCAAAGGTCGTGATCGATATCGTCGAACAGGCCGGCCGGTACCGGATCGCCGGGCTGATCGATTCGTTCCGGCCGCGCGGCGAGGAGACACTCGGCTACCCGGTGCTGGGCGCCGAGCGCGACCTGCCGCATCTGCTCGACGCGCACGGGATCGCCGGGCTGCTGGTTGCCATCGGCGACAACCACGCGCGCGAGAAAGTGACGGCCGATCTCGCGGCCCTCGTGCCCGGCCTGCCGTGCGTGTCGGCGGTGCATCCGGCCGCGCGCATCGGCAAGGCATCGACGATCGGCGCGGGCACGGTCGTGATGGCTGGCGTGGTGATCAATCCGTGCTGCACGATCGGCGACGGATGCATCGTCAACACGAATGCGTCGCTCGATCACGACGGCGTGATGGAGAATTTCTCGAGCCTCGCGCCAGGCGTCGTCACGGGCGGCAACTGCCGGATCGGCCAGGGCGCCGCGATCGGCCTCGGCGCGACGCTGCGGCACCGGATCGCGGTCGGCGAGCACAGCGTAGTCGGTGCGGGCGCGGTCGTGCTGCGCGACGTCGAGCCGTACACGGTCGTGTACGGCAATCCGGCTCGCCGGATCCGCGGCCGCGCGGCCGGCGAGCGCTACCTGTAAGCGCCGTGCGTCAGTAGGCGATCAGATCGACGATACGGCGGACCATCGCGTCGGTGAGCGCCGGGTAGATCGGCAGGCACAGCACCTTGCGTGCGGCTTCCGACGCGACGGGCAGGTTGTCGCGGTTCGCGGACGGCAGCCCGCGGTACATCGGGAATTCCGAAATCAGCGGATGGAAGTAGCGGCGCGCGTACACGTCGTAGTCGCGCAGCTTCCGGTACAGCGCATCGCGGTCGAGCGGATAGTCTTCGTCGACGAGGATCGCGAAGTACGCGTGGTTCGCGACGGTCTGGCCGCCGAGCGGCACGCAGCGGATGCCGCGCACGTCGCCCAGCAGCGCGCGGTACAGCGCGTCGATCTCGCGGCGGCGTGCGAGCGCGCCGTCGATGTGCTGCAGTTGGAGCATCCCGAATGCGGCGTTGATCTCGCTCATCTTGCCGTTGATGCCGGGCGCGACGACCGTGACTTCGTCGACGAAACCGAAGTTCTTCAGGTGGTCGATCCGCTGCTTGGTCTTCGCATCGGGGCAGATGATCGCGCCGCCTTCGAACGTGTTGAAGACCTTCGTCGCGTGGAAGCTCAGCACCGACAGATCGCCGTGGGTGAGCACGCTACCCGTATCCGTTTGCACACCGAACGCATGCGCCGCGTCGTAGATCACGCGCAGGTTGTAGTTGTCGGCGATCTTCTGGATCGCGTCGACGTCGCACGGGTTGCCGTAGCAGTGCACGGGCATGATCGCGGTGGTCTGCGGCGTGATCGCCGCCTCGATGCGTGCGGGGTCCAGATTGAGCGTGCCGGGCGTGACGTCGACGAATACCGGTTTGATGCCGTTCCACAGCAGCGAATGCGCGGTGGCGACGAACGAGTACGGCGTCGTGATCACCTCGCCGTTGATGCGCAGCGCCTGCAGCGCGGTGAGGAGCGCGAGCGTGCCGTTCGCGAACAGCGACAGGTACGGCACGCCGAGATACTCGCACAGCGCGCGCTCGAACTGCTGGTGAAACGGGCCGCCGTTGGTCAGCGTGCGGCTTTCCCAGATCTTCTCGAGGTACGGCAGGAAATCTTCGAGCGGCGGCAGGTGCGGTTGCGTGACGTAGATGCGTTCGTGCGGCAGTTGCGCGACAGACGATGCGGGAAGGCTGGCGGTCATGGCGGTCTCTCTTTCTCGATAGCGCGTGGCGTTCAGGCCTCGGCCGCGGCCTGTGCGGTCGCCGTGTCGTCGAACAGCGGCGTGTCGAATGCGGTGACGGGTTCGCCCGCGCACCAGCGGGTCCACATCGTGCGCAGCGCCGACGACAGCCCGGCCGCGACGATGGCCGGCCGGAACGCGGCGGATTGCAAGCAGCGCGCGCGCAGGCCTGCGCGCAGCGTCTGCAGCGCGGCGGTGTCGCGGCCGAGCGCCAGCGCCTTCGCGACGAAATCGTCTTCGTTCGTCGCGATGTATTCGTCGAGCCCGACGTGCTGCAGCCAGCCCGCGCTGCCGCGCCCGGCCATTGTCGCGCCGGGGAGCGTCACGGTCGGTACGCCCATCCACAGCGCGTTCAGCGTGGTCGTCGAGCCGGTGTACGGGAACGTGTCGAGGCAGAGATCGACGCCGTGGTGCTGCTGCATGTAGACCGGAATGTTCGAACGGCGGTGGAACGTCAGGCGGCCGACATCGATGCCCGTGGCGGCGAACCATTCGGTCAGCGCGTCCTGGTCGCGGTCGTTGCCGACCGCGCCGAGTGCCATGCGCGCAGTCGGGTCCGCATGCAGCACGCGCGCCCAGACCGCGATCACGTGCTGGCTCAGCTTGTTCAGGCGGTTGAAGCTGGCGTAGGTCGTATAGCCAGTGTGCAGCGCTGGCAGTACGTTGACGGGCGGGCAGTTCGGCGGTGGCATGAACGGCGCGATCGCGGGCAGCCGCACGATCTGCTCGACGAACTGGTCGTCGAAGGCGCCATGCGGCGCGACGAAGCGGTCCGTCAGGTAGTAGTCCATCTCGCTGAGGCCGGTCGTGGCCGGATAGCCGATCCAGGACGCCTGCACCGGCGCCGCGCGCTGCGCCAGCGCGACGAGCCGGTTGCGGCCGGTATGGCCAGACAGGTCGATCACGATGTCGATGCGGTCGTTGCGCACGCGTTCGAGGAAGGCCTGGTCGCTCATGCCGGCGACGTTGCGCCAGGTCGTGGCGTGAGCCTTGAAGCGCTCGGACGTGTGATCTTCCTCGAAGTGATTGTGATAGAAGTGCATCGCAATGCCGGGATCGGTCGCGAGCTGCTCGATCACGGGCACCGCGTAGGAGGAAACCGCGTGGCTGAACAGGTCGCCCGACACGAAGCCGACCTGCAGCTTGCGCGCCGGGTCGCGCGGGTTCGAGAACACGGCCGCGCGCTTGCGTTTGTGGTTGTCGTAGCGCTCGCCGAACTTGCGGTGTTCCGTAACGAGCGCCTGCGGATCGAATTCGCTGCTGTGCGCGATACAGAACAGCATGCTGCTGTGGGTGACGCTGTCGGTCGGGTTGATTTCGATCGAGCGCTTCAGCCAGCCTACCGCCTCCTGCGTGGCGCCCAGTTCGAGCAGCACGAAGCCGAGCGTGCTCATCGGGGCGGCCGCGCTGGGTGCGAGTTCGACTGCGCGCCGGCAGGCCGCGATCGCTTCGTCCGTGCGGCGCATCGCGAACAGCACGAGACCGCGGACCCGCATCGCTTCCGGGTGATCCGGCTGGAGCTCGAGCAGGCGCTGACACTGTTCGTCGGCTTCCGCGAGACGGTTCATCACCCGGAATGTATCGGCGAGCAGGATGCGCACGAGCACTTCGTTCGGCAGCAAGGCGACCGTGCGCAGGCCGGCCTCGATCAACTCCGCGAAGCGGCCTTCCCGGTGATGCGATGCGGACAGCGCGCGCCAGCATGCGCCGTCTTCCGGGTAGTCGGCGACCAGTTTCCGCGCAAGCGCGGTGGCTTCCGCGTGCTTGTTCTTGTCGAACAGCGCCGCGTGCTTTTGCAGTAGCGTCTGGCTGGGGCGGCGGACAGGCTTGCCGGCGTCGTTCCGCTCGGCCGGGCCGGCCGCGGTTTCAAGGACGATCGCCGCGTCGATGCCGCTTGGGGCGACGGCGACCGCTGCAGTCGCGAGCACGGTGTCGGG
Source organism: Burkholderia sp. BKH01 (assembly GCF_025685725.1). Taxonomy (NCBI): domain Bacteria; kingdom Pseudomonadati; phylum Pseudomonadota; class Betaproteobacteria; order Burkholderiales; family Burkholderiaceae; genus Burkholderia; species Burkholderia sp. BKH01. Next base: position 20,513 of record NZ_JAOTQT010000022.1, on the reverse strand, counting down.
CGATGCCAACTGCGCGATCAGGCCGTCCAGTGCTGGGCCGTGCACGCCGCGCTGTTGCGCGATCTCGACGGCGATCCATGCAGCGGCCGTTTGTCCGCTGCGATGCAGCGCGTGGATGTAGCTGACCCAGTAGTAGCCGTTGGCCGGATTCGAGCCGATGGCGGCTTCGAAATGCGGTATCGCATCGGCCGGGCGGCCCGTATCGACCAGCAGGACCGCGAGGTTGTAGTGCGCGTCCCCATGCGTGGGCACTGCGTCGAGGATGGCCTCGTACAGCGCCCGGGCGTCGTCGAAAGCACCGGCGCGCTGGCGCTCGAGCGCGTTGTCCAGGACGAGCGCGATGTCCTGCGCAAGCTGCTGTTCTGGCGTAAGCGTGGCGGAGGAGGACAGTTCGAACGAGAGCATGATGGGATCTACGGAAAGTCGGTCGATACCATTATCGGTAGCGTGCCTCCGCGCCGATGCCGCGAGGTGACGGTAAAAGCCCGGTCAGTTTGGCCGATTGAACGGGCTGCCGCGGCACGGCGACGCGGCCGTCGGCGTGCCAAAAAAAACGCCCGCACGAGGCGGGCGGAGGCGAACGAGCACGCCCTCACATCAGCGTGTAGTTCTTGTTGTCTGGTTGGCGCGCGCGGGTTGGCGCGGCGTTTGCGGTGCGTCAGCGGCTCGCGACGTTCTGGTACTGGCCGACGGCCTGCACGCGGCCCATCGCCGCCTGGTATTCGTCGGTCAGCTCCTGCTGCGCGCGTTGCGCGTTGGCGAAGATGCGCTCGTTGCTGGCCTGCATGCGGCGGATCGCGGCGATACCGGCCGGCGGCTGGTCGGCCGCGAGCGACGCGACGAGCGGCTCGCGCGCGTCGACGAGGCGTGTCGCCTCGATCCAGTCGGCCATCGTGGCCGCATGTTCGATCGCATCGGTGAGCGCGTCGAGCTGCGCGATCAGTTCGGTCTGTTCCATCGTGGCTCTCCTGTCCGGCCGGCGGTCAGCCCTTGTTGTTCGACATCGCGCCGGCGCTGTTCGCGCCGCCGAACAGCTGCGTCAGGTACTGCGAGTTGCTGTTCATCGTCGCCATCAGCTTGTTGAGCGCGGTGAACTGCGCCTGGTACTGGTTGGTCAACTGCGTCGCGTAGTTCGACAGGCTCGTCTGCTGCGTCGTCACGCTCTTCAGGTCGTTGCTGAGCGCCGTCGTGCGCGCGGCGATCAGCCCGTTCGTCTTCGTGTAGTTCGTGATGTTCGTCGTCAGCTGCTCGCCGATTCCGTTCGTCGAGTTGAACAGCGACGCAACACCCGACGGGTTGGTCTGCAGCGCGGTGTTGAGCGTATTGCTGTCGGTCTTCAGCGTGCCGTCGGCCTGCAGCGTGACGCCGATCGACGCAAGGTTGATCGTCGAGCCGTTGTTGTTCACGCCGCTCGCGACGATCGACGCGAGCGAGTTCTTGATCGTGTTCAGCGTCGAATCGCCGAGCAGCGGGCCTTGCGACGACGCGCCGGACGTGAAGCTCGACAGCGAGCTCATCGTCGTGACGAGCGTGTTGTACAGCGTCACGAAGTTGTTGACCGCGGCGGCTTGGGTTTTCGTGTCGGAGGCGACCGTCAGCGTCTGGGTCTGGCTCGCGTTGACGGCGGCCGTGGTCAGGTTCAGCGTGACGCCGGTGATCGCGCTCGTCACGGTGTTGCTCGCGCTCGTGCCGGCGATGCCGTTGATCGTGAACGCGGCGTCCTGCGCGGCCGTGCTCTGCTTCCACGCGGCGCTGCCGTTCGCGGACGTGAACGTCGACTGGCCGCCCGTCGTGCTGGCCGTCGACGTGACGCCGAGGCTGGACAGGCCGTTGTCGCCGGACACGTTGCTGAGCGCGACGCTGATCGTGTTTGCAGCGCCGGTCGGCGTCGAGCTGAGTACGAGGTGCGCGCCGTCGCTGCCGTTGACGACCGATGCGACGATGCCCGGGTTGCCGGTTGCAGTGTTGATCGCGGCGGCGATGCCGGACAGCGTGTTGTTCGTGCTGCTTACGTTGACCGTGAACGACTGGCTGCCGAGCGACAGCGTCATCGTGCCGGTGCCGAGCGCCGTCGACGAACCGAACGCGGCCGACGACAGCGACTGCGACGTCGCGATCTGCGTGACGCCGACCGAATAGCTGCCGGCGACGGAGCCGGCGCCGGCGGTCGCGGTGAGGCCGGTGCCGCTCGCGGTCGCGGTGAAGGTGTTCTGCAGCGAGCCGTTCGACAGCGTCGTGAGGCTGGCCTGCAGCGCGCTCAGCGCCGCCGAAAGGGCGCCGTACGCGGAAATCTGGGTGTTGTCGCTGGCCTGCTTTGCGGTGAGCGCGGCGCTTTGACCGGCGATCTTCGCATTGACGAGCGCCGTCACGAGCGAGTTGACGTCCATCGACGAGTTGCCGGTCGAACCGCTGATGATCGATTGCGCGGCTTGCTGCAGCTGGCTGTTGGCCGCGTTGGTGGCGGAATTGATCGTCGACATCGTATTGCTCCGTGCGGCGGATGATCCGTGAAATGCTGGGTGAAGACCTGGCCGCGGGGCGAGGCCCCGCGCGCCAAGCGCTTGCGGCCGGGCCGCGCGTTACGCGGGGCCCGGCCGTCGGTTGCTACGCGATTACTGCAGGAGCTTCAGGACCTGCTGCGGCAGCGAGTTCGCCTGTGCGAGCACCGAGATGCCTGCCTGCTGCAGCACCTGGTTCTTCGACATGTTCGCGGTTTCCTGCGCGAAGTTCGCGTCGGTGATCTGCGACTGTGCCGACGACAGGTCGGTCGATTCTGCCTGCTGCGCCGTTGCGATTGCCGTGAAACGGTTTTGTGCCGCGCCCAGTTGTGCCTGAACGTTGTTCACCGTTTGCAGCGCGTTGTCGATCGACACCATCGCGACGTTTGCACCGCTGACCGTGCTGATGTCGAGGCCCGACACGGTTGCCGGCTTGTTGACGGCGTTGATCTGCGCAACGGCGTTCGTGATCGCGGTGAGCGACGCTGCCGACATGCTCGAGCTGGTTGCGCTCGTTTGGATCGACAGAGCGCCGACTGCCGTGCCCGTGCCGGTCGTTGCGCTTGCGCCGAACACAGACTGGGCAACGGTTTGCGCGATGGCCCCGCCGTTCTGGTCGGTGAACGTGTAGCCACCTTGACCGTCCGACATCACGTTGATCGCGGTAATCGCTGCGCCCGACGACGTGTACACGCCTGCGGTGTCGAGGCTCAGGCCCGTCACCGTGCCGACCGTCTGGCCCTTCTGCACCAGGCCGCCGCCGATCTTCGCAGCCGACATGCTTTGGCTCAGGTCCAGCGAGATCGTCTGGCCGACGTTTGCGCCAACCTGGAACGACACGATGCCTGCGTTGCCGTTCAGGATGTTCGTGCCGTTGTACGTCGTTTGCGACGCGATACGGTTCACTTCCTGGATCTGCTGCGAGACTTCCTGTTGCAGTGCTGCCTGGTCGGTCGTGGACATCGTGCCCGTCGACGCTTGGACGGCCAGCTGGCGGATACGCTGCAGGCTGTTCGTCAGCGACGACAGTGCGCTCGATGCCGTTTGAATCATCGACACGCCGTCGTTCGCGTTCGACACGCCCTGGTTCAGGCCGTTGATCTGCGTTTGCATCCGCGTCGAAATCGCGAGGCCGGCTGCGTCGTCGGCTGCGCTGTTGATACGCTTGCCCGACGACAGACGCGTGATGGCTTGCGACAGTGCGCCTTGCGAGCCGTTGAGGTTCTGCTGAGCAACCAGCGAGTTGATGTTGCTATTGATTCCGAGCATGGAAAAATCTCCTGTTTAAGCCGAAAGCCCTGGAAAGCCGTTTTGGCGTCGGCGGAAGCACTCGTTCATTGCTGGCCGCCTCAGAGCAGGATTTCGGCGTGCCAAAACAAAACTTGAGGGGTGCGTTGAGATTCGTCCCGATTTTTTATCGTTCTTTGTCATTTCGGACGGGGTGGGTCAGATGCCCGGTTAACGGGGGGCAGAGACCGGCCCGGCGACGGAGTTGCAAGGCTGTGCACACGGAATCGACAAAAGGATGGTTTTGTCTGTGATTCCCTGATATGATGGCGGGCTGAATTGAGATTTCTGTCACGCCTTTGCCGGTTTCGGCATGTCTGCTGGCAGTCAAACGCGGCGCTGCACGCGGTTGTGAAGCGTACTCGCGGTGCTTTCCGCCTCTCTTTTCCGGCCTCCGAGGCCGTATTTCCGCTCGTTTCGCCTGTTGTGGGGACGCTCGGATGGCCGGTGCGTGGCGCTTGGCCGCTACGTTTTTGACCGTTTAAGCAATTTAGGAACGACATGACGACGATTCTTCTGAAAGAAAACGAGCCGTTCGAAGTGGCGATTCGCCGCTTTCGTCGCGCTATCGAAAAAAATGGCCTGATCGCTGAACTGCGCGAGCGCCAGTCTTACGAAAAGCCGACCGCAGTCCGCAAGCGCAAGAAGGCAGCAGCCGTCAAGCGCCTGCACAAGCGTCTGCGCAGCCAGATGCTGCCGAAGAAGCTCCACTAAGAGCGTCTTACGGTTCGCCGCGAAACGGCGGAGTGTGCCTCGAAAGAGGCCGCTCCGCCGTTTTGCTTTTGGAGGCCGGGAAAGTCCCGATGCCGTGACGTCGAGGCCGCCGACCCTCGCGTGCTGGTGATCTATCTGTCGCTCGCGGTCGGTCGTGCTGGCGTCGTCACGCGCCGCGCGGTGATTGGAGGGGGCAGAGCCGTTGCAGGCTCCGGGTGATGGTTGGCGCTGGTCAGCCCGCCTTGCGCCGGCGTGCCGGCTGCTTGCCGCCGAGCGCCGCGCATTGAGCGTGGCACGGACAGCCGGCCTCGTGATCGTTGACCATGCCGGTCGCCTGCATCAGCGCATAACAGATCGTCGAGCCGACGAACTTGCAGCCGTATGCCTTCAGCGCCTTGCTGAGCGCGTCGGACTGTTCGGTCGACGCAGGCGCGTCGCGATACGACTCCCATGCGTTCTGGACCGGCGTGTTGCCGACGAACGACCACAGGAACGCGGCGAGCGACCCGTGCTCGTCGCGGATGCGCTGCACGGCGCGTGCGTTGGTCACCGCCGATTCCACTTTCGCGCGGTTGCGCACGATGCCGGGGTTCTCCAGCAGTTTCTCGACGCGCTTCGGCGTGAAGCGCGCGACGGCGTCGACATCGAAATCGGCGAACGCTTCGCGATAGCCCGCGCGCTTGTTCAGGATCGTCGACCACGACAGCCCGGCCTGCGCGCCTTCCAGGATCAGCATTTCGAACAGGTGGCGATCGTCGTGCGACGGCACGCCCCACTCGGTATCGTGATAGTGAGCGTCCGCTTCCGTCTTCACCCAGTTGCATCGCTGCGACATCGTCTGCCTCGTATTCAGTGTCGATTCGATCGCGCCAGCATAGCGGAAGCCCCTTTCGCGGGATAGCCGGCCGAACGGCAGATGGGCGCGCCGTACCGATCCGGTTAAGCTTGGCGCCTGTTCGAATCAGCGGGATGAAGGCATGGCGACATTACTTTTTGCGATCGGCATCGACGGCGGCGGCACGGGCACGCGCGCGGTGCTGGCCGACCGGCACGGGCGCGAACTTGCGCAGGGGCGCGGCGGCCCGTCGGGGCTCGGACTCGGCATCGAGCGCGCGTGGGCGTCGATCGGCGCGGCCTGTGCGGACGCGTTCACGCGCGCCGGCCTCGCGTTCGACCTGTCGCAGTGCGCGCTCGGCTGCGGGCTCGCGGGTGTCAACAATGCGGCGTGGCTCGCCGCGTTCCGCGCGCAGGCGCCACTCGGCGCGCTCGCAATCGAGAGCGACGCGTATACGACCGTCGTCGGCGCGCACGGCGGCGCGCCGGGGCTCATCGTCGCACTCGGCACCGGCAGCATCGCGGCGGCGCTCGATGCGGGCGGCGCGTGCCGGATCGCGGGCGGCTTCGGCTTTCCGTCCGGCGACGAGGCGAGCGGCGCGTGGCTCGGCGTGCGTGCGCTCGCTTACGCGCAACAGGCGCTCGACGGCCGCGTGCCGCGCGATGCGTTCGCCGACGCGCTGCTCGCGGAAACGGGCGCGCAGGATCGCGACGCGCTCGTCCAGTGGTCGTGCGATGCGAACCAGACGATCTATGCGCGGCTCGCGCCGATCGTGTTCGCGCACCGCTCGCACCCGGTCGCGGGCGCGCTGATCGCGCAGGCCGGCGAAGAGATCGGCAAGATGATCGATGCGCTCGATCCGCAGCAGGCGCTGCCGGTCGCGCTGTGCGGCGGGCTCGCGGACGCGCTCGCGCCGGCCGTGCCGGCGCGCCACGCCGCGCGGCTGCGCGCGCCGCTCGACGATTCGGCGCATGGCGCGCTGCAGCTCGCGCTGCAGGCGCTGCGGGCTGCGGAAGGCGGTTGAAGGCAGGTTGACGGCGGGTTGACGGCGCGCCGAAGCAGCGCCGAAGGCGGCGCCTGACCGGGAACCGTCCGGCGCGCAGCCGGGCACGACGTTAGAATGGCCGTTCCGCAGAGCCCTGAGCGCCATTCTCCCGTCCCATGTACAAAGTCATCGCCACCGATCTCGACGGTACCCTGCTGAACAGCGATCACCAGCTCGATCCGTACACGATCGACACCGTCCGCCGGCTCGAGCGCGACGGCCTGCAGTTCGTGATTGCCACGGGGCGCCATTACGCGGACGTCGCGGGCATTCGCGACGTGCTCGGCATCCGGCCGTACCTGATCACGTCGAACGGCGCGCGCGTGCATGCGCCGGACGACACGACGATCCACGCGCAGGACATCGATCCCGCGATCGTCCGCGGCCTCGTGCGGCCGGACGTCGTCGGCGCGCACGGTCGCGTGATCGTCAACCTGTTCACCGACCAGGGCTGGCTGATCGACCGCGATGCGCCGCACCTGCTCGAATTCCACCAGGATTCGGGTTTCCGGTACGACGTGATCGACATGCCCGCGCACGACGGCGCGGATATCGCGAAGGTGTTGTATATCGGCGAGCCGGCCGATCTGGCGATCGTCGCCGAGCAGATGCGCGTGCGGTTCGGCGATGCGCTGTACGTCACGTACTCGCTGCCCGACTGTCTCGAAGTGATGACCGCGAACGTGTCGAAGGGCCGCGCGTTGCGTACCGTGCTCGCGCGGCTCGGCGTCGACACCGGCCACTGCATCGCGTTCGGCGACAACATGAACGACATCGACCTGCTCGAAACCGCCGGTCACGCGTTCATGATGAACAACGCGAATCCCGGCCTGGTCGCGCGGCTGCCGCACATCCCGCGGATCGGCAACAACTTCGATGCGGGCGTCGCCCGCCACCTGCGCACGCTGTTCTCGCTCGAGGACAACGTCGCCGCTTCCTGAGCGAACGACCCGGGCGCGCTTCCCGAACTGCAATGAAAAACGGGCGCCAAGGGCGCCCGTTGAAATTGCCTGCCTCGATGTTCTTCGACAGCGTGAGGCTCGCTGTTCTGCTCGCGTGACCCCGTAGTGTCTTATTCGATTGTGCGAGCCGATGCCGGCAGCAGGTCGACGGCGTCGTTACGCCCCGCGACCAGCGGGTAGATGATCCCGGCGAGTACCGCGCCGATCAGCGGTGCCGCCCAGAACAGCCAGAGCTGGCCGATCGCGTCGCCGCCGACGAACAGTGCCGGGCCGGTTGAGCGCGCCGGGTTCACCGACGTGTTGGTGACCGGAATCGAGATCAGGTGAATCAGCGTCAGGCACAGGCCGATCGCGATCGGCGCGAAGCCGGCCGGCGCGCGCTTGTCGGTTGCGCCGAGGATCACGAACAGGAAGAAGCCCGTCATCACGACTTCGCAGATGAACGCCGCAGCCAGCGAGTAGTGGCCGGGCGAGCGCTCGCCGAAGCCGTTCGTCGCAAAGCCGCTGCCGACGACGTCGAAGCCGGGCTTGCCGGTCGCGATCAGGTACAGCACGAACGCGCCGAGCGTCGCGCCGACAACCTGCGCGACGATGTACGGCGCGAGATCGCGTGCGGGGAAGCGGCCGGCGACCGTCAGGCCGACGCTCACCGCCGGATTCAGGTGGCAACCCGAAATGTGGCCGATCGCGAATGCCATCGTCAGCACGGTCAAGCCAAAGGCAAGTGCGACGCCGGCAAAGCCGATGCCGAGGCCCGGAAAGGCGGCGGCCAGCACGGCGCTTCCGCACCCGCCGAGCACCAGCCAGAACGTGCCGAATACCTCTGCAGCGAGACGCTGAGAAAGATTCATGTAAGGACCTCGTCCAAGTGGGTTGAAGACAACCGGACGACGCGACGGATTTATTTCGTCGCCCGGAATTGGTCTGGATTATAGGAAATGAATCGGGTCCGGGAGGGTCAACGATTGTTAAATTTGAATGGTTGACGAAGACCTTTTATTAGAATAAGTCCGCATTCTCGATATAGCCGAATTGGTTAAAGATGACAGCATTTATTTCGAAGGGTAGGGCGGCAGTGCGGATGACGTAACGGATGTTTGTGTCCCGGCCGGATTCGCCGGGGCCGCATCATCGAAAAGGGGAGTCGAAAAATGTCTCAATACGCGAAACTCAAGGCGCAGATCGCCGATCTGCAGGCCCAGGCGGACGATGTGCGTCGCCAGGAAGTGGCGGCGGTGATTGCCGACGTCCAGCGAATGATTGCCGAATACGGCCTGACGGCCCAGGACCTGGGCTTCGCGGAGCGAGCGCGGCGCGGCCGCCCGCCGAAGAAGGCGCCGCTGCCCCCGAAATACCGTGATCCGAAGTCCGGCGCGACCTGGAGCGGGCGCGGCAAACCGCCGAATTGGATCGTCGGGAAAAACCGCGATCGATTCCTGATCGAATGACTGCAAGCTCAAATAGAAAGAGCCGCATCGTCGATGCGGCTCTTTTGTTTTGCGGTTTTGCGCGCCGATTTCGGCGCGGATTTTACCGAATATTTCGACGCGGATTTCCGCGTCAGGCGCCCGCGACCCGGCGCAATGCCGGTTGTCCGGTCGCCGTGCAAAGCGATTCGTAAGTCTCGACATAACGCCGCGCCATTGCCTTCGAGCTGAAACGGGTATCGAAACGTTCGCGGATCGCGGTGCGCGACAGGCTGTCGATCCGGTGCAGCGCGCCGACCGCGCCCTGCACGTCCTCGACGATGAAGCCGGTCACACCGTCCTCGATCACTTCCGGCACCGAGCCGCGGTTGAACGCGACGACCGGCGTGCCACACGCCATCGCCTCGATCATCACGAGGCCGAACGGCTCCGGCCAGTCGATCGGGAACAGCAGCGCCTTCGCGCCGGACAGGAACGCGGGCTTCTGCGCTTCGTTGATCTCGCCGATGAATTCGACGTGCGCCTGGCCGAGCAACGGCTCGATCACTTCCTTGAAATAGTCGGCGTCGGCCTTGTCGACCTTCGCGGCGATCTTCAGCGGCAGCCCGCTTTGCGCGGCGATCCGGATCGCCGTGTCGACGCGCTTTTCGGGGCAGATCCGGCCGAGGAACGCGAGGTATTCGGGTTTCACGCCCGGCTGCGGCGTGAGCAGCGTGTCGGGCAGCCCGTGATACACGGTGCCGGCCCACGCGGCCTGCGGCAGCGGCTTGCGCTGGTTGTTCGAGATCGACACGACCGGCGCGTCCGGGAATGCGTCGAACACGGGCTGCAGCTCCGGCAGGTCGAGGCGGCCGTGCAGCGTCGTCACGTACGGCGTGTCGAGGCGCGACATCAGCGGGAACGGCAGGTAGTCGAGGTGGAAGTGCAGCACGTCGAATTCGTGCGCGACGCGGGCGACCTGTTCGAGGAGCCGCATGTGGGGCGCCATCGAATCGCGGATCGACGGGTCGAGCCGCAGTGCGCGCGGCCAGGCCGCCTCGAGGCGAGCCGACGTGACGGAGTCGCCGCTGGCGAACAGCGTCACATCGTGCCCGAGTTCGACGAGCGCCTCGGTGAGGTAGGACACGACACGCTCGGTGCCGCCGTAGAGTTTCGGCGGAACGGCTTCGTAAAGCGGCGCGATCTGGGCAATTCGCATGGGTGTTCTCCGATGTCGATCCGTGTGCGCCGCGGCGCCGATGTGGATCCCGTACAAGGTTGCGGAACTCGCCGACGCACGCTGTTGGCGGTACGTGGCCGGGCCCTGGGCGGGGTGCGCGGGGCGCCGGACGGCAAGCTGCGGGGCGGGCCGGCACGGCTCGCGCCGCCGCCCATTGGAGTCCATTATCGATATCGCCCTGAGGGGTTCGAGTGTTTTTTCAAACACTTAAGGCTTGTTACACGATGAAATACGCGAAAACCCCGAGAAAAAGGGCCCGGAAACATGAATCGAGATAGACTCAACTATTGTTGCGCTATCGTGAAAAACCACTATAATTTTTACCGATCCGAATGCCGGCAGCCTTGCCGGCAAGCCTTCCGCCACCGCGCGGCGGCAGTCGGACCCCTCGCAGCCGAATCCGCGCTACCGCCCCGCTTTCCTGATTGCCCCCTTTCAATTCGCCTTGTCGGAAAAATTCCTACACGGTTTACAGACAAATCCTGCATGGCATACGCCACTTCGCTGATACCGACATAAATCCCGTTTGGCCAGAATTCGCCCTGTAAGACTATAAACGTGCCGACCGAGCGCCGAGAGGGCCGTGATCGAGCAAACGTTTCCATAACATGAATGGCCAAAGCAAAGCTTTTTAACGGGGGAATCATGAGCGCTACCAGCGAAATGCTCAGTGAGATCAAAGAGGTCAACCTGTCGTACCTCCTCCTCGCGCAACGCCTGTTGCGGGAAGACAAGGCGATGGGCATGTTCCGCATGGGAGTTTCGCAGGAACTGGCCGACGTGCTCGCGAACCTCACGCTCGCACAGACCGTGAAACTCGCCGCGTCGAACCAGATGCTGTGCCGCTTCCGCTTCGACGATCACGCGCTGCTGTCGTCGCTCGCCGACAAAGGCCGCAGCGACGTCGTCGCGCACGCCCACTCGGCCATCCTGATGGCCGGGCAGCAGGTCGAAGGCGTCCGCTGATCCATCCCGCCTTGCGTTTGTCCCGGCGTGCCGCGCCGGCCGGCAGCGTATTGGCCATTCATCCGAACAACGTCAAGCGGACGGTTTTCACCATGGCAAGCAAAAGCGTCGTGATCGAGGTGAAGGAAATCACCCTCGCCATCGAACTGATCGAACTGGGCGCCCGGCTGCAGTTGCTGGAGGCGGAGACGAGCCTGTCGCGGGACCGTCTGATCAAGCTGTACAAGGAACTGAAGGGCGCGTCGCCGCCGAAGGGGATGCTGCCGTTCTCGACCGACTGGTTCATGACGTGGCAGCCGAACATCCACTCGTCGCTGTTCTACAACATCTACCGGTTCATGCAGGACCACGGCCGCTGCGAGCCGATCCAGTCGATCGTGAAGGCGTACCGGCTCTATCAGGAGCACGTGAACCTGTCCGGCGACGAGGCCGCGCTGAGCCTCACGCGCGCGTGGACGCTCGTGCGCTTCTTCGATTCGGGGATGCTGCAGATGACCCCGTGCACGCGCTGCGGCGGCCACTTCGTCGCCCATGCGCATGATCCGCATCAAGGTTTCGTCTGCGGCCTGTGCCAGCCGCCGTCGCGCGCGGGCAAGACCCGCAAGGCCGCCGCCGCGCGTGCCGAACTGGCCGCCGCCGCGGCCTGAGCGCCGCCGGGCGGGGCGCGGGCGGCTGCCGCGGGCCGCGCGAACCGTCTGCCAATTGCTGGTAAACACCGTCGGGCGGCTGCCGGGCGGCCGCGAAAGTTTTCCTGCCGACTGCCGTAAACCTGTTTAACGGCGATCTTCCCGCCGGTCTTTCATGAGGGACAGGCAGTGCTGATTATCGTGGGAACACTCGTGACGCTGTTGTCCGTCTTCGGCGGTTATGCGCTGGCAGGCGGGCATCTGGGCGCCTTGATCCAGCCCGTCGAGATCCTGATGATCGTGGGCGCCGGCGTCGGCGCATTCATCCTCGGCAACGGTGGCAAGACCATCAAGGCCACGCTGCGCGTGCTGCCGACGCTCTTCAAGGGCTCGAAATACACGAAGGACGTCTATATGGAGCTGATGGCGCTCCTGTACGTGCTGCTCGCGAAGGCGCGCAAGGAAGGCACGCTGACGCTCGAGGCCGATATCGACGATCCGGAAAAGAGCCCGATCTTCACGCAATACCCGAAGATCCTCGCCGATCACCACATCGTCGAATTCCTGACCGACTACCTGCGCCTGATGGTGGGCGGCAACATGAACGCATTCGAGATCGAGAGCCTGATGGACGAGGAGATCGAGACGCACCACGCGGAAGGCGAAGGCCCGGCGCACGCGCTGATGCGCGTCGGCGACGCGATGCCGGCGTTCGGCATCGTCGCGGCCGTGATGGGCGTCGTGCACACGATGGCGTCCGCGGACAAGCCGCCCGCGGTGCTCGGCGCGATGATCGCGCAGGCGCTGGTCGGCACGTTCCTCGGGATCCTGCTGTCGTACGGGCTGATCGGGCCGCTCGCGAGCCTCGCGGAGCAGCGCGTCGCCGAGTCGACCAAGATGTTCCAGTGCATCAAGGTGACGATCCTCGCGACGCTGAACGGTTATGCGCCGGCGATCGCGGTCGAGTTCGGCCGCAAGGTGCTGTTCTCGACCGAGCGGCCGTCGTTTTCCGAGCTCGAAGAGCACGTGCGCCGCGTGAAGGCGAAGTGACGCGGAGCGACCGATGAGCAAAAGCAAGGATCGCGCGATCGTCGTCAAGCGGGTGGCCCCGGCGAAGAAGGGCCACCACGGCGGCGCATGGAAGCTCGCGTACGCGGATTTCATGACCGCGATGATGGCGTTCTTCCTGCTGATGTGGCTGCTGAGCTCGGTCACGCCGGTGCAGTTGAAGGGGATCGCCGAATACTTCAACACGCCGCTGAAGGCCGCGCTGTTCGGCAGCGGCGATCGCAACTCGCAGGACTCCAGCATCATCAACGGCGGCGGCCGCGACCTGTCGAGCACCGACGCCGGCACGCTGCGCCGCACCGACGGCACGACGTCGCTCGCCGAGCGCGTCGCGAAGCCGGTCGACGAGCATGCGCAAGCGCAGGCGCAGGGTTCGATCGAGCGGCTCGAGCAGGCGCGCCTGCACGACCTGCAGATCAAGCTGATGGCAGCGATCGAAGCCAACCCGACGCTGCGCCAGTTCAAGCAGCAGATCCGCATCGACTCGACGCTGATGGGGCTGCGCATCGAGATCGTCGATACGCAGAAGCGGCCGATGTTCGCGATGTCGAGCGATCACGTCGAGCCGTACATGCGCGACATCCTGCGCGAAATCGGCAAGACGCTGAACGACGTGCCGAACCGGATCATCGTCCAGGGCCACACCGACGCCGTGCCGTACGCGGGCGGCGAGGGCGGCTACAGCAACTGGGAGCTGTCGGCCGACCGCGCGAACGCGTCGCGCCGCGAGTTGATTTCCGGCGGCATGGACGAGGCGAAAGTGCTGCGCGTGCTCGGCCTCGCGTCGACGCAGAACCTGAACAAGGCCGACCCGCTCGATCCGGAAAACCGCCGGATCAGCGTGATCGTGCTGAACCGCAAATCCGAAGAAGCGCTGATGCGCGACGACGCGACGACCACGACGCTGTCGGCCGATGCGGCGGGCTCGAAGCTGCTCGCGCAGCAGCTCGCCGGCCCGTCGCCGGCCGCGCGTCCGGTCGTTGCGAGCGCCGCCGCCGTGGCGCCGAAACCCTGACGTTTCCACGATTCCGAGACAGACATGATCCGAACCATTCTCGCCATCGACGACTCCGCGACCATGCGTGCGCTGCTGCAGGCAACGCTTGCGCAGGCCGGCTACGACGTGACGGTGGCGCCGGACGGCGAAGCCGGCTTCGACATGGCCGCGACCGCGCCGTACGACCTGGTGCTGACCGACCAGAACATGCCGCGCAAGAACGGGCTCGAGGTGATCGCCGCGCTGCGCAAGCTGACCGCGTATGCGAACACGCCGATCCTCGTGCTGACGACCGAGGGCAGCGATGCCTTCAAGGACGCCGCGCGCGACGCGGGCGCGACCGGCTGGATCGAGAAGCCGATCGATCCGGTCGTGCTGGTCGACCTGGTCGCGACGCTGTCCGAGCCGGCTGCTTCCTGAAATGAACGCGACGAATCCAACCGGTGACCGGGCATGACTCTCGATATCACGCAGTTCTACCAGACCTTTTTCGACGAAGCGGACGAGCTGCTCGCGCAGATGGAGCAGCTTCTGCTGAACCTCGACGTCGACTCGCCCGACCCCGAGGACCTGGCCGCGATCTTCCGCGCCGCGCATTCGATCAAGGGCGGCGCGGCGACGTTCGGCTTTTCCGCGCTGACCGATACGACGCACATCCTCGAATCGCTGCTCGACCGCGCGCGCAACCATGAGCTGACGCTGACCAAGGAGATGATCGACGCGTTCCTCGAGACCAAGGACGTGCTGTCCGACCAGCTCGTGGACTACCGCGCGAGCGCCGAACCGGACGCGGCAGCCGCCGCGACGATCTGCGCGAAGCTCGAACGGCTGAAGGCCGAGAGCGGCGCGGGCGCGCCGGCGGCCGCTGCGGCGGCGCCTGCCGCGCCGGTCGCTGCTGCGGCCGCACCGGCTGCACCGGTTGCCCCGGCCGCGGAGCCCGCCGCCGGCGGCGATCGTGCGCCCGATCATGTGGTCGAGCAGGCCGTCGCGGCTGCGCATCCGGCGGCCGACGCGGGCGAAGACGGCCCGCACCTGAAGATCACATTGGTGGGTGTCGACGCGAAGGACCGGGAGCTGCTCAGCGAAGAGCTCGGCAACCTCGGCCGGATCGTCAGCCGCGAGGAAGCGGGCGCCGACCTGACGCTGTGGCTCGAATCGGACGTGCCGTCCGACGACATCGTCGCCGTGTGCTGCTTCGTGATCGACGAAAGCCAGATCCGCATCGCGCGTGGCACGGCGCCGGCCGCGCCGGCGGCACCGGCTGCCGCGCAGGACGCCGCGGCACCGGCCGCCGCCGCGCAGCCCGCGCGGGTCGAGGTATTCGTGCCGCAGGCCGCCGCGCCGCAACCGGCCGCACCGGCGCAGGCTCCCGCAACGGTCGAGCCGGCCGCGGCTGCCGCAACGGCACAACCGCAGCAGCAACCCCAGCAGCCGCAGGCCGAACACGCGGCGCCGGCCGCCGCGCATCACGACGACAAGCGCCCGCGTCCGGCCGCCGCGGCCGCATCGGGCGCCGAAGGCAGCTCGATCCGCGTCGGCGTCGAGAAGGTCGACCAGCTGATCAACCTCGTCGGCGAACTCGTGATCACGCAGGCGATGCTCGCGGAGACGGCGAGCGCGTTCGATCCGGCGCTGCATGACCGCCTGTTCAACGGGATGGCGCAGCTCGAGCGCAACGCGCGCGACCTGCAGGAAGCCGTGATGTCGATCCGCATGATGCCGATGGACTACGTGTTCAGCCGCTTCCCGCGGCTCGTGCGCGACCTCGCCGGCAAGCTCGGCAAGCAGGTCGAGCTCGTCACGTTCGGCCAGGCGACCGAACTCGACAAGAGCCTGATCGAACGGATCATCGACCCGCTCACGCACCTCGTGCGCAACAGCCTCGACCACGGGATCGAAACGGTCGACAAGCGCGTCGCCGCCGGCAAGGACGCGGTCGGCCAGCTCGTGCTGTCGGCCGCGCATCACGGCGGCAACATCGTGATCGAGGTCAGCGACGACGGCGCGGGCCTGAACCGCGAACGGATCCTCGCGAAGGCCGCGAAGCAGGGCATGCAGGTGTCCGACAACATCAGCGACGAAGAGGTGTGGAACCTGATCTTCGCGCCCGGCTTCTCGACCGCCGAGACAGTGACCGACGTGTCGGGCCGCGGCGTCGGGATGGACGTCGTGAAGCGCAACATCCAGTCGATGGGCGGCCACGTCGAGATCACGTCGCAGGCCGGCCGCGGCACGACCACGCGGATCGTGCTGCCGCTGACGCTCGCGATCCTCGACGGGATGTCCGTGAAGGTCGGCAGCGAGATCTTCATCCTGCCGCTGAACTTCGTGATGGAGTCGCTGCAGCCGTCGAACGACGACATCTACACGGTCGGCAACGGCGAGCGCGTGGTGCGCGTGCGCGGCGAATACCTGCCGCTGGTCGCGCTGCACGAGGTGTTCTCGGTCGAGGACGCGCGCACCGACCCGACGCAGGGGATCGTCACGATCATGGAAACCGAGGGGCGCCGCTTCGCGATGCTGATCGACGAGTTGGTCGGCCAGCAGCAGGTGGTCGTGAAGAACCTCGAAACCAACTACCGCAAGGTGCACGGCATCTCGGCGGCGACCATCCTCGGCGACGGCAGCGTCGCGCTGATCGTCGACGTCGCGGCGCTGAACCGCGAAACCCGTGCGATGCACGGCGCCCGTGCCGGCGCCGAGCTCGCGATGGTCTAACTCTCGCCATACAACCGATTGGGGGCAAAAGTGTCTGCTGAAGTCCAAATGATCAATCCGGCCGCGGCGAACGCGGCAACCAGCCGCCGCGACGCGGAACACGGCGACGCGACGGGCCAGGAATTCCTCGTGTTCACGCTCGGCGACGAGGAATACGGGATCGATATCCTGAAAGTGCAGGAAATCCGCGGCTACGACAGCGTCACGCGCATCGCGAACGCGCCGGATTTCATCAAGGGCGTGATCAACCTGCGCGGGATCATCGTGCCGATCGTCGACATGCGGATCAAGTTCCATCTCGGCCGCGTCGAGTACGACCACCAGACCGTCGTGATCATCCTGAACGTCGCGCATCGCGTGGTCGGGATGGTGGTCGACGGCGTGTCGGACGTGCTGACGCTGCAGACCGACCAGATCATGCCGGCGCCGGAGTTCGGCGCGACGCTGACGACCGAGTACCTGACGGGCCTCGGCACGGTCGACGGCCGGATGCTGATCCTGATGGACATCGAGAAGCTGATGTCGAGCCGTGAAATGGCGCTGATCGAGGCGCTCGGCGGTTAAATGCGCCGCGCGCGCAGGAATTTCGGGAGAATCTGCAATGTTGCATAACTGGTCGATCCGCACGACGCTCACGGCGGTCGGACTCATCCTCGTGTGCCTGGCCGCCGCGGTCGGCGGGCTCGGCCTCTACGCGCTCGATCACGCGAGCCGCTCGCTCGACGAGATCGCGCACGTCGACCTGCCGGCGATCCATGCGCTCGACGACACGTCGTCGTACCTGCTGCGCACGCGCGTATCGCTCGACCGCTTCCGTTCGCTGACCGAGGCCGGCAACACGGCCGAGGCGGGCAAGGTGCTCGATCGCGCACAGGAGCTGTACGCGAAGTCGAACCAGAACTGGCAGGCGTTCCAGTCGACGCCGAAGCTCGGTGTCGAGCAGGCGCTCGTCGACGAGCTCACCGCACGCTATACGACGATCGTGAAGGAAGGCGTCGAGCCCGAATTCGCGGCCGCGCGCGCGGGCGACATGGCCGCGTACCACGCGGTCGCCGACACCAAGATCAGCCCGATGTTCGTCGCATACGACCAGGCTGCGTCGGCCGTGGTCGCGTCGCTGCAGAAGCGCGCGGAAGAGCGCCAGGCCACGACGCAGACGCAGATCTCGCTGATGGTCGCGCTGATCGCGGCCGGCATCGCGATCGCGTTCGTCGTCGTGATCGCGATCCGCTTCGCGATGCGCGGGCTGATCGTGAAGCCGCTCGAGGACGCGATCGCGCACTTCGAGCGGATCGCCGGCGGCGACCTCACGCAGCCGGTGAACGTGTCCAGCACGAACGAGATGGGGCGCCTGTTCGGCGGCATCAAGCGGATGCAGGACGCCGTCACGACGATGGTGCAGTCCGTGCATCGGGGCACCGAATCGATCGACGTCGGCGCGCGCGAGATCGCGACCGGCAACATCGACCTGTCGCAGCGCACCGAGGAGCAGGCCGCGTCGCTGCAGGAAACCGCATCGAGCATGGAGCAGCTGACGGGCACCGTGCGGCAGAACGCGGAGAACGCGCGGCAGGCGAGCCAGCTCGCGGTGAACGCGTCGGACATCGCGACGCAGGGCGGCGAGGTGGTCGGCCAGGTCGTGTCGACGATGCAGGACATCGCGGCAAGCTCGGGCAAGGTCGTCGACATCATCGGCACGATCGAGGGCATCGCGTTCCAGACCAACATCCTCGCGCTGAACGCGGCGGTCGAGGCCGCGCGGGCCGGCGAACAGGGCCGCGGCTTCGCGGTGGTCGCGGGCGAGGTGCGCTCGCTCGCGCAGCGCAGCGCGAGCGCCGCGAAGGAAATCAAGCAGCTGATCGGCGATTCGGTCGGGAAGGTCGACAGCGGGTCGGCGCTCGTCGCGCGTGCGGGCACGACGATGGACGAGATCGTGCAGGCCGTGCGCCGCGTGACCGACATCATGGGCGAGATCAGCGCCGCGTCGGAAGAGCAGTCGACCGGCATCGAGCAGGTCAACCGTGCGGTCGGCCAGATGGATTCGGTCACGCAGCAGAACGCGGCGCTCGTCGAGCAGGCCGCCGCCGCGGCCGCGTCGCTCGAGGAGCAGACGCGTCAGATGAAGACGATCGTGTCGGCCTGGCGCGTGGCGGGCGGCATCGTGCTCGCGCCGGCGCGCGGCGTCGCGCGGCCGGTCGCGCACGAGCCGGCGGCACTGCCGTCGGAGCCGCGTCACGACGCCGCGCCGGTCGCCGCGCTGCCGGCACCGCAGGCTGCCGCACAACCGGCACGGCGCGCCGCGCCGGCGTCGCATGCGGCCACGCCGGCCGCGGCGGGCGCGAGCCAATCGAAGCGCGCGGCCGACGCCGGTGCGCGCGCGCAGAAGGAAGCACCCGCGTCCCGCGGCGCCGCTGCAGGCGGCTACGGGCCGCGTCTCGCGAAGTCGGCGGCCGCCCCGGCGGACAAGCCGGCCGCGAAGCCCGCGCTCGTGCGCCCCGCGCTGAACGGCGAGAAGCCGGCGCTGGCCGCGGCCGGCACGTCCGACGACGACTGGGAGACCTTCTAAGCCATGCCGAACGCGCGCGCGCCGTTTCGACCCGATGCACCGGATGCCTCGCCTCGCGCGGGCGAGCCGGGGCGCGACTTCGCGTTCACGGGCGCGGATTTCGCACGCATCCGCGCGCTGATCCACCAACGCGCGGGGATCTCGCTGTCCGAGCACAAGCGCGACATGGCGTACAGCCGTCTCGCGCGGCGGCTGCGCGCGCGCGGCCTCGACACGTTCCGCGACTACCTCGACCTGCTCGAGCAGGAGGACGATCCGCTCGAGTGGGAAGCGTTCACCAATTCGCTGACCACGAACCTGACCGCGTTCTTCCGCGAGTCGCACCACTTCCCGATCCTGTCGACGTTCGTGAAGGGGCGGCCGGCGCCCGTGTCGGTGTGGTGCTCGGCGGCATCGACCGGCGAGGAGCCGTACTCGATCGCGATCACGCTGATCGAGGCGCTCGGCGAATCGGCAGCGCGCGGCGCGTCGATCCTCGCGACCGATCTCGACACGCAGGTGCTCGCGAAGGCGGAAGCCGGCATCTATACGTACGACCAGGTCAAGCACCTGTCGCCCGAGCGGCTGAAGCGCTTTTTCCTGAAGGGTACGGGCGCGCAGGCCGGCCGCGTGAAGGTGCGCCCCGAGTTGCGCGCGATGATCCGCTTCGAGCAGTTGAATTTGACCGATGCGGACTACGGGATCGCGAAGCCGTTCGATGCGATCTTCTGCCGCAACGTGATGATCTATTTCGACAAGCCGACGCAGGGGCAGGTGCTGTCGCGCTTCGAGCCGCTCGTGAAGCCGGGCGGGCTGCTGTTTGCCGGCCATTCGGAAAACTTCACGTACGTCACGCAGGCGTTCCGGCTGCGCGGGCAGACGGTGTACGAACTGACTCGCGACGCCGCGCAGGGTGCGCGGCCGCGTGGCGCGCAGGTGCCCGCGGCGGCTGCCATGCCGCCGCGCGTGCCCGCGCGTGCCGCGGACGCCTATGGAGATCGCGGATGAGCGCACTGCCGATCGCGACCAATCGCTATTTCGACAACCACTTCGGCCGTCCCGGCGTGAAGCTGTTGCCGAACGAGTTCTACACGACGTCCGAGGACATGGTGCTGATGACCGTGCTCGGCTCGTGCGTCGCCGCGTGCCTGCACGACCCGTACGCGGGCATCGGCGGGATGAACCACTTCATGCTGCCCGACGACGGCACCGATCCGGGCGCGGCCGCGTCCGAATCGATGCGCTACGGCGCGTACGCGATGGAAGTGCTGATCAACGAGTTGATCAAGGCCGGCGGGCGCCGCGAGCGCATCGAGGCGAAGGTGTTCGGCGGCGCGGCCGTGCTGGCCGGGATGACGACCATCAACATCGGCGATCGCAACGCGGATTTCGTGCGCCGCTACCTCGCGCTCGAACGCATCCGCATCACGGCGGAAGACCTGCAGGGCGTGCACCCGCGCAAGGTCGCGTTCATGCCGCACACGGGGCGCGCGATGGTGAAGAAGCTGCGGCTGCAGGTGCCGGGCGTCACCGAGCGCGAAGCCGCGCTCGCGCGCGAGGCCGAGCGCGCCGCCCGGCCGCGCGCGCACGTCGAGCTGTTTGCGGC
>NZ_JAOTQT010000021.1:0-117228 GCF_025685725.1 Burkholderia sp. BKH01 | reverse complement strand
CTTGGGGCTGCGCAGCAAACGGCAGCAGGCCGCCGAGTCGGCCGAGCAGTTCGCCGATCATCGGCGCCGCGGTGCCGACGATGGCCCCGCCCACGCCCTGCGGCGCGAACGCACCTTGCGCCACGGTCGACGCGTAAGCCGGAATGTGTCCCGTGACCGTGTGCGGTACCCCCGGCAATGCATGGTGTACATGAGTCATTTTCAAGTCCTGGATCAAGAGGAAAGAGTCGGCGCACAAGCCGCAAGTGGTGCGTCATGCGCGCCGTTCACATGCCGGCCGGCGATGCTTCCATCGACTCAGGACGCGTGCGTCGAAGCAAACATCGGAGGAATCGGCAGGTCAATTCTGCGAGGCGGGTCCTGCCGGCTCCATTCGGCAAATGCGGTATGCGTTGTTGTCATTGCGAGCCGGACGGCGGAACGAAAAATGGCTCGGTGAGCCAGCCGGAAAGCACGGCCGTATGGAGCAGCGCGCAGATATTGGTAGAAGCCGTCTTCCCGAGAAGATGCGAGCGATGCTTGCGGGCGGTCTGGTCACTGATGCCCAGTGCACGGGCGACCTGCTTGTCGCTCATGCCGTCCGCAAGCAGTTTCAGTACTTCGCGTTCGCGCGGCGAGAACGGGTCGGCACGACGCGAGGCGTCGTTTTTTTGAGCACGTCGGGAAAGAGAATGAAATAGCGAATGGTCAGCTGCGCGGATTTCCGGAAGCCGAATTTGTTGAGCAGATTTTCACGATGCTTGCGCGCGGTTGATACGGAAAAGACCAGTTCGGCCGCGATTTCACGGTCGGTCAGGCCTTTCGCAACCAGACCCAACACGACCATCTCGCGTGTGGTGAGTTTCAAGATGGATTCCCCGTTGACCCTTGAAAGGGCATCCCCTTTTTGTCACGGGAGCGGCGGTCTCCTTTGAATTTTCATGACAACCTCACCGGCGACCGGACTTCTCCCCTTACACACGCGACATGCAAAGGTGGATGCGCTTGAGACTGCAGTGATATTTCCGGTCGACCATTTATGAAACGAATTTGCCGCGAGTATTCATGTCGCTGCGGCGATCGCAGCAACACTGTTCGCATTATTTGAATTCGGGCGATCGGAACGATGCATCATACGCCCGCCATTCGGCTTCGCATGATGATTGATATTACTGATTGAATTGACTCATCCGGCGTGCATTAAGCACTCTGAATTCACGGATGAATTTTTATTTTTGTTTACAATTCGCGGAATTCAACAAAAACGAGAAATTCTCTGTTCTTCAATTACAAGTTGACGAAATCGAATTCGACGTCGGTGCCTGCGAGCCACCCGGAAGCCGACGCATCCACGATCAACTTCCCGGCAGAGATGAAGTCATGCGGTCGGCTTGCGATTGCATGCTACGTCGACGCTGCATGGAGCGTCTCCTGGGAAACCGAGCTGTTACGCACCTCGCCTGAGATGATCGCAATAGATTGAAGTGAACTGACGTGCAACAGGCGACCACCCGAGAAACTCGTTATTCCGCGGGCAACTGGATCTGATTACCGTCGCCAGGTTCAAATGCCCGATTCCGGCCAAGTTCGGATGTCCGCTTTTCGACGCACCGCAAACCGCCGGCAATCTCGGAGAGTATCGCGGTGCCGCCCTGGCGTATCAGGCGGTCGACCGCCGCACCCAGCGCGGGATTCGCGGAGATGCCCGAGTATCCGTCGGAGCCGCCGCACTGCAGCCCCACCACGAGATGCGATGCCGCTCGCCGCGCCCGTCCCGCCGAGATAGCGTGTCGGCAGGCACCAGAACACCGGCTGGCACGCGACAAGGCCCGGAATCGCGATACAGAATGCGAGCAAGGTCAGCACCGGCGTATCGATCACGGACAGCGACGCGAACGCGAGGATCCCGACCGTCAGCATGCCGGCTGCGACCTGCAGATGATTGTCGCGACGATCCGCGAAGCGGGTCGCGACGATCATCGCGGCGATCGTGCACAGCCAGGGAATCATCAGCAGCAGACCGATCTTTCCATCGATCTGGGAGCCCATCGTAGCGGCGAATTTCGACGGCAGGTAGAACGCGAGCGGCGCATTGCCGATCTGGATGCGGAAGTACACGGCAATGAACGTCAGCACGCTGCTGTCGCTGGCCATCGCCGGCGAGGTAGCCACGCTGGCCTCGGAACGGCACGGCGACACGCCCGCGCCCTATCCCGAGACGCTGCTGGACCTGGTCGACGGCTGGAGCCGGCACATGCGAGGCAGCGGCACATCGTTGCCCGCGCTGGAACAGCAACTACTGGAAGAGGCAGTGCGGCACGCCAACGGCAACCTGTCGTCAGCTGCGCGCACGCTCGGCATTACCCGTGCGCCACTGGCTTATCGTCTGCAGCGACGGGCGGGCGAGTCCATCAAGGGCTGACGTTACCGTTCGCCTGAGACTCTGCCCGTCGCCGGAAGCGATCGAAGCCAAAGCGATCGCCGTTCGTGCAGCGTATCGAAGCGGTGGCGTCGAAGCTGCACTTCCGGTTGCACGCCGTTAATCGTTCGACAGTCGATCACGCGCCGACCGCGTGAACCGCTCGGCGTCACACTGAAACTGAATCTGAAACGCGTCGGCGAAGCCACGACACACGCCCTCCTGCACCACACGCCCCACCGCTTCCGACTGAATCCCCAACACCGACACGCCGCGATTCTGCGCGATTTTGCAGAGGACCTTTCCTGTGCAACGCCTTAATCGACCGTCGCACGATCTCCAATAATGGCCGCTCGATCCGTCGGCCAGCACGCCGGCGCGACCCGCCGGCGACCGCGCCGGACCAACGATAAAAACTCCTATGCATTCCTACCAGATGAACAAGCATGCCGGCGCGCGCGTCGCGGGGACCGTCATTGCCGCATGCCTGACCGGCTTCGCGCCGGGCATCGCGCACGCACAGAGCAGCGTGACGCTGTACGGCCTGATCGACACGTCGATCACCTACTCGACCAACCAGCGCACGCAGGGCGCCGGCTCGCCCGGCAGCGGCAGCGTCGCGATGACGAGCGGCGCACTGAACGCGTCGCGCTGGGGGCTGCGCGGCCGCGAGGATCTCGGCGGCGGCATGGCCGCGGTCTTCACGCTCGAAAACGGCTTCTCGGGCACCACCGGCAAGCTGTCGCAGAAAGGCGTCGACATGTTCGGCCGCCAGGCCTGGATCGGCGTGAGCTCGAAGACCGCCGGCACGCTGACGTTCGGCCGCCAGTACGACCTGATCCTCGACTTCGTGACGCCGCTCGGCGCGTCCGGCCCCGGCTGGGGCGGCAACCTCGCGGTCCATCCATACGACAACGACGATTCGAACCGCAACCTTCGCATCAACAACGCGGTGAAATACACGAGCCCGACGTACCACGGGCTGACGTTCGGCGCGATGTTCGGCTTCTCGAACACGGCCGGCCAGTTCTCCAACAACGCGGCATGGAGCGCGGGGCTGTCGTATGCGAACGGCCCGCTGAAGCTCGGTGCCGGCTACCTGAAGATCAGCCGCGACCGCAATGCGCCGAACCCGGACGGCGCGCTGAGCACTGTCGACGGCTCGGCGACGATCACGGGCGGCAACCAGCAGATCTGGGCCACGGCCGGCCGTTATGCGTTCGGGCCGCATTCGATCGGCGCCGCGTGGTCGCACTCGACCACCGACGGCGTGACGGGCGTGCTCCAGGGCAGCAATATCGCGCCGCTGAAAGGCGAATCGCTGGTGTTCGACAACTTCACGGTCGACGGGCGCTACTTCGCCACGCGTGCGTTGAGCCTCGCCGCCGCGTACACGTACACGATGGGCCGCTTCGACACGCGCACGGGCCAGACGCGCCCGAAGTGGAACCAGGTCGTCGCGCAGGCCGACTATGCGCTGTCCAAGCGCACGGACGCGTATCTCGAAGGCGTCTACCAGAGCGTGAGCGGCGGCAACGGCAATCCCGCGTTCAACGCGACCGTCTGGACGCTGACGCCTTCGGCGAACAGCAACCAGGTTGTCGTCGCACTGGGGTTGCGGCACAAGTTCTGACGACGCGGCGCTTCGCCGCTGCATCGACTGCGTAAGGCACGCGTTTCGAGCCCCGCTCGATCGTGGTGACCCGTGTTGCAAAGGCCGCGCCCGTGCGCGGCCTTTTGCTGCGGCAGCACATACCGCGCGCCGCCGGCGGGAGCAAGAATGCGCCCCGGACTGTCGCGTCCGCGCAAAAAATGCGGAGAAACTGGTCGCGCTGTGACATTTTTCCTAATCTGTTTGCAGCGGCGCCGTGATTCGGCGCTCCGGGCGCAACAAACTTTCATATGGCGCACCACCGGCTTACGAACCTGCATCACGCCGACGAAGCCGGATTTTTCGCGCCGTTGTAGCCGGATACGTACGTGCAGATGGCACGCACCACGCTTTCAACGCAGTCAACCGCTGGAGACGAACGATGAGCAAAACGAACCGATTTGCGGTCCTGGCAGCCGTCGCACTGCTGGCCGGTTGCCACCACGCGGCGAAAACACCCGAGAATGCCGGCATGGCGCCGACGCCCTCGAGCGAAGCCGTCGCAACGGTGACGGCCGACGATCTCGACAATCCGAACAGCCCGCTCGCGAAGCGCAGCATCTATTTCGATTTCGACGCGTACTCCGTGAAGCCCGAATTCCAGTCGCTGCTGCAGGCGCACGCCGACTACCTGCGCGGCCATCCGTCGCGGCGCGTGCTGATCCAGGGCAACACCGACGAACGCGGGACGTCCGAATACAACCTCGCGCTCGGCCAACGCCGTTCGCAAGCCGTGTTGAGCGCCCTGGAAACGCTCGGCGTGCCGGGCACGCAACTCGAGGCAGTCAGCCTCGGCAAGGAGAAGCCGGTCGCGCTCGGCCACGACGAGGATTCGTGGGCGCAAAACCGCCGCGCCGATCTCGTCTATCGTTGACCGGACGCCGCCACGGCGGCGGCATCCGCGTAAAGGAAAGCATGGCGGGCCGCAACCGCGGCCACGCGGTGCCGTTCGGCTAGCCGGGTTCATGCGCTTCACCGGTCACGCACCCGATGAACGGCGCCTCTCGCTCATCGCCGGCGTTCGAGCCGCCGATGCAGCCAGTGCGACATCACGGCCGACGTCACGATCGCATCGAGCGTCGCGATTGCGTTTATATCGCCCACCTTGTCCGGCGTGTAGCAACGCATCGCGCGGCGCATCCGATCCGGCACCATCGCCCGCGACGATACGCAAAAAGCATGGAATAAACGGCTCGCCCGAGACGTTTCTTCATCGCGCAGACGCGCGGTTCACGCGAACCGGCCTGTCCTGCGGCCTGCGCGCTGCAAGGAGATTGCAATGAAATCGACAACGTTGGCCGCGGCGCTGATCGCGGCGCTAATGCTTGTGCTGTCGGCGGGATGTACGCAGTCGGGCGGCGGCGGTTCGCAAGGACCGGGCATGAGCCGGTACGGCGGCGGCGGTTCGGGAGGCAGCGGAGGCGGTGGCGGAGGTGGCGGCGGCTACTGAAGAATACTGAAGAACCGCTTCGAAAAGTCGGGCGACGCATCGCGCGCGAGCACCGGAAACCGGCTGCATCGCGCGCGACGCCCCGCCCTGCGGCACGACTTGGACTTAACGCATCGCCTTCACATCGGCCGGCGTGACGCTCGCGGGTTGGCCGCCCCACGTCGCGCGCAGGTAGTTCGCGAGTTGGGCGAGTTCGTCGTCGCTCAGCGTGTGCGCGAAACCCGGCATCGGCTGCAGGTTTTCGAAGCCGGCAAACTTCTGCTCGTCGATACCGTCGAGCATCGCGACCAGCAGGTTGCGCGGATCGCCCTGGCGCACCGTCGAGTTGCCGTTCATCGGCACCGCAACGTGCGGCTTGCCTTCGCCGTCGAAGCCGTGACAGCCCGCGCACACCGCGAGATACACCGAGCGGCCGGCCGCGAGCTGCGCGGCGTCGGCCGACACCGGCTTCACCGGTTGCGGCGCGGGCGGCGTGTCGCCGAGCAGGTACACGGACAGCGCGCGCAGGTCGTCCTTCGTCATGGTTTGCGTGCTCAGGTGCACGACCGGATACATCTCGCCGAACGCCGAGCCTTGCGGTGCGATGCCGACGCCGAAGAACGTCTGCAGGTCGGTGCCCGTCCAGCCGCGCGCGGCGAGGCCGGCCGGTGTGATGTCGGGCGCGGCCACGCGGCCGAGCACGGCGCCCGCGAACGGCTTCGCGCCGTCGAGCTGGCCCGTGAACGTGCGCGGCGTGTGGCATTCCGCGCAGTGGCCGAGCGCGTTCGCGAGATAACGGCCGCGCTGCCAGTCGGCGGATTGCCCGGCCGACGCGTCCGGCAGGCGGTCCTTCAGGAACAACAGATCCCACACGGCCATGCCGAAGCGCAGGTTGTACGGGAACTTCAACTCGTGCGCACGGTTTTCCTGCGCGACCGGCCTGACCGTCATCAGGTACGCATACATCGCGTCGGTATCGGCGCGCGTGAGCTGCCGGTACGACGTATACGGCATCGACGGATACAGCCGCTTGCCCGGCGCCTTGCCGTCGTGCAGCGCGGCATGGAAGTCATCCGCGCTCCAGCTGCCGATTCCGTGATCCTTGTCGGGCGTGATGTTCGAACCGTAGAACGTGCCGTACGGCGAATCGAGCTTCGCGCCGCCGGCGAACGGCGCGCCGTCCTTCGCGGTGTGGCACGCCGCGCAGTCGGCGGCCTTGACGAGATAGCGGCCGCGCGCGACCTGGTCGGCACCGGGTGCGCCGGATGCCGCGTTCGACGCAGGCGCGTCATGGCCGCCGCAGGCGGCGAGCAGCAGCGCGCAGGCCGCCGCGAGCGCGGGCAGGCCCGCGGCCAGCGCGACACGATGGGCGAATGTGCGTTTCATGCGGCGTCCTTCACGAGTCCCGGCGTCGTCAGCACCACGTCCTTCACGGCTTCGTAGTAGCGGACGTAGCCCGTGCAGCGGCAGATGTGCGCGTCGAGCGCGTCGGTGATCGTGCGTTCGACGTCGGCCTTCGCGACCGGCTCGCGCTTCAGGCGCTCGATCAGCACGGTCGCCGCGTTGACGAAGCCCGGCGTGCAGTAGCCGCACTGAAAGCTGAAGTGCTCGAGAAACTTCTGCTGGATCGGCGACAGCTCGACCACTTCGCCCGCGTCGTTGCGCTTCGCGTGGCCTTCGATCGTGCGGATCGAGCGGCCGTGGAAGAAGTGCGCGCCGGTAATGCAGGTGCGCATTTCCTCGCTCGTGCCGTCCGGCTTGTCGACGATCACGACGCATGCATGGCAGATGCCCTGCCCGCAGCCGAGCCGCGAACCGGTGAGGCCTGCGTACTCGTGCAGGAACTCAATCATCATCAGCCCTTCGGGCACCTGCATCGGGCCGACGGACTTGCCGTTGATGTTGACCGACAGCGGCTTCTGCTGAAACCGGACGAGCGGACGCTCGACGGCAGCCGGAGCTGCGGCCGGCGCGGACGCCGGTGCGGCCGAAGCCGCGCTCGGCTCGGAAGCGCCGGTCGCAGCCGCGCTGGCGCTCGCGGCCGAAGCCGCGGTTTGGGCGGTCGTCATGCGAGCACCTCCTGAATCTTTTGCGGGGTCACCGGCAGGTCGGTGAAACGATGGCCGATCGCGTGCGCGATGCCGTTCACGATCGCGCCGACGACGGGGATCATCACCACTTCGGCGACGCCCTTCGGCGGATCGGTCTCGGACAGCGGCGGCAGGATGTCGCCCGTCTGCGACCACACCGCGACGTCGGATGCGCGCGGCAACTGGTAGCGGTTGAAGTTCCACGTGCCGTTGCCGGGGCCGTCCTCGTAAAGCGGCAGGTATTCATGCAGCGCATGGCCGATGCCCATCGCGAGGCCGCCCTGCAACTGGCCCGACACGAGCTGCGGCGAAATCTGGTTGCCGCATTCCATGATCGAGTGGTGCGTGAGCAGTTCGACCTTGCCGGTCGCTTCGTGCACGGCCAGCTCGACGAGCGTGCCGACGGCCGTGTAGTACGTGACGGCCGCGTTGTTGCGGCTCGTCGGCGGGATGAACACGCGCTTGCGGTCGAGCACGCGGTAGCCGTTCGCGGTCGGCGGCAGCGTGCCGCGCATCGCGGTCGCGCCGGCCGGCGCGGCGGTGCCCGGCACCGGGCCGCTGCCGTCGCCCGTCGTGTCGCCCGTCTTCGGCGCGCCGACGCGCAGCGACAGCCCGTCGATCGGCAGACGCTCGACCGTGCCGCCCACTTCGAACTCAGCGTCGGTCCATTGCCAGCGGTTGAACACGTGCACGACGGCGCCGGTCGGCAGGCCGAGCGCATGCGCCTGCTTCGCGAGCTGTTCGAACGTCAGCGGCTCGAGGCCGTCGGCGGTCAGCTTGCCGTCGACCCAGCGCGCGTCCTCGATGCGGATCGTGTACGGCGCGGCCTGGCCGCCGCCGAGGCCGCGCGTCCAGATCGACATCGCGGCCGGCCACAGCCCGTAGCGGAACACCGCGCGCGCGGCTTCGCGCGTGCTGTGTGTGAAGTAGTACGCCGAATTCGTCGCGCTCGACGGCGACGCATAGTTCGGCGACCAGCGCGGGTTCGCGCTGAGCCGATCCTGGTCGGCCTGCGACATGATGTACGGATCGCCGCTCGTCTCGACCGGCAGGTCCGGCCATTCGGTCACGGCCACCCGAACCTCGGTCGCCGGACGGCCGAGCCATTTCGCGACCGCGACGGCCTGCGACGTCGACATGCCCGTGCCGATCTCGGCAGCCGTGTGCTGCAGCGACACCTTGCCGTGCTCGTCGAACTCGACCTTCGCGAACGACGCTTCCGCGCCGGTGCCGAAATCCTTCTGCACGCACGCGAAGCCGACGCCGTAGCGCTTGCCCGGGTTCGCGGCCTCGAATTCGGCCTTGCGCGCGACGCGGCGCGTCCACAGCGGATGCTGCTTCGCGCGCTCCAGCACTTCGTCGACGCGCAGCGCGCCGGCGGGAATCGCGCCCTGCGTGTTCTTCATCCCCGAACGCAGCGCGTTGCGCAGCCGGAAATCGATCGGGTCGATGTTCAGTTGCGCGGCGATCTCGTCGACCGCCATCTCCGTCGCGGCCATGCTCTGCAGCGTGCCGTAGCCGCGTGCGGAACCGGCGTCGATCGCGCGCGACGCGATCGCCACCGCCGCGAGGTCGCTCTTCGGGAAGTAGTAGATCGATTGCGCGGCCGTCGCGCCGACCATCGCCACCGACGGCGAGAAGTTCGAGCGCCCGCCGCCGTTCGCCTCGAAATCGCCCTTGAACGACTGCAGCAGGCCCGTGTTGCGGTCGACCGCGATCCGGTAGCGCATCTTGAATGCGTGACGCTTCAGCGACGTCTGGAACTGCTCGTAGCGATCGTTCGCGAAACGTACCGGGCGGCCGTCCGCGTACAGCGCGCACACGAGCCCGTAGAACGGCACGTTGAAGTGATCCTTGGAACCGTAGCCGACCGTGTAGCACGGATGCACGAACAGCTTCTTCACCGGGAAGCGGCATTTCGCGACCATTGCGGCCGCGCTCTCGGCCACTTCGAGCGGCGATTGGGTCGGCACGACGAGGTGCAGCGACTGCATCGCGGCGTCGTACCAGCAGTTCGCGTTGTCGGGTTCGAGCGCGGCCGTATCGACCGACTGCGTGTTGTACTCGCGATCGAACACGAGCCAGTCGGCCGTCGGGTGGTCGAGCTCGCTGGCGATCTGCCCCGCGAGGAACATGCCCTGCTCGTCGAGCTTGCCGTGCTCCTTGCCGTCCGGCCATACCGGCAGGTGCTTGCGCATCATGCTCGGGAAGATCGGCGCATCCTTCAGGCTCGAATAGACGTCGTCGTCGTAGGCCGTCTTGCCGCCCACGCGCACGTAGCGGAAGGTGCCCCACGGATCGCGCTCGAGCGGGCCCGTGGCCGCGCCGTAGCGGATCACGTCGTCGCGGAACTTGAGCGCGTTCTTCGCGAAGCGGAAGCGCGCGAAGTCGTGATAGATCAGGATCGCGACCGCATGGCCGAGATACGCGGGCGTCTTGCCGGCCGGCAACAGCATGTCGTCGCCGTAGAACGCCGGGAACGCGACGCCGTCGCGCGCGAGATCGTCGGCCGTGACCACGCGGTCCGGTTTCAGGTCGTCGCCGAGCAGCGACAGGTCGAAGCCTTCGTAGGTGCGGTCGGCCTGAGTGACGCGCAGGATCAGCGCATGCGACTGCTGCTGCGGCCAGTGCGGCATGTCGGCAGCGCGGACGTCGCGGGCGAACACTTTCGAGCCCGTGACCTTCGCGATGCCGTCGATGCGGAATTGGGGGATGCCGGTGACGCTATCCCATTTGACGGGGGTGAGGAGCTTTTCTTCGAAGAGCGCCGCGAATGCGCGGCTGCCCAGCGGCGCGACATACACCGCGACGCCCGCCAGCAGGCTGGCTTTCAGAAAACCCCGCCGTGACAGGCCGTGGTTTTTCATTTGGGGGGAACCTCCTGATGCGGCTCGGACGGCGATAGGGTGTCGCGGCGTTCGGAGCGGCGCGCATTCTGGCATTGTTTTAGATATATCGCCTATAGTATTTCCCGCATGAAATACTTATTGAATTTCTTATAACGGGATTCGGCCGGGCTGCAGCGTGTGGTCGCGGGGTGCGATCCGTCCGCGTTTGCGTGCGTTTGCGTGCATTCGCATGCCGCTCATCGGTTTCGCTCCGCATCGACAGCGCCCGGCAGCCAAGCGCGCACGCATCGCGGCCGGTCTCCGGTCGGCCGCCGTACATCGCTCCCGCACATCGTTCCGTTCGCAACGATGCCGCGTCCGCCCCGTCGAATGCACAAGGCGATCGCAGGCGTGGTTGACGACCAGCGTCCGACTCGGTGTCTGGTGCTGGCGACGTGCCGCTGTCATGCGCCCGGGCATCCCGCGCTGCCCGTGTTTCATGGTAATGTCGCGCGTATGCGGCTTGCCGGCGCTTCCGCCACGTGCCGTGCGGGCGCCGCCAGCCATCGCGACTCGTGTCGAGGTCAAAAACCATGGCAGTCAGGGCATCCATCCTGAACTCCGTTCTCGCCACACCCTCCTCCGGCAACCACCATGTCACGGCGGCGTTGCGCCCGTCGATGCTGGTCACGCTGTTCGAAGATATTCGCCCGATGGCGATGTCCGGACTCGCAAGCGGCTTCGTCGCGGCCGTCGCGCTGATCCGGCTGCAGCAGCTCTGGTGTCTTGTGTGGCTCATCACCGACATCAGCCTGCTCGCCGCCCGGCTCGCCATAGCGCATGCGTACACGGTGCGCCGCGACGCCGGCGACGACCGCGCCGAATACTGGGCGAGGCGCTATGCGCCCGTGTCGCTCACGGCATGCTTCGTGCTCGGCCTCGGCGTGATGGGTTGCGTGGACGCCGTCGACGTCGAGCTCGGCACGCTGTCGGTGATGGTCGCGGGCGGCGTGTTCGGCGGAATCGCATCGCGCAATTCGGCGCTGCCGCGGCTCGCGATGACGCAGGTCACGCTCGGCGTGCTGCCGATCGGCATCGGTGCGCTGCTGGCCCACCGGCCTGGCGCGTGGCTGCTGCTGCCGCCGCTCGCGATCTATCTCGCGGCCATGCGCACCGTCGTCCAGCGCCACTACCGCGTGCTCGTCGCGCTGATCGCCGCGCGCCAGCGCAATGCCGAACTCGTCGCACGCTTCGACGCCGCTCTCACCTACATGCCGCATGGCCTGTGCATGATCGACAGCGAGACTCGCGTGATCGTCGCGAACCGCCGTACCGCGCAGCTGTTCGGCTCGCCGCGCGAGATCATGCTCGATACGCCGCTGGCCGATGTCGTCGCGGCGCTCGGCGCGAACGCCATGTGCGATCCCGGCGGCGCCGGTCTCGCCGCGCAGTGCGACGTCTGGCTGACCCGCGACGAACCGGAGCCGTTCGATATCGTGCTCGCCGACGGCCGCCAGCTCGAACTGACGCGCCACCGCGTGCCGGACGGCAACGCAGTGGTCATCGTCGAGGACGTCACCACGCGCCGCCAGACCGAGCAGCACATCCGGCATCTCGCGCGGCACGACGCGCTGACGGGTTTGCCGAACCGCCACGAACTGCATGCCCGGCTCAAGCGGATGCTCGCGCACCGGCCGCGCATGCCGGGCCCCTCGCTCGCCGTCATGTATCTCGACCTCGACGGCTTCAAGGCGATCAACGACCGCTTCGGCCATCAGGCCGGCGACGACGTGCTCACGCAGGTCGCCGAGCGGCTCGGCAAGACGCTGCCGCCCGGCGAGCTTGCGGCGCGCATCGGCGGCGACGAATTCGTCGTCGCGATCGACGACACGACGATGCACGCGTGCTCGCTCCTCGCCGAGCGCATCATCCGGCAGATCTCCGCACCGTATACGTTGTCGATGGGCAAGATCGTCAACCTCGGGATCAGCATCGGCATCGCGCTCGACGACGGTCACGGCTCTCCCGACGAACTGATCCGCCAGGCCGACAGCGCGCTGTACGACGCGAAATCGGCCGGCAAGGGCATCTTCCGCTTCTACTCGAACGGCAGCCGGCGCCTGGCGCCGGCCACCGCGAGCTGACCTGGCGGCACCACGCGGCCCGTTCATCGTCGTTTCCACTACCGGCCGCATCCTCCCGGCGATTCAATTCCGAAACTTGTCGCGTGTTCGCACGTCGCGGCGCGCGCTCGCGTGTCACGTGACGTGTTCCGTAACATCGCCCTTCGCCACCCGTTACGTTGACCGCAGAAGCCTGCACGATCGATGCAGCGGGCACCATTTCGCGGTTGGCATTCTTATTGCTCCTCGATGGGGAAAGAACATCCCAGGGAGCCCAACATGAATACCGTCGAAGTCCTCGCCCGAACCGAAACGATCGACGAACAAACCGTGATCGACGGCGCGTCCCTGATCCGGCGGCTCGTTTTCGAGCGCCGCACGCCCGCCCGCGAAGCCGCGTGCGTCGACAATCCGCCGCTGACGCTGTACGGCGCGTTTCGCCAAGGCGTCACCGATTACGGCGCGCGGCGCGCGAATCCGTATCGCGCAGGCAGCCGTTTCTGGACACTGTGGGAAGAAGGACGTATCGAAGCTGAAACATCGGGCCGATAAGCCGGCCGCGCGCGCCGGCCCTGTCGCGGCAAGGGATCGGCGCGAAACCTGGCGCACGCATGCCGCCGGCATGCGTTCACCGGTGCAACATCGCGCGCGGTCTCGCGTATCGGAACTTCCGCCCGCCATGCGCATCTGCGCATCTGCGCGCATGCCGGTTGACGGCGGTCGGCGTTGCGCGCTCCCCGCGCGCCGCGCGGCGGTCGTTTCCCGATAAGATGGCAGATTCCGTTCATCGAACGATGCCGCCATGACCGCACCTTCCTCACAGCGAAACCCCATCCACTGCGAAATCGATCTCGACGCGCCAGGCAAGCACGCGGGCTACCTGCGGCTGCCGCATTCCGTGCACCGCTCGGCGTACGGCTGGCTGCCGATCCCGATCGCGTCGATCCGCAACGGCGACGGCCCGGTCGCGCTCGTGATGGCCGGCAACCACGGCGACGAGTACGAAGGCCAGATCATCGTGTCGCAGCTGATGCGCGAGATCGAACCCGAGATGGTCAGCGGGCAGCTGATCCTGCTGCCGATGGCGAATTTCCCCGCAGCGGACGCGGGCCTGCGCGTATCGCCCCTCGACGAAGGCAACCTGAACCGCAGTTTCCCCGGCGATCCAACCGGCACGCCGACGCAGATGATCGCCCACTACATCGAGCATGCGCTGCTGTCGCGTGCGCAGTACCTGGTCGACCTGCATTCGGGCGGCAGCTCGCTGCTGTACCACGGCGGCAACATGCTCGCGATCGATCCGCTCGACGCGGACGAAGCCGCGAAGCTCAACGGGCTGCTGGTCGCGTTCGGCTTGCCGAATGCGCTGCTGCACGCGCCGAACCCGGTGCATTCGGCGTCGGCCGCGCGCCGGCAAGGCGCGATCTCGATCGTGACCGAACTCGGTGGCGCGGGCATGGCCGATCCTTCGCTGATCCGGCTCGGCCGCCACGGGCTGCTGCACTACCTCGGTTATATCGGCCTGCTGCGCGGCACGCTCGTGCCCGACGCACCGCCGACCGTCACGCGCTTTTTGCGCGTCGACGGCGACCGCCACTTCGTCTATGCGTACGAGCGCGGGCTGTATGAGCCGCTCGTCGAACTCGGCGACCAGGTGAAGGCCGGACAGCCGGCCGCGTGGGTGCATTTCCCCGATACGCCGTTGCGCGAACCGATGCTGCACCGGTTCAACGGCGACGGCGAAGTGGTATGCAAGCGCGTGCCCGCGCAGGTGCGGCGCGGCGATTGTCTGTTTCAACTGGCGGAGTTGTCGGCTGCACCGAGCGTTGGCCAATGAGTCGGGTCGCAATGAGTCAGGCCCGATCCTTCAGGAAACCGCGAACATGAAATGTCCTGCCTGCGGTGACGCGCAACTGATCCGCGACACGCGCAACATTCCGTACACCTGCCAAGGTCGCTCCACGGTCATACCGCGCATCACCGGCGACTTCTGCCCTGCATGCGGGGAATCCGTGCTGGACCTTGAAAATGCAAGCCGCCTCGGCGAAGCGGTGGCGCAGTTCGCAACACCGATACAAGGTCGTGCGACGTAACCGCGCGTCGTCCGTCGCCCCGCATTCATCAAACGGACGCGCCTGCACGGAGCGCCTCATTCGCGCCCGCCCCACCCCACTCCCGCTGCAAGCCTTCTGACGCCTTCCGCGAAATCCTTATCGAAATTGCTTCGTTCGCCTTTGCCGGCCGCGCCGCTAACGTGTTCGAAACGGCGGCGGCCCGTCGCATGCGTCGCAGGATGCGCACCGGCCGCCGTCATCACGACAACCGCGCCGCGATAACGGAACAGACCGGACGGGCCATGTGCCCGCACCCCGAAAGGAACGTCCGCATCGCGCGCCCTTCGCGATGCCCATGGCCACGACCGACCGCATCATCGACACGTCGCCGCTCGACGTCCGCGCGCAGCCGCTGATCGACGCGCTGATCGACGAGTATTCGACCCGTTACAACGCGTACCGCCCCGATAGCCGCGCGTCCGCGCGCGACGAACTCGCGCGCTACCCGGCCGAACTGTTCGCGCCGCCCGAAGGCGCCTTCGTGCTGCTGCTGCGCGACGGCGAAACGATCGGCGGCGGCGCGTTCAAGCGCTACGACGCGCAAACCGCCGAACTCAAACGCATCTGGACGCGCACCGACCTGCGCCGTCAGGGCCTCGCGCGGCTCATCGTCGAAGCGCTCGAGCTGCGCGCCGCGCAGCAGGGCTATCGCCGCCTGTATCTGACCACCGGTTTTCGCCAGCCCGAAGCGTGGGCGCTGTACGACCGCACCGGCTATACGCGGCTGTTCGATTCGTCGATCGACCCCGAAGCGTATTTCCACCTGCGGTTCGGCAAGGATCTCGCCGATCCGTCGCGCACGTCGACGCTCGCCGACCTGTGGGCGCCGTTACCCGAGCCGGCGCTGCCGCGCTGAGCCCACCGCTCTACCCGACTCCGCTCCCCACGACA
Source organism: Burkholderia sp. BKH01 (assembly GCF_025685725.1). Taxonomy (NCBI): domain Bacteria; kingdom Pseudomonadati; phylum Pseudomonadota; class Betaproteobacteria; order Burkholderiales; family Burkholderiaceae; genus Burkholderia; species Burkholderia sp. BKH01. Next base: position 101,704 of record NZ_JAOTQT010000021.1, on the reverse strand, counting down.
CAACAACAGGACGCCTTCATGCAACGAGCCGTACCGCTTTCTTCCCGTGCCATCCGCACGCTGGCCGCCGCTCTGATCGGCCTGACCGCATTCGCCGCTGCCGCCGCGACGTTCGACCTGAGCCCCGAGCAGCGCGGCCGCCCGCGCGGCGTGGCCGATGCGGCCGTCGAGCGCGCGGTGCCCGCGACGTTCAAGTTCGCCGAGCCCGGCACACTGACGATCGGCATCGCGCCGAGCCTGCCGCCGATCAGCTCGTATGCGACCGACGCGCGCACGGTGATCGGCTTCGACGCCGACGTCGGCCAGCTCGTGTCCGACAGCCTCGGCCGCAAGCTGAAGATCGTCGCGCTCGCATGGGCCGACTGGCCGCTTGCGCTCGAATCGGGGAAAGTCGACGCAGTGATCTCGAACGTGACCGTCACCGAGGAGCGCAAGCAGAAGTTCGATTTCTCGTCGTACCGCCACGATCTGGTCGGCTTCTACGTGCGCAACGACAGCAAGATCCAGGCGATCCGCGAGCCGAAGGATGTCGCGGGGCTGCGCGTCGTGACCGACGCCGGCACCAACCAGGAAAAAATCCTGCTCGCGTGGGACCGCGAGAACGTCGCGCACGGGCTGAAACCCGTGCAGATCCAGTACTACGACGACCAGGCGATGCGTATCGTCGCCGTGCAGTCGGGCCGCGCCGATGCCGTGTTCAGCGTGAACTCGGTGCTCGCGTACCAGAGCGCGCAGCAAGGCAAGACGCGGCTCGTCGGCGCGATCAGCGGCGGCTGGCCGCGCACGGCCGACATCGCGATCGCGACGCGCCGCGGCAGCGGGCTCGCCGAGCCGCTGACCGTCGCGCTGAACGGGCTGATCAAGAACGGCCGCTACCAGCAGGTGCTCGACCGCTGGAATCTCGCGTCCGAAGCAATCGACCAGTCGCGCACGAATCCGCCGGGGCTGCCGAAAAGCTGAGTGCCGCACGCACCCACCGTCCATTCACGCCATACGCAGGAACGCCGCTCACCATGTCTTATTCGCTTTCGTTGCTGGACAAGAGTCCGATCGCCGACGGCGCGAACGCCGCCGACGCACTGCGCTTCACCACGACGCTCGCGCAGCGCGCCGAACACCTCGGCTACGAGCGCTTCTGGGTCGCCGAGCATCACGGCACGCCGGGCTTCGCGAGCTCGGCGCCGGAGATCGTCGTCGCGCACCTGCTCGCGCACACGTCGCGCATCCGCGTCGGCTCGGGCGGCGTGATGCTGCAGCACTACAGCCCGTTCAAGGTCGCCGAAGCGTTCAAGCTGCTGGCCGCGCTCGCGCCGGGCCGCGTCGATCTCGGCATCGGCAAGGCGCCCGGCGGGCTGCCGCTGACCACGCGCGCGCTGCAGTGGTTCCACGACAAGGCGCGCAAGCCCGACTTCGCGGGCCAGCTCGCGGAGCTCGACGCGTTTCTCGGCTGGGGCGTCGCCGAAGATCATCCGCTCGCCGGCGCGGTCGCGATGCCGGTGCCGCCGCAACCGCCCGAACGCATCCTGCTCGGCGGCTCGCCGGACAGCGGCGCGCTCGCCGCGCGCCACGGCTGGCGCTTCTGCTACGCGGGGCATTTCAACGGCGACGACGCGAATCTCGAACGCTCGCTCGACGCGTACCGCAGTGCGGGCGGCACGCGGCCGCTCGTCGCGCTGTACGCGGTCGCCGCGCCGACGCGCGACGAGGCCGAGCAGCTGATCGGGCCGCTGAAGATCTTCAAGCTGCAGTTCGCGGGCGGCCAGAGCTTCAACCTCGCGAGCGCGCAGGCGGCCGCCGAATTCGCACGGCAAAGCGGCGCGTCCGACTACCGGATCGACGAGCTGCGCCCGACGGTGCTGGCCGATACGCCCGAGCGCGTGCACCGCGCGCTCGATGCGCTGAGCCGGCGGCTCGACGTCGATGCATTCGTGATCGATTCGCCGGTGACCGACTACGCGGCGCGGCTCGCGTCGGTCGAATGGCTCGGCGGCGCGCTGTCGGCAACACCACTGCAAGCGGCCCTCGCGGCCGACCGCTCCCTTTCCCCTGACCAGAACGCGTGACGCTCCCATGACGACCCGACGATCGATCCCCTTCGGCCTGATGCTGCAAGGCGCAGGCAGCCACATGAACGCATGGCGGCACCCGAGCAACCCGCCGGACGCGAGCATCAACCTCGACTTCGCGATCGGCATCGCGCGCAAGGCGGAAGCCGCCGGCATCGCGTTCGCGTTCGTCGCGGACGGCCTCTACATCAACGAGAAGTCGATCCCGCATTTCCTGAACCGCTTCGAGCCGCTGACGGTGCTGTCGGCGCTCGCGGTCGCGACGAAGAAGATCGGGCTCGCCGGCACGATCTCGACGTCGTACAGCGAGCCGTTCACGGTCGCGCGCCAGCTCGCGTCGCTCGACGCAATCAGCGGCGGGCGCGCGGGCTGGAACGTCGTGACGACGCCGCTCGAAGGCACCGCGAAAAATTTCGGCAAGGCGCATCCCGATCACGAACTGCGCTACGAGATCGCCGACGAATACCTCGACGTCGTGCAGGGCCTGTGGGATAGCTGGGACGACGACGCGTTCGTGCGCAACCGCGCGACCGGCCGCTTCTTCGATCGCGACAAACTGCACACGCTCGATCACCACGGCCGCTTCTTCCAGGTCGCGGGCCCACTCAACATCCAGCGCTCGCCGCAAGGACAGCCGGTGATCTTCCAGGCCGGCTCGTCCGACACCGGCATCGGGCTCGCGGGCAAGTACGCGGACGCGGTGTTCACGCATTCGCCGTCGCTCGACGAAACCGCCGCGTTCACGCGGCGCGTGAAGCAGAGCGCGGTCGAGCACGGGCGCCATGCCGACGACGTGAAGATCTTCCCCGGCGTCGGGCCGATCGTCGGCCGCACGGCCGCCGAGGCCGAAGACAAATACCAGGCGATCCGCAACCTGCTGACGATCGACGAGGCGCTCGCGTATCTCGGCCGCTATTTCGATCACCACGATTTCACGCAATACGCGCTCGACGCGCCGTTCCCGGAGCTCGGCGACCTCGGCCGCAACAGCTTCCGCTCGACCACCGACCGGATCAAGGCCGACGCGAAGACCAAGGGCCTGTCGCTGCGCGAGACGGCGCTCGCGGTCGCGACGCCGCGCCCGAACTTCATCGGCACGGCCGAGCATGTCGCCGACGAGCTGATCCGCTGGCACGACGCGGGCGCCGGCGACGGCTTCATCCTCGGCTTTCCGGTGCAGGCGCAAGGCGTCGACGATTTCGTCGAACTCGTGATTCCGGTGCTCGAGGCGCGCGGCCGCTACAGCCGCGACCTGCCCGGCGCGACGCTGCGCGACCATCTCGGCCTGCCGCGCAAGGCGAGCCGCCACGCGGCGCCCGGCGCCGCGCAGGAAACGGCTGCCGAAGCGCACGCCTGACACACCGCGGCCCGGCCACGGGCCGACGCGCCGCGCTGCCCATGCGCGGCGCTTCCGACCGATTCGAGGACATTCAACGACATGAGCGACACGACCCACCTCGGCGGCGCACTGCCGCCGCTCTCTTCCGCCGGCGCGCGCGAGCCCGGCACGCGTTTCCGGATCGTGCCCGCGCGCCACCGGGCGCGCACGGCTGGCACCGTGCTCGCCGTCGTGCTGATCGCGATCGCGCTGCATTCGATCCTCGGCAACCCGCAATGGGGCTGGCCGGTGTTCGCCGAATGGTTCCTGTCGCCGCCGGTGCTGTCGGGGCTCGCGCGCACGCTGCTGCTGACGCTGCTCGGCGCGGTGTTCGGCTTCGTGCTCGGCGCGTTCGTCGCGCTGGCCCGGCTATCGCGTTCGCGCCTGCTTTCCGCAAGCGCGTGGACCTTCGTGTGGCTGTTCCGCTCGATTCCGCTGATCGTGCTGCTGCTGATCCTGAACAACCTCGGCTACCTGTACGAGCATGTGCGGCTCGGCGTGCCGTTCACCGGCATCGTGTGGTTCGAGGCCCCGACGACCGACCTGATCAGCCCGTTCCTCGCGGCCGTGCTCGGCCTCACGCTGAACCACGCGGCGTTTTCCGCGGAGGTGATTCGCGGCGGCATTCTCGCGGTCGACCAGGGCCAGCTCGAAGCGGCCGCCGCGCTCGGGCTGCCGCGCGGCCGACAGACCGCGCGGATCGTGCTGCCGCAGGCGATGCGCGCGATCCTGCCGACCGCGTTCAACGACCTGATCACGCTCGCGAAAGGCACGTCGATGGTGTACGTGCTCGCCATGCCCGAGCTGTTCTATACGGTGCAGGTGATCTATCGCCGCAATCTCGAAGTGATTCCGCTGCTGATGGTCGCGACCGTCTGGTACCTGATCATCCTGACGGTGCTGTCGGCGATCCAGGTGCAGGTCGAGCGGCACTATGCGCGCGGCGCGCTGCGCAATCCGCCGCCGTCGGTGCTCACGTTCGCGCTCGCGCGCGTCGGCGTGCTGTGGCGGCGTGCCACGTCGCGCAATCCGGCGTCGATCGCGCAGCACGCCGAAGGCAATACCGAAACCGGTGCCGCCGCCGTGCCACGCGCGGGCGGTGAAGTGGCCGTGCATGGCGTGTCGAAGCAGTTCGGCATGCAGCGCGTGCTCGACAACGTGTCGTTCGTCGCGCCGCGCGGCAGCGTGACCGCGATCGTCGGGCCGTCGGGCTCGGGCAAGTCGACGCTGCTGCGCACGATCAACCATCTGGAACGCGTCGACGATGGCTTCATCGACATCGACGGCGAACTGATCGGCTATCGGCGCGACGGCGACGTGCTCCACGAGCTGAAGGAGCGCGACGTGCTGAAGCGGCGCACGGCCGTCGGGATGGTGTTCCAGAACTTCAACCTGTTCCCGCACCTGACGGTGCTCGAGAACCTGATCGAGGCGCCGGTCTCCGTTGCCGGCGTAACGCGCGATGCCGCCGAGCGCACCGCCCGCATGCTGCTCGCGCGCGTTGGTCTCGCGGATAAAGCCGAAGCGTACCCGCGCCAGTTGTCCGGCGGCCAGCAGCAGCGCGTCGCGATCGCGCGGGCGCTTGCATTGCGTCCGAAGGTGCTGCTGTTCGACGAGCCGACGTCGGCGCTCGATCCTGAACTCGTCAACGAGGTGCTCGACGTGATCAAGGAACTCGCGCGCACGGGCACGACGCTCGTGATCGTCACGCACGAGATCGGCTTCGCGCGCGAAGTCGCGGACAACGTGCTGTTCATGGAGCGCGGGCGCATCGTCGAGGCCGGGCCGCCGGCCACCGTGCTCGACGCGCCGTCGCATCCGCGCACGCGCGCGTTCCTGTCGCGGGTGCTGTGATGCGAATCCCTGCCGATAACCGGGGCGCCACACGATGATCGATCGACGTCAATTCATGACCGCCGCGCTGGTCGCGGCACCCGGCAGCCTGCCGTGGCGCATCGCACACGCGGCGGCGGCAACCGCCGACCTCGACCCGCGCCAGGCCGGCCGCCTTCGCGCGGAGCGCGACGATGCGGCGGTCCGTGCAGCGGCCGGCTACCGCTGGGTGCGCGACGGCGCATTCACGGTCGCGATTTCACCGCACGCGCCGCCCGTGTCGACTTACGCGACCGACGCACGCACGGTGGTCGGCGCCGATCCCGACTACGCGCAGCTCGTCGCCGACGCGCTCGGCCGCACGCTCGCGCTGGTGCCGATCGCGTGGGCCGACTGGCCGCTCGGGCTGACGTCCGGCAAGTACGACGCGGTGATCTCGAACGTCGGCGTAACCGAGAAGCGCAAGGAGAAATACGATTTCACGACCTACCGGCTCGGGCTGCACGGCTTCTATGTCCGCACCGGCAGCCCGATCGCGAAGATCGCCGAGCCGAAGGACATCGCGGGCCTGCGGATCATCACCGGTGCCGGCACGAGCCAGGAGCGCATCCTGCTCGAATGGAGCAAACGCAACGTCGCGCAGGGGCTGAAGCCCGCCGAGCTGCTCTATTTCGACGACGATGCGACCGCGCGCGTCGCGCTGCTGTCGGGCCGCGCCGATGCGGAGTTGAACCCGAACGCGTCGCTCGCGTACGAGGCCGCGCGCAGCGGCAAGATTCGCCGCGTCGGCGTCGTCAATGCGGGCTGGCCGAACAATGCCGACGTCGCGATCGCGACGCGTCGCGGCAGCGGCCTCGCGCCCGCGCTGACGCTCGCGACCAATGCGCTGATCGGCAGCGGCCGCTATGGGCAGGCGCTCGCCCGATGGGGATTGCAGAGCGAAGCGATCGCGCGTGCAGAGACCAATCCGCCGGGGTTGCCGTCGTTCTGAAGGTGTCGATGCGTTGATGCCCGAGTGACATCGCCCCGGCATTCCACGATGGAAATGCCGGGGCGCAGTCGAAGCAGGACCGTTCGTCGCCGAGCCGCGCCTACGCCGTCACCGCCGCTTGATACCGGTCGAGCTCCGCGACCTGCGCATGAATCGCCGGAATCAAATCGCGCCCGTAGGCCAGCGCATCGTCGAGCGGATCGAACCCGCGAATCAGGAACGTCGACACGCCGAGCCGGTAATACGCGCCGAGCGCCCGCGCGACCTGTTCGGGCGTGCCGACCAGCGCCGTCGAATTCCAGCGCGCGCCGGTCAGGTTCGCGACACCCATCCACAAGCGCTCGTCGAGCACGTCGCCCTGCGCGGCGGCCGCCATCAGCCGCTGTGAACCGGCATTCTGCGGCGCGTGGCCGGCGACCGGCTGGCCGCTCGCGACCCGCGTCGCGCGTACGCGCTCGCGGATCGCCTCGGCCTTCTCCCACGCGGCGGCCTCGGTATCGGCGACGATCGGCCGGAACGACACGCTGATGCGCGGCGCGCGCCCGAACGGTGCGGCGGCGGCACGCACGCGCGCGATCTGCTCGCGCACCGATGCGAGCGGCTCGCCCCACGTCATGTAGACATCCGCGTGCTCGCCCGCGACCGCGAGCGCAGCCGGCGACGAGCCGCCGAAATAGACCGGCACGTGCGGCCGCTGCGAGCCCTTCACGAGCGGCGACGCGCCGCGCAGCCGGTAGAACTCGCCGTCGTGGTCAACCGGTGCATCGGCCAGCCAGATCCGTTTCAGCACGTCGAGATATTCGCCGGTGCGGCGGTAGCGTGCATCGTGCGGCACGAAATCGCCATCGCGCTGCAAGTCCGTATCGTCGCCGCCCGACACGACGTTCAGCGCGAGCCGGCCGCCGCTGAACACGTCGAGTGTCGCGATCTGCCGCGCGGCGGCCGACGGCACGATCACGCCCGGCCGGTGCGCGAGCAGGAGGCGGATGCGTTCGGTCGCGGCGGCCGCGAACGATGCGACGATGAAGCCGTCCGCCGCGTTGCTGAAATGGCCGACCAGGATCTGGTCGAAGCCCGCCGCTTCGTGCGCCTGCGCGAAGCGGCGCACGTAGTCGGGCTGGACGGCCGCGCCGCCCGGTACGTCGACCTCCGCGCCGGGCGTCGCGGTGATCATGCCGATGATGTCGACTGGCATGTCGGGATGTCCTTCTGGTTCTCGATCGGGAATCGGGGATGGGACGGCGCGATTACCGCGCGGCCACCGTCTTTTGGGCAGGCGCGGCGAAGGCACCCGCATACGAGCGGTCGAGCAGCTTCGACGTGTCGTACGCTGCCGGAATCACGCCGGCCTTGTGCAGGAAATCGGCCGTGTTCTGCGCGTCCTTCGCGGCCGCGTCGTCGACCGGGCCCACGCGCTGCTTCGCATTGTCGAGCCAGCGATACGCGACATCGGGCTCGAGCTTCGCGCGCTTCGACCACAGGTCCGCATACTCGCGCGGATGGCTGTCGACCCACTGGCGCGCGGCCACGACGCGCTTCAGGAAATCGGTGATCTCCGCACGCTTGCCCGACGCGGCCTGCTCGTTCGCGGCGACGAAGCTCAGCGCGGGCATCAGCCCCTGCGCGGTGGTGATGGACCGCGCGCCCTGCCGCAGCGCGAGCGTGCTGACGAACGGCTCCCACAGCGACACGGCATCGACCGAGCCGTTCGCGAGCGCGTTGGTCGCGTCGATCGGCATCAGGTACGCATATTTGACCGAATCCGCGCGCAGGCCCGCGTGTTCGAGCGCGCGCAGCACGAGTTGCTGGCTCCATGCGCCGCGCCACACGGCGACGGTCTTGCCCTGCAGGTCGGCCACGGTGCGTACCGGCGAATGCTTCGGCACGAGGATCGCGACGCCGTCGAGGCTCTGCCGCGACACCGCGACGACCTTCACCGGCGCACCGCGCGCGGCCAGCGTGAGCAGCGCGGAATCGCCGAGGAAGCCGACATCGATCGCGTTGCCGTTCAGGCTCTCGGCAACAGGCGCGGCAGCCTGGAAGTGCTTCCATTCGATCGTGTAAGGCAGGTCCTTCAGCACGCCGGACGCCTCCATCGACGCCTGGATGTTGAAGTAGTTCTGTTCACCGACGCGCAGCGTGACGGTGTCTTTCGCGATGCCCGGCTGCGCGGCAAGCGCCAGCACGAGCGCCGTGACGATTCGGCTCAGCAACGTGATCTCCCGGATGGTTGGCGGGCTGCCGCGAAATGGCGGCGCCTCGTTGTCCGCCGTGCGAAACGGCCGGCGCAACGGATGGAACCAGTGAAGATACGGCGATCCTCTTCATGACACAAACGCAATATTCTGCTATGTAAAGATGCAAATATTTTATGGAGCGAACAGCACCACGCGATTCCGGACGCCGCCCTCCCGCACCCATCGTTCGAATGATTCCTCGACAGATATTTCGTGCACGAAATAAATCCCGGACTATATTTCGCATACGAAATAACCACCTGGAACGAGGACGGCCATGACCTCCCAACCGATCGAGTTTTCCGCCATCGACGGCTATCCGCTGCGCGGCACGCTGTGGACGCCCGACGCCGAACCGCGCGCGCTGGTGCTGATCCATCCGGCGACGGCCGTGCCGGAGCGGCTGTATGCGGGATTCGCGCGCTTCCTGACCGAACGCGGCTTCGCGGCATTGACCTACAACTACCGCGGCATCGGCGCGTCGCGGCCCGCGCGCCTGGGCGCGCTGCAGGCCCGCATGCGCGACTGGATGGAGCTCGACGTCGGCGCCGCGACCGCATGGGCACGGCAGGCATACGAAGGGTTGCCGCTGCTGGCGGTCGGGCATAGCGTCGGCGGGCATGCGATCGGACTGTCCGCGAGCACGACGCACCTGCGCGCGGCCGTGCTCGTCGCCGCGCATGCGGGCAGCACGCGACTGATCGCGCAGGCGGCCGAACGCCTGAAGGTGCGGCTGATCCTGCGCGTGCTGGGCCCGCTGATGTCCGCGCTGCTCGGCTACGTGCCCGGCAAGCGGCTCGGGCTCGGCGAGGACTTGCCGACCGGCGTGTTTTGCGAATGGAGCCGCTGGACGACGCTGCCGCACTATTTCTTCGACGATCCGACGCTCGGCGCGGCCGATCGTTTCTCGAAACAGCGGCTGCCGATCCTCGCGCTCGGCTTCGACGACGATCCGTGGGCGACCCCGGCCGCGATCGACCTGCTGGTAAGCTATCTGACCCGCGCGGCGGTCGAACGCCGCCAGATCGATCCGCACGCGGCGGGCAGCGGCCCGGTCGGGCACATGGGCTTCTTCCGCAGCCGGCCAGGCGCCGTGCTGTGGCCCGACCTGGCCGACTGGCTCGCGCAGGCACTCGACACGCCACGCGCCGCGGGCCGTCCATCCCTTTCCATTGCAGCCGGGAACCCAGCTTGAGCGAAGACCGACGACTGTTTTTCCTGTTGAACATCGGCCAGCGGCGCGTGCAGCGCTGGGTCGACCGCAAGGCCGAGACCGATACGCGCGCGAGCGCCGCGCAGGCCGGCGTGCTGTTCTGTCTCGCGAAGCAGGACGGCGCGCTGATCGGTGAAGTCGGCGCCGCGCTGCAGCTCGCGCCGTCCGCGATGACGGGGCTCGCCGACCGGATGGCAAAAGCCGGCCTGCTCACGCGCCACGCCGATTCGGACGACGGCCGCGCGACGCGCCTGTACCTGACCGACGAAGGCCACGCGGCGCTCAAGCGCGCGCGCGTGCTGCTGCGCGAACTGAATGGCAAGCTGTGCGACGGGTTTTCCGACGCGGAACTCGATATCGTCGCGCGCTGGCTGCACGCATTGCAGGACCGGTTTCCGACGGAACGCTGAGCAGCGGGCGTCAGGCGGAAACGATAGCGATTCATCTTTCCGTTTCGATTTTCCGTGCTCGCCGCGGCAAATTTTGCCCGCGCGTCCGCGCGCGTTCGGCAACGCTTTCCGGCTACGCTCTGTTACAAAAAATTGCCTGCCGCGCAGCATCCGGATCATCTACATTGCAATCCACTTCTACGCATTCTTCGCCTGCCCGAACCGGCCTCCCCGCCGGGCGGCATCAACGACACATCCGTCACAAGCAATAAAAATCAATAGGAGTCTTGACCGAAGTGCTGGCGGTATCCAGCGCACGCGGATTGCGATGGCTGAAGCGGTTTCCTGAACGACACGTCCCGGCGGCACGCATCGTGCGTGCCGCTGCTGCGCCCCGATCCGGGCGGCCGGTGCCGCCGCGCGTCGGCTCGCGCCGCCTCGTTCCGCCGCACCATCGCGGCCGCACGTCAACGAGGAGCAGTTCATGCGACGCACTATCGTGTCCCACCCGCTTTTCACCTGCCTGCCCGCCGCGATGGCACTGGCCTGTGCCGCCGCACACGCCGATCCCGTGCTCGTGTCCGGCCCGAGCCCGTACGCCGCCTGCACCATCGGCGGGCCCGGCACCGTCTACGTGAATGCGGAGGTCGAACCGTGGCTCGCGGTCAATCCGGCCAACCCGCAAAACATCATCGGCGTGTGGCAGCAGGACCGCTGGTCGAACGGCGGCGCGCACGGCCATGTCGCGGGCTACACGTTCGACGGCGGCGCCACCTGGGCGCGGACGACGCAGCCGTTCAGCGCGTGCGCGCCGGGCGGGCTGTCGTACGAACGCGCGTCGGATCCGTGGGTGTCGATCGGGCCGGACGGTACCGCGTACTCGGTCGCGATCACGTTCAACCAGTCGAACAACAGCAACGCGGTCGCGTCATCGGTGTCGACCGACGGCGGGCAGACGTGGAGCAGCCCCGCATTGCTGATCGCGAACGACGAACCGACGACGCAGTTCTTCAACGACAAGGAATCGGTGACGGCGAACCCGGTGAAGGCCGGCACCGCGTATGCAGTGTGGGACCGCCTAGAACTGCCGAACGGCAACCCGTACGCGAACCTGCATACGCAGGCGTTCCGCGGGCCGACGCTGTTCTCGAAGACGACGAACGGCGGCAAGACCTGGAGCAAGGCGAAGGTCATCGTCCACGTGCCGTCGCGCCAGCAGACGATCGGCAACCAGATCGTCGTCGATCCGAAGAGCGGCACGCTCTACGATTTCTTCAACCTGATCCAGCCGCCGTTCAGCAAGGCCGCGGGCAAGGTCGCGTTCATCAAGTCGACCGACGACGGCGCGACGTGGACGAAGCCGCAGGTGATCGCGGGGCTGCAGACGGTCGGCGTGACCGACCCGAACACCGGCGAACCGGTGCGCACCGGCGACATCATTCCCGAGCCCGCGATCGATCCCGTGTCGGGCCAGCTTTACGTCGTGTGGCAGGACAGCCGCTTCAACGGCGGCAAGTACGACGAGATCGCGCTATCGACGTCGAAGGACGGCGGCGCGTCGTGGAGCGCGCCGCTGCAGGTCAACACGCCGACCGGCCGGCCGGCCTTCAATCCGTCGGTGCGCGTCGACAACGCGGGCGCCGTGATGGTCACCCACTACGACTTCCGCGACCTGCTGGCCGGGAACACGACGACGCTGCCGACGGGCTTCTGGCGCAAGATCTCGCTCGACGGCGGCACCACGTTCGTCGCCGAGCGGCGCGTCGCCGGTCCGTTCGACATGAAGCTCGCGCCGAACGCGGAAGGCTTCTTCATCGGCGACTACCAGGGCCTCGACGTCGGCCCGTCGTCGTCGTTCCATCCGTTCTTCATCCAGACCAGCGCGGGCAACCTGACGAACCGCACGGACGTGTTCTTCGCCCAATGATGTGAACCAGGCTGCACGGCCGCCGTCGCGACGTCATCCGCCGCGCGGCGGCCGCCCCTGCGTCACTGCATGTCGGTCAGCACGATGCGGCCGTCGACCTTGCCTTCGCGCAGCTTCGCGAACACGTCGTTGATGTTGCCGAGCCGGTCGCGATGGATATGCGCGCGCACCAGGCCGTCGGCCGCGAAGTCGAGCGATTCCTGCAGGTCGCGGCGCGTGCCGACGATCGACCCGCGCACGGTGATGCCGTTCAGCACCGTCGAGAAGATCGGCAACGGGAAATCGCCGGGCGGCAGCCCGTTGAGCGCGACCGTGCCGCCGCGCCGCACCATCCCGAGCGCCTGCGCGAACGCGCTGCGCGACACCGCCGTGACGAGCACGCCGTGCGCACCGCCGATCTCTTTCTGGATCACCTTCGCCGGATCGTCGACCGATGCGTCGATCGTCAGTTCCGCGCCGAGCTGCCGCGCGAGTTCGAGCTTGTCGGGCGAAATGTCGATCGCCGCGACGTGCAGGCCCATCGCGCGTGCGTATTGCACGGCCACGTGCCCGAGCCCGCCGATGCCGGAGATCGCGAGCCACTGGCCGGGACGCGTATCGGTGACGCGAATGCCCTTGTAGACGGTCACGCCCGCGCACAGGATCGGCGCGATCTCGTCGAACGCGACCTGCGCCGGCAGATGGCCGACGTAGTCGGGATCGGCAAGCACGTATTCCGCGTAGCTGCCGTTCACCGAATAACCGGTGTTCTGCTGGTCGTGGCACAGCGTTTCCCAGCCCGTCTGGCAGTACTCGCAATGCCCGCAGGCCGTATAGAGCCACGGCACGCCGACGCGGTCGCCCTCACGCACGTGCGTGACGCCCGCGCCGACCGCCGCGACGATGCCCACGCCTTCATGCCCCGGGATGAACGGCAGCGACGGCTTCACGGGCCAGTCGCCGTCGGCCGCGTGCAGGTCGGTATGGCAGACGCCCGACGCCTTGATGTTGACGAGGATCTGGCCGGGGCCCGGCGTCGGCACGGGCACTTCCTCGATGCGCAACGGTTCGCCGAATGCGTGCACCACGGCCGCTTTCATGGTTTGCGTCATGCGTCGCTCCTGTCTGGTCGATGAGCGACCCAGTATCCGGCTTCGGAATCGGACGACGTTGATGCGTATCAACGCGATGCGCGCTATCCGCCAATCGCGGCTGCATCACCGCGTCGCACGGCGGCGCGACGCGGTCGGGCGCCCGGCGCTTCGCTGCACGCCGCACCGGTCGTAGTCGCAGGCGATCATCGGCCGGGACGCCTTCCGCTCGAGCCGGTATTTCGACGACACGACGGAAGCCGGACGGACAGCCGACATCCGGCTTGGAATTTGCAATGATATAACATATCATTTCGTGAGCTCGTCCGCCGACGCCGTTCCACCGTGGGTGGCCGAGCCTCGCCGAGCCATGTTCCAACGGGTCACTGCGCGCCACAAACGCAACAATATATCGTATCCAGTCGTGACCCGCATCGCTCGTTATCCGATCCAATTCCAACCGATTCACCGACCATGCGCGACCTCCCTCGTCTACCGCTACGCCCGCTTTCGCCCCTTTCGCTGATGCTGCTCGCCGCCGCCGCGCACGCGCAGTCCGATGCACCAGCCGCGTCGGGCACACCGTCAACCACCGCGCTCGCACCGATCTTCGTGACCGCGAACCCGCTCGGCGATACCGAATTGATCGCGCCGACCGTCCAGCTTTCCGGTGACGCACTGACGCGCCGCCAGGCCGATTCGCTCGGCGAAACGCTCAATGGGCTGCCCGGCGTGTCGACCACCACCTACGGGCCGATGGTCGGCCGCCCGATCATCCGCGGCATGGACGGCGACCGGATCCGGCTGCTGCAGAACGGCGTCGCGTCCTACGACGCATCGTCGCTGTCGTACGACCATGCGGTGCCGCAGGATCCGCTGTCGATCGAACGCGTCGAGATCGTGCGCGGCCCGGCCGCGCTGCTGTACGGCGGCAACGCGGTGGGCGGCGTCGTCAACACGATCGACAACCGGATTCCGCGCGAAGCGATCGAAGGCGTGACGGGTGCGCTCGACGCGCGCTACGGCGGCGCGAATTCCGTGCGCGCGGGCGCCGCGCAGGTCGAAGGCGGCAACGGCCGCTTCGCGTTCCACGTCGACGCGTTCGACCGCGAAACGAGCAAGCTGCGGATTCCCGGCTACGCACGCAGCAGCGCGCAGCGCGCGATCGACGGCCCCGACACGCCGCAGCCGGAAGGCAGCGTGCCGAACAGCGACGGCCGCGTGCACGGCGGCGCGGCCGGTGCGTCGTACACGTGGGCGGACGGCTTCGCGGGCCTGTCGTACAGCGGCTACGAATCGAACTACGGCTCCGTCGCGGAGAGCGACGTGCGGCTGCGGATGCGCCAGGAACGCCTCGCGCTCGCGTCCGAGGTGCGCAACCTGAGCGGGCCGTTCACGAAGCTGAAATTCGACTTCGCGTACACCGACTATCGCCACAAGGAAGTCGACAACGGCGAGACTGCGACCACCTTCCGCAACCGCGGCTACGAGGCGCGCATCGAGGCGCGGCATCGCAAGATCGGCCCGTTCGAAGGCGCGATCGGCGTGCAGTTCGGCCGGAACACGTTTTCCGCACTCGGCGACGAGATGCTCGTGCCGTCCACTCGCACCAACAGCGTCGCGCTGTTCGGCCTCGAGGAATGGCAGGTCGTCCCCGCGCTGAAGCTGAGCCTCGGCGGCCGCTTCGAGCATGTGAAGGTCGATCCCGATCCGGCCGGCGTCGAGAAATTCGCGGGTGCGCAGCCGCGCGATTTCAACGCAGGCAGCCTGTCGGCCGGCGCGCTGTTCTCGCTGACGCCCGTGTGGTCGGTCGCGGCGAACGTCGCGTACACCGAACGCGCGCCGACCTTCTACGAGCTGTATTCGAACGGCCCGCACGACGCGACCGGCCAGTTCCTGATCGGCAACCCGAACGCGTCGAAGGAAAAGGCCGTGTCGACCGACCTGTCGCTGCGCTATGCGAGCGGCCCGAACCGCGGCAGCGTCGGCGTGTTCTACAACCGCTTCTCGAACTACCTGACCGAGTACAACACGGGCCGCGTCGTGAACGACGACGGCGAGCCCGTCGCGCCCGGCGCCGACGGTTCGCTGAACGAGGCGATCTATCGCGGCGTGCGCGCCGAGTTCTACGGCATCGAGCTGGACGGCAAATGGCGCGCGTTCTCGCGGCGCGGCCATACGGTCGACGTGGAGCTGACGGCCGACTACACGCACGCGCGCAACGTCGACACGGGCCAGCCGCTGCCGCGCATCGCGCCGCTGCGCGCGACGCTCGCGGCCGACTACGGCTACGGCCCGTTCGGCGCGCGCGCGCAGGTCACGCACGCATGGTCGCAGCATCGCGTGCCCGACAACGACTTCTCGACGGACGGCTACACGTCGCTCGGCGTGATGCTGACCTACAAGTTCCGCGTCGGCGCGATGCACTGGCTCGCATACCTGCGCGGCGACAACCTGACGAACCAGGAAATCCGCTATTCGACTTCGGTCGTGCGTGGCTTCGCGCCCGAAGGCGGCCGCAGCGTGCTGGCCGGGTTGCGCACCACGTTCTGACCCTCACGCGGCCCGCGGCGCACGCCGCGGGCCTGTCCGGCGCGATGACATCGGGCGCCCATTCCTCTTTATCCGCCCTTGCCGCCAATCACGCGGCGCACGCCGATAACGCGTATCGGCGCACTCCTCCAATTCACCCGCAAGAAAATTCCGTTATTCTCCAACAAATCGAAATAAAATCATCAGACGGTTGTTTAAAAAAGCGATTCTGGATTTAAACAATCAAACCGGATTCGAATTCTGCGTATAAACGCGTGACGCGCGGCTTTTTGATCATGATCAAGAACAGCCGCCCCACAAGGCTCCCAGCACTAAAAAAACCAATATCAGGGATTTTTAAGGGTAAAGAATCATCCGGCATTACCCGTTAATGCCTGCACGAGCCCGTATCTGGTCGAACAATAAATTCCATTTACCCACCACTCGCGCGGGGGCACGACGTGAAAATCGCCAGAATGAGCATCAAGACAAAACTCCTTGGCGGCTTCGGCCTGCTCGCCGGGGTCGTCGTGATCGTGTCGGGCATGGCCCTCAAGGCGCTGTCCGATACGAACGCCGAGTTTTCCCGCTACATGAACGGCATCAACGCGCGGGCGAGCCTGTCCGCGCAAGTCCGCACCGCGGTCGATCGGCGCGCGATCGCCGCACGCAATCTCGTGCTCGTGACCCGACCATCCGACATCGAGCTCGAACTGGCCGAAGTGAACCAGGCGCACAAGGACGTGCAGGAACGTCTCGCGAAGCTCAACGAGATGATGGCGAACGCGACCGACACGGCCGATCGCGCGCGCGAACTGGTGGCCGACATCGTGCGCGTCGAAACCAGCTACGGCCCCGTCGCGTTGCGCATCGCCGCGCTCGCGCAGGCCGGCAGGAAAGACGAGGCGATCGCCGACATCGACGAGCATTGCCGCCCGCTGCTCGCGCAACTGGTGCGCGCGACCGACGCGTACGCGACCTATACGCATGAACGCGAACGCGCGATCGCGCGGCAATTCGCGGATCGCTACACGACGGAGCGCAACCTGCTGGCCGGCATCAGCCTGATCGCCGTCGCGATCGGGGCCTGCGCCGGCCTGTGGCTGACGCGCAAGATCACGGTGCCGATCGGCTCGGCCGTGGACGTCGCGCGCACGGTGGCGAACGGCGATCTCGGCAGCCGCATCCCGGTGAGCGGCAACGACGAAACGCGCGACCTGCTCGAAGCGCTGCGGACGATGAACGAGCGGCTGATCGGCATCGTCGGCCGCGTGCGCGATTCGTCGAACAGCATCGCGCATGCTGTGAGCGAGATCGCGTCGGGCAACCTCGACCTGAGCCAGCGCACCGAGGAACAGGCCGCGTCGCTGCAGGAAACCGCCGCGACGATGGAGGAATTCACGTCGACGGTGCGGCTGAACGCGGAAAACGCACAGCAGGCGAGCACGCTCGCCTCGAATGCGTCGGAGGTCGCGCATCGCGGCAGCTCGGTAGTCGGCCGCGTGGTCGACACGATGACGGAGATCGGCCACAGCTCGTCGAAGATCGCCGACATCACGGGCATCATCGAAGGCATCGCGTTCCAGACCAACATCCTCGCGCTGAACGCGGCCGTCGAAGCAGCGCGCGCGGGCGAAACGGGCCGCGGCTTCGCGGTCGTCGCGGGCGAGGTGCGCAGTCTCGCGCAGCGTTCGGCGACGGCGGCGAAGGAAATCAAGGCGCTGATCTCCGCGTCGGTGCAGACCATCAAGGACGGTTCGGCGCTTGCGGGCGAAGCCGGCAGGACCATGTCCGACGTCACGCTGGCCGTCGCGCGCGTGACGGACATCATGGGCGAGATCGCGGCCGCGTCGGCCGAGCAGAGCCGCGGCATCGACCAGGTGAACCTGACGATCACGCAGATGGACGAGACGACGCAGCAGAATGCGGCGCTCGTCGAACAGGCCGCGGCCGCATCGAAGTCGCTCGAGGCACAGGGCCGCGAGTTGTCCGAAACGGTTGCCGCGTTCCGGATGCCGCCCGGCGCACACGCGACTTCGCCGGGCATGTATGCGCACGAGGCCGACGCGCGTCACCGGCAGCCGGCCACCGCGTAACGGCTGCGGCAAGGAGACGACGATGCATACGCTGCCCCGGTTGTCCGCCTGCGCCGCGCTTGCGCGCACCGCGCGATGCGCGGCCGCGCGCGGCACGCGGTGCGGCTGCGCATCGTCGCCATTCGGCGAGCCCGGTGCGCGCGCACGACGTCGCGCGTCGCCGCTGCGAGTCGCACGTTCGCGGCACGCGCGCATGTAGGTCGCGCATCGGCGCAGCCGCATCGAAGGCCATCGCCGACGATCACCGACGATCGGCGCGGCATCGTGCGCGAGTGCGGACGCACGCTCGCACACCGGCACGAATCACCGTCCGACCTTCCCCCTTCCTCCGCCGTGCAAGTTTCGATCCCGCCATTGCATCGCGCGTTGCCACACCGATATCATGGATATCGCACTCCATTCGCGTCCGCGCCGCTCGCCGATGCAGCCTTTTAAAACTGGCGAATGACGAGTATCCTAAAAAAAGCACTCCCCGGTCGGACAGCGAATCGCGCGCCCTGATTCCCGTCCGATCGCATTGCGGCCCCATCGCATCGCGCGCAGCGCGCCGATGGCGGCGTCCGCTTCGCGCCCCGGCCGCACGAACCTTCCCCCAACAATCTTCAGGAGAGCTGGTGAGCCGACTCGTCGTCGTATCCAATCGCATCGCAGATCCCCGTAAAGCCGCGGCCGGCGGCCTCGCCGTCGCCGTGAAGGACAGCCTGCAGGAAACCGGCGGCGTCTGGTTCGGCTGGAGCGGCAGGCTACGCGGCGCCGACGATCAACCCTCGCATGGCGAAGAGGTGCAGATCCAGCACGTCGGCGGGATCCAGCTCGCGACGATCGATCTCGATCCGCAGGATTACGACGCGTACTACCTCGGTTATTCGAACAACGTGCTGTGGCCGGTGTTCCACTACCGGCTCGATCTCGCGCAGTTCGACCGGCGCTTCGCCGACGGCTACCGGCGCGTGAACCAGTTGTTCGCGCGCAAGCTGCGCACGCTGCTGCGGCCCGACGACGTCGTCTGGGTGCACGACTACCAGTTGATTCCGCTCGCCGCCGAGCTGCGCGCGATGGGCTGCACGAATCCGATCGGCTTCTTCCTGCACATCCCGATGCCGCCGCCGCCGATCATGGCCGCGATCCCCGAACACGAATGGCTGATGCGCTCGCTGTTCGCGTACGACCTCGTCGGCTTCCAGACCGAATCGGATCTGCTCCACTTCGAGCATTACGTCGAAGCGGAAGCCGGCGCCGCGCGGCTGCCCGACGGCCGCCTGCGCGCGTTCGGCCGCACGCTGTCGGCCGGCGCGTTTCCGATCGGCATCAACGTCGACGAGTTCGAGTCGCTCGCCCGCGATCGCGACGGCATCGACATGTTCGACCGGATGCGCGATGAATATTCGCGCCGCCAGTTGCTGGTCGGCGTTGACCGGCTCGACTACACGAAGGGGCTGCCGCAGCGCGTGCATGCATTCCGCCAGTTGCTCGAACAGTACCCGGAGAACCGCAACCGCGCGACGCTGATCCAGATCGCCGCGCCGAGCCGCGAGGATCTCGGCGCATACGACGACCTGCGGCGCGAGATGGACAGCCTGTGCGGCGCGATCAACGGCGACTACGGCGAACTCGAATGGATGCCGATGCGCTACATCCATCGCACCGTCGCGCGCAAGCGCTTGCCGGGCCTCTATCGTGCAAGCCGCGTCGCGCTCGTCACGCCGCTACGCGACGGGATGAACCTCGTCGCAAAGGAATTCCTCGCCGCGCAGGACGCGGCCGACCCGGGCGTACTCGTGCTGTCGCGCTTCGCGGGCGCGGCCGAGCAGTTGAAGCCGGCGCTGCTCGTCAATCCGTACGACACGCAAGGCACCGCGCAGGCGATCCAGCGCGCGCTGACGATGCCGCTCGAAGAACGCCGCCAGCGCCACTCCGCGTTGATGGCGATCGTGCGCAAGACCGACGTGCACTGGTGGCGCACGCGTTTTCTCGAAGCGCTCGCCGAAGCGGCCGAAATCGCGGCCGCGACCGAATCCTGACGCGCACTCACAGATCCGTCGCCGCGTATTCGAGCGCCGCGCCGTTCACATCGCACACATCGACCGAGATCGGGATGCCCGCGCGTATGCTCTCGGTCACCACGCAATACGCATCGAACTGATCGAGCACGCGCGTCGTTGCCGCCAGATCGGCCCACGTCTTGCCGATCGACAGCCGCACGGCCATCGCGCCCACGCGCACCCTGCCCGCTTCGTTCCGCGCCATGTCGACGTCGATCCGCGCGGTGACCGGCTCCGGATCGACATGCTGCCTGTTCAGCGCGAACAGCAGGCTCGCCGCGAGACAGCTCGCGACCGACGCGGCAAGCAGCCGGATCGGGTTAGGCCCACGCCCGTCGCCGAGCGGCGGCGGTTCATCGATGAGCACCGGCGACAGCGTCGTGCCGGCAAACCTGACTTCGAAGCCGAATCGCGCCTGCTGCGCGACTTCGACCGATACGTGCGCCTCGCTCATGGCGACTCCGTAGCTGGAAAGAGGGAAAGGAATTCCGGCGCATCGCCGCATCGACACGCGCCGGCCGCAGGTTTGCGGCGCATTCAGCGATCGGGTTCGCGCGGCGGCCCGTACGCGACGAAATCGCGCTCGACCACCGACGCCTGCTCCGGCGCGAGCGCGTCGCCGCGCGGGCCGGCTTCATCACCGGGTGCCGTCGTTGCGGACGACGGTTCGATGCGCCCGTCGATCAGCGCCTTCAGCGCGTCGCGTTCGAGCACTTCGCATTGCAGCAGCCGTCGCGCGATGCGTTCGAGCGCATCGCGGCCTTCGCCGAGCGTCGCCGCGACTCGCGCATGCGCGTCGGCCAGTAGCGCGTGCACCTCGTCGTCGATCATCCGAGCCGTGTGCTCGCTGCAGCGTCCGGCGCCCGCATGCCATGCGCCGGGCATGCCCTGGCGCGCATCGCCGTCGTCGAACGTCGCGAGCCCGATCTTCTCGCTCATCCCATACTGCATGACCATGTGGCGCGCCATCGCGGTCGCGCGTTCGAGATCGTTCTGTGCGCCCGTCGACACGTCCCCGAACACGAGCTCTTCGGCGACGCGCCCGCCGAGCAGCGCGTCGATCCGGTCGAGCAGCTCGCTCCTGCGCAGCACGTAACGATCCTCGGTCGGCACCTGCTGCGTATAGCCGAGCGCCGCGACGCCGCGCGGAATGATCGACACTTTCTTCACCGGATCGCAGTACGCGCGGCTTTCCGCGACGAGCGCGTGACCGGCCTCGTGATACGCGATGGTCAGCTTCTCCTGTGCGTTCATCACGCGGCTCTTGCGCTCGAGGCCCGTCAACGCGCGGTCGATCGCCTCGTCAAAGTCGGCCATGCCGATCGCCGGCTTGCCGAGTTCGGCCGCATGCAGCGCGGCCTCGTTGACGACATTCGCGAGATCGGCGCCGACGAAGCCCGGCGTGCGCGACGCGAGTTCGCCGAGATCGACGTCGGCCGCGAGCTTCACGCGCTTCACGTGCACGCCGAGAATCTGCCGGCGGCCGTTCACGTCGGGCCGGTCGATCGCGATGTGGCGATCGAAACGGCCCGGCCGCAGCAGCGCGGGATCGAGGATCTCCGGCCGGTTCGTCGCGGCCATGATGATCACGCCGGAGCCGGCCTGGAAGCCGTCCATCTCGACGAGCAGCTGGTTGAGCGTCTGCTCGCGCTCGTCGTTGCCCGACATCGGGCCGACGCCGCGCACCTTGCCGAGCGCATCGAGCTCGTCGACGAACACGATGCACGGCGCCTTCTGCTGCGCCTGCTCGAACAGGTCGCGCACGCGCGCGGCGCCGACGCCGACGAACATCTCGACGAACGCCGAGCCGCTGATCGAGAAAAACGGCACGGCCGCCTCGCCGGCCACCGCGCGCGCGAGCAGCGTCTTGCCCGTGCCCGGCGCGCCGACGACGAGCACGCCCTTCGGAATCTTGCCGCCGAGCCGCTGGTAGCGGTCGGGGTTGCGCAGGAACGAGACGAGCTGCTGCAGCTCGGCCTTCGCCTCGTCGATGCCCGCGATGTCGTCGAACGTGATGCCGGTTTCCTGCTGCACGTACACGCGCGCGCGGCTCTTGCCCATCCCGGTGAAATCCTGCAGCCCGCCGCGCCTGCGCAGCATCATGTTCCATACAAACACGAACAGCACGAGCGGCAGCAGCCACGAAGCAATCGACGCGATCCAGCTCGTGTCGGGCGTGCCGTGATAGCGGATGCCGGCGGCGGTCAGCGTGTCGGTCAGGTGCTCGTCGGTCACGCGGTTGGTCGTGAAGCGCCACGGCGCGCCGGCCTGCTGCACGGCCGCGGCTTCGGACGCCGGCAGCATCGTGCCGGCCTGCGGCATCTTCAGCGTGCCCGTGATCGACGCGGGGCCGACCTCGAGATCGTCGACGAGCCGCGCGGCGACGAGCCGGTGGAAATCGCTGTAAGCGATCGGCGCCGAAGCCGGGTGCAGCATCAGCAACTGCGCGGCGAACAGCACGAAGAAGCCCGCCGCGATCAGCAATCCCGGGTAGTCGAATTTCCTGTCCATGGCATCCGCCCGGCCGCACGCGCGGTGCGGCGCGCGCTCACGCGGACAACCGCGCGCGACCGGCGCGCGGCATCGGCGGCCATGCGGAAACGGCATCCATCCGCGCCATCGTCGCCTCGCTGTGTCGCCTCGTTTCGTCGCCTCGATGACGCCGCGGCGGCGCCGTCGGCCGGCACCGTCGGGCGATCCTCGCCCGGGCGGCACGCCGCGACGCGCCGCCCCTGAATCCAGTCTAGCTCGCGCGCGGGCGTCGCGCATCGCCCGCCGTGCGAGTCGAATCGTCCGACAAACACCTTTCATCGACGGCACCCGCCGCGTTATAGTCGCATTCGTGACATTTTTGTGACAGCCGCGTCGCATCTGCTTTTGCGCGACGCCGGCCGTTGCTTTCCGTTTCGCATCGCGGCAGCCCGAGCGACGCGGCCGCGTATCGAACGACACCGCCAACCTGCCCATTCGAGGAGCCCACGACGTGACCGACACCCCCGATCGCCCCGACGACCTTCCCGCCGATCCCGACCGCCGCCGCGTACTCGGCGGCCTCGCCGCGCTCGGGGCGGGTGTCGCGCTCGGCGGCTGCGAAACCACGCCGGGCAGCGCGCCGCGCTCCGCCGCCGACCTGCGCATCGACGAAGCGTTGCGCCAGCGCGTGCGCCACATCGTCGTGATCTACGCGGAAAACCGCAGCTTCGCGAACCTGTACGGCGATTTCCCGGGCGTGCGCCATCCGCTGAGCGAGGTGCGACCCGAGCACGCGCAGCAGCTCGACCGCGACGGCAAGACGCCGCTGCCCGTGCTGCCGAAGATCTGGGGCGGGCTCGTGCCGCAGGCACAGGAAGTGGACGGCAAGCGCTACGCGATCGCCGAGCGCGACATCGACAAGCTGCCGAACGCGCCGTTCCGGATCGCCGACGCGCAGGGCAAGCCGCTTCCGAACGGCGTGATCACGCGCGACCTGTGGCACCGCTTCTACCAGAACCAGATGCAGATCGCGGCCGGCCGCAACGACCAGTTCGCCGCATGGGCCGATTCGGGCGGCCTCGTGATGGGCCATTACCGCAATTCGGCCGACACGCTGCGGCTGTGGAATCTCGCGCGCCAATACACGCTGTGCGACAACTTCTTCATGGCGGCTTTCGGCGGTTCGTGGCTGAACCACATGTTCCTGATCTCCGCGCAGGCGCCGCTGTATCCGGATGCGCACAAGCATCCGCATGCGGCGAAGCTGCTGTCGAAGGTCGAAGGCGACGATCCGGCCGGCACGCGCCTCGCGCTCGCCGCCGATTCGCCGGCATCCGCGCTCGACGGCCCGCCGAAGTTCGCGGGCGACGGCCCGCTGACGCCCGACGGCTACGGCGTGAACACGATGGCGCCGCCGTACCAGCCGAGCTACGTGCCGCCGCCCGACCCGGGCAACGCCGCGTATGCGGATCCGGGCGACCATCGCGTGCTGCCGCCGCAGGGCTACGCGACGATCGGCGATCGCCTGTCGGAGAAAAACATCGACTGGGCGTGGTACAGCGGCGCGTGGCAGTACGCGCTCGAGCATCGCGACACGGGCACCGTGCCCGATTTCCAGTACCACCACCAGCCGTTCAACTACTTCCGCAACTACGCGCCGGGCACCGAAGCGCGCCAGCGGCACCTGCGTGATGCAGGGCTCGGCGACGCGCCGTCGACGAACCGCTTCATCGCCGACATCGATGCGGGGCGCCTGCCGGCCGTCACGTTCTACAAGCCGCAGGGCAACCTGAACATGCACGCGGGTTACGCGGACATCGAATCGGGCGACCGTCACATCGCAACCGTGATCGACCATATCCGGCGCGGGCCGCAATGGGACAACACCGTGATCGTGATGACCCACGACGAGAACGGCGGCTGGTGGGATCACGTCGCGCCGCCGGTCGGCGACCGCTGGGGGCCGGGCTCGCGGATTCCTGCGCTGGTGATCTCGCCGTTCGCGAAGAAGGGCTTCGTCGATCACACGCTGTACGACACGAACTCGATCCTGCGCTTCATCAGCCGCGTGCACGGGCTCGCGCCGCTCGACGGCGTGGCCGCGCGCAACAACGCGTTCGCCGCGCGCGGCGAGACGCCGCCGGGCGATCTCACGAACGCGCTCGATCTCGGCTGACGGCCGGTGGGTCGCTTGACCGCTTGACTGCTTCACCGCTTGAAACGACGACGCCCCGCGCAATGCGTTCGATTGCCCGGGGCGTCGTTCATTTCAGGCGACGCTCTACGCGGCGGTGCGCAATGCGTCGCGCACCGCGTGCGCGGCGTATGTCCGTCGTGGACAGGCCCGCCGCGTCGCATTTCGCGAGATGCGGATGGAGAAACGGCATCGATGCAAAAACGTCCCGCCGCCGGCAATGGAAGCCGGCGGCGGGACGTCAGGTCCGATGCGTCAATGCATCGTTGCGGATCGTCAGGCGCCGAGGCGCTGCTCGATTTTCTTCATCGTGTCGGTCATTTCAGCCGGCAAGCGCAGCTTCAGCGTGTCGAACAGCGCCGCGTGCAGCTTCAGCTCCTCGCGCCATTCGTCGGCATTCATCGACGTCACCGCGGCGAACTGCTCGCGCGTGAAATCGAGCCCGTCCCAATGCAGGTCTTCATACGCGGGCGACACGCCGAACGCATGTTCGCCGCCGCCGCCGGTGCCTTCGAGACGGTCGAGCATCCACTTCAGCACGCGCATGTTCTCGCCGAAGCCCGGCCACACGAACTTGCCGTTCGCGTCCTTGCGGAACCAGTTCACGCAGTAGATCTTCGGCAACGTCGCGCCCGCGCCTTCGAGCTGCTTGCCGAGCTTCAGCCAGTGCGCGAAATAATCGCTGACGTTGTAGCCGCAGAACGGCAGCATCGCGAACGGGTCGCGGCGCACGATGCCCTGCTGGCCGACTGCCGCGGCGGTGGTTTCCGAGCCCATCGTTGCAGCCATGTACACGCCTTCGACCCAGTCGCGCGCCTCGGTCACGAGCGGTACCGTCGTCGAGCGGCGGCCGCCGAAGATGAACGCATCGATCGGCACGCCGGCCGGGTTCTCCCAGTCCGCGTCGATCGACGGACACTGCGCGGCCGGCGCTGTGAAGCGCGAATTCGGGTGCGCGGCCTTGCGGCCGGTTTCCTTGCCGATCTCGGGCGTCCACGGGTTGCCCTGCCAGTCGGTCAGCTTCGCGGGCGGCGTGTCGGTCAGCCCTTCCCACCACACGTCGCCGTCTTCCGTCAGCGCGACGTTCGTGAAGATCACGTTTTCCTTCAGCGTCGAGATCGCGTTCGGATTGGTCTTCACGCCGGTGCCCGGTGCGACGCCGAAGAAGCCGGCTTCCGGGTTGATCGCATACAGGCGGCCGTCGCGGCCCGGTTTCAGCCACGCGATGTCGTCGCCGATCGTCGTGACCTTCCAGCCGTCGAAGCCCTGCGGCGGAATCAGCATCGCGAAGTTGGTCTTGCCGCACGCGGACGGGAACGCGGCCGCGACGTGATACTTCTTGCCGGCCGGCGACGTCACGCCGAGGATCAGCATGTGCTCGGCGAGCCAGCCCTGGTCGCGGCCCATTGTCGACGCGATGCGCAGTGCGAAGCACTTCTTGCCGAGCAGCGCATTGCCGCCGTAGCCCGAACCGAAGCTCCAGATCTCGCGCGTCTCGGGAAAGTGCACGATGTACTTGACCGGGTTGCACGGCCACGGCACGTCTTTCTCGCCTGCTTCGAGCGGATGGCCGACGCTGTGCACGCATGGCACGAACTCGCCATCTTCGCCGAGCACGTCGTACACGTCGCGGCCCATGCGCGTCATGATCCGCATGTTCACCGCAACGTACGGGCTGTCGGACAGTTCGACGCCGACGTGCGCGATCGGCGAGCCGAGCGGGCCCATCGAGAACGGCACCACGTACAGCGTGCGGCCGCGCATCGAGCCGCGGAACAGGCCGTTGAGCGTCTCGCGCATTTCGGTGGGCTCGACCCAGTTGTTGGTCGGCCCGACGTCGTCGCGCGATGCCGCGCAGATGAACGTGCGATCTTCGACACGTGCAACGTCGGACGGATCGGATTGCGCGAGGAACGAGTTCGGGCGCTTCGCCGGGTTCAGGCGCGTGAGCGTGCCCTGGTCGACCATCGCCTGGCACAGCGCGTCGTATTCTTCCTGCGAACCGTCACACCAAACGATTTGCTCGGGCTCCGTGAGCGCCGCGATGCGCGACACCCAATCGATCAGCTTGCGATGTTTGACGAAGGCCGGGGGAGCGATCAGCGGGCCGTGTGTGGCTTCGGCCAGATTGTTTTGCGACATGGGGCTGTCTCCAGATTATTGGGCGGGGATGGGGGTTGCGGGGTGAACCCGCCAGATGGGGAATGCGATCGACATGCAGGACGCAGCAACACGCAACGCGGCGCACGCGAACTGAGCGCGTGTCGATGCCGCGATGCGGGCGAGAGGATGTGATGTCTCGTTAGAAGATGCGAACGCGAGTTTCGCCATGCATGCAACCTGCCTTACAACTTCCATGCCGGCCAGCATACCATCGCCGTTATCGCGCGGGCGTTGCGTTGCAACAAGAAACATCCATAACGTCGTGCAGGCACATGCGTTGCCGGCCAGTCATTTTGACTGCGTCGGTGCGATCGCTGTCGGGGACGAAACGCGGGGAACGTCCGTCGGACAAGGGTTTGGCAAAAGCGGCAAATTCGGCCCGGCGGCCGTGCGCATGAAAATTGCGCATGCGCGCCCGGCGAATTCGCGTTTTCGCTACTCAGGCAAACCCTGAATTAGGTTGCGTACACAAACATCCGGCCCGAACGTGTGATGTCCGCCACCGCTCAAAACGGTGCGACAGGCAATCCGGGGTAATACGCGCCCGCCGCCATCCCGCCGTCGACGGCCAGTTCGGCGCCGTTGCGGTACGACGCTTCGTCGCTCGCGAGGAACAGCGTCGCACGCGCGATCTCGTCGGGCAGGCCGACGCGCCGCGGCGGCACGTTCGGCATCGACGGGATCGTTGCGGTGTGGGTCGACAGCGCGAGCGCGATGTTCGGAAAACCGTTCGACGATGCGGTGCGCGCGATCGTCCCGCACATGGCCGCGTATCTCGTCACCGAATGGCAACCGATTCCGAACACGCGCTTCCCGACTCGGGTCTTGTGCTCTTTCGCGGGCCGGACTTGCGCTGTCTATCGCGCGTCGTCGGCCCGATTTTTTGTTCTTCGCGGATTTCTTGTGATGTCGCTGAACGACTCACTTCGGCCTACCAAATATCTACAAACCGGCCATTCGTTTGTCGTGGCGTGCAATAGGCTACTGCCCCGTCGCGAGAACGAACCAGATCGGGAAAAGGCAAACTCCTACGCCAATCGCAGATCCCACAACGCATCGAGTACATGTTGCGTGGAACGCTCGACGTGCCCCGCACGATGCGCAATGCCGAGCCGACGCCACAACGCCGGGCGCAGCGGACGCATGACAATGCGCCTGTCGGGTAATGGCGTAGCAGCCTCATGGGGCAGCAGCGCGGCGCCGTAACCTGCCGCTACCAGGCTCTTGATCGCGTCGTTGTAGTTGAGTTGAATGCGCGGCGCAGGATGGTGCCCCGCGGTCGCGAACCACTCCGCAGTCAGACGCGACAGACGCGTGGTCGCATCATTGAGAATGAGAGGTTGGCCGGCGAGCCATTCAGGCGTGACGCGGGCCGGACACCGCCAATGCGCCGGCACAAAGGCCATTACGGGGTCGCGGCGCCAAGGCTTTATCACGAGCCCGGCCACCGGAGGCTGAGGCAGTGCGACCAGCCCGATATCCAGCGTCCCATCCGCCAATCGGGTCAGCGTTTCATGCGAGGTGAGTACCGCGATCTGAATATCGATAGCGGGATGGTGCTGACGCAGCACTTCAAGCGCTTGCGGCAAAAGATGCGCAATCGCGCCGGTCGATGCGCCGAGCCGAACGCGTCCGACAAGCCCTTGAACCTGGCGGTGAACATCGTCCAACGCCTGTTCCGCGTCAGCCAACAGTCGACGTGCGCGCTCGACCAACAGCTCGCCTGTTGCCGACGGCCGAACATGTCCGCGCTTGCGCGACAGGAGCGGAGCCCCGATGCGCTCTTCCAGTTCAGCGATGTGGAGGCTGACCGTTGGTGGCGCCAGATGCAACGCACGCGCCGCGTCGGCGAATGAGCCACGGTCGGCAATAGCGACCAGGGTGCGCAAGCGGTCAAGGCTGATCTCTCGCATGTCGGCGTCCCGATTCAGAAAAACTGAATGTTCAAGTTATGAAATTCGACTTTCGCTATTCTAGCGGCGCGCGGAAGATCACAGACTCGTTCCACTTTTCACCCGTCACCGGAGTACCGCGCGCATGAGCTCTCCCCTTGTTTTCATCGACGGCGACCAAGGCACCACCGGGTTGCAAATTCACGAACGGCTTCGCGGCCGGACCGATCTGAAACTGGTCACGCTTCCCGCGGCGGAACGCAAGGATTCCAGGCGTCGCGCAGAAGCCATCAACGCCTGCGACATCGCCATCCTCTGTTTGCCTGACGCCGCCGCGCGCGAGGCCGTGGACGCCATTGTCAATCCTGCCGTCAGAGTAATCGACGCAAGTTCCGCCCACCGCACACAGCCGGACTGGACATACGGCTTTCCGGAAATGACGCCGGGACAGGCTGAGCGCATTGCGAACGCACGTCGGGTCACCAACCCCGGTTGCTATCCGACCGGTGCAATTGGCTTGCTGCGTCCCCTGTTGCAGGCCGGGCTCATACCAGGCAACTACCCCATCAGCATTCATGCGGTGTCCGGCTACTCCGGACGCGGGCGCGCCGGTGTGGAGGAACATGAGGGGCGCGGTGCCGTCAACGCGCCTTCATACCAGGTATATGGTCTGGAACTCGCGCACAAGCACACCCCGGAGATCCAGCAGCATGCCGGGCTCACGCAGCGTCCCATCTTCGTCCCTGCGTATGGTGCGTTCCGCCAGGGCATCGTGCTGACGGTGCCCTTGGATGTGCGGCTGCTGGCAGCCGGCGTGGATGGTGCCGCGTTACACGCATGCCTCGCACGCCACTATGCCGAGGCGGTCCACGTAAATGTCTTGCCGCTGCACGAATCGTGCGTCTTGACGCACCTTGATCCGCAAGTGCTGAACGGTACGGACGACATGCGCTTGAGCGTGTTTCCCAACATGGAACACGGGCACGTTCTCCTATCCGCGGTTTTCGATAATCTCGGCAAAGGCGCAGCCGGCGCTGCGGTTCAGAACCTGAACCTGATGCTCACGCAGTAATGGTGGCCGATGGCTTACCCTGGTGTTCGGTTGCACCTGCATGCCAACGATTGTTGGCAATCTGGTCGTGGCAGTCGAGTATCTCCAACTGGCCGAACCGAGACAACGCCGCACCGTGCTCGCGACGCGCACGACGCGGTGACGCCCGCACCGTCGCGGCATTCGGTGGGCCGCGCCGTGCCAATCTCGATGCGCAATGCAGCCTGTTCGCGGATGAGTTTGGACGCAGCCAACCGGACACCCTGTCGCATGGAGCGAGCAAAATTGCGTGCACCCTCCCTCACCGAGCGCCCGGCAACGAACTCCGCGTCAGCGGGGGGTGATGTTGACGACCACGATTTCGTATCCGGGGTCGGCGTTCTCGTTCGCCGCTTTTTTCGCTTCCTCATACGACAGAAAGGACATGGCTTCTTCAATCTCCGGTGCCATGCCGATGTCGCCATCCTCACCGGTGCAGAGGAACTGCTCACCGGTCTTCACGACATAGATGGTCGTCATGTCTCCCTCCATGGTTTGCATGGGGAACTTCCAGTCTAGCTTCCGCGATTCCGTATGCAACCCCGGCAGTCGAATTGTGCGGATCCTGGATTCAGTGCGCCGTTACCCGCGGCCCCGCGGCCCCGATGCACGCCGAAGCCGCGCTGCTGCCTGCCGGCGGGCCGCAAACCGCCAGCCTGTTCCAGGGCTGGCGTTGCTCATCCCCACGGATCAGGGTTGACGTTTGCCGCGGCCACCTGCGGGTTTGCCAGCCGGCTTGCGTGAACCCGCCGCTGGCTTGCCGGCAGGTTTGCCGCGTGGCTTTTGCACGCCGAACGGGTTACCGCTGGACAAACCTGAACCTTTACCCGCGGCTACAGCGCGCTGCGCCGCCGGCTTGCGTTTGTTTTCGCCACCTTGCGGGCGCGGTTTTTTGCCGGGCGCCTGCATGGCGCCCGACGCAGCTTGCGGCACTTTGGGCTTCTTGGGCTTTTTGGGTTTCTTGATAATCTGGCCCGTTGCGCTGGTTTCCGGCACGCGGTGTTCGGCTTCAAAACCCGGCTCTTCTTCACGGGGCAGCGTTTGCCGGATCAGCGCTTCGATCGCGGCCAGTTGCGGCGCTTCATCGGCGCACACCAGGGACACCGCCACGCCGCTGGCGCCCGCGCGGCCGGTACGGCCAATACGGTGCACGTAGTCTTGCGCCACGATCGGCAGATCAACGTTGATCACCAGCGGCAGGTCGTCGATATCCAGCCCGCGCGCAGCCACATCGGTGGCTACCAGCATATTGACTTCGCCCGTCTTGAAGCGCTCCAGCGCACGCAGGCGCGCGGGTTGCGGTTTGTCGCCATGGATGGTGTCGATCGCATAGCCCGCGTCATCCAGCATGGCCGCCAGGTAATCCACGCCTTTGCGGGTCTTGACGAACACCAGCGCGTGCTCCCAGTTGTTCTCGGCCACAAGGTGCATGAAGAGCTCAGGCTTGTTCCTTTTATCCACCGGCACCACCCACTGCTTGATCTTGCTGGCCGTGACATTGGGCGGGCTGACGCTGATATTCACCGGGCCGCGCAGAATGCCCGCCGCCATCGTGCGGATATCGTCGGTAAACGTGGCCGAGAACAGCAGAGTCTGGCGCTGGGCCGGCAACGCAGCGAAGACGGCGTCGAGTTCGCGCGCAAAGCCCAGATCCAGCATACGGTCGGCTTCATCCAGCACCAGCGTTTGTACTTGATCGAACTGCACTGCGTTCTGGCGATTGAGATCCAGCAAACGGCCCGGCGTGGCAACGAGCACATCCACGCCTTTGCGCAACTTCATCATCTGCGGGTTGATACTCACGCCGCCGTAGGCGGCCAGAAATCGCAAGTCGAGGCCTTTGCCGTAATCGACAAAGCTTTGCAGCACTTGTTCAGCCAGTTCACGCGTGGGCACCAGCACAAGAACACGCGCGCGGTTGCTGGACACTGCCGGGCCGTGCTGCACCAGCCGTTGCAACAGCGGAAGCGCAAAACCCGCCGTCTTGCCAGTGCCGGTCTGCGCCGCGGCCATGACGTCCTTGCCACCGAGCACGGCGGGAATCGCCTTGGCCTGCACCGGCGTAGGTGTCTGGTAATTGAGATCCCGCAAATTACGCAGCAAGGGATCGATCAGGCCAAGCGAGGCAAAAGACATGGACGTATTCCGGGCTAAAACCGCAATTCTAGCGGTTACCGCGCGGCTTGCACCGTGCACGTCAATGGCCCAGAAGATCGACGTTGATCGCCACTGAAAAACGTAGCGGTGCGTGCGACGGGTTGAATCCACAGCCGAACACCGACAGTCCTCTCCTTATTCCTCGCCATTCCGCGAAGCGCGATATTTTCACGCCCCCTTTCCGACCACAACGGTCGCCGCTCCCCGGCAACCCACGCTTTCGCCACACCCATGACAAAACGTCTATAATTGGACAATCCATCGACCGGCCCGCCGCCACGCGTCATCGCGTGTGCGCCGCGATTCCCCGGCCCAGCCTACCCGGAGCGACATGAACGACTACCCCGTTTTCGACACGCTTTGCGAACTGCTGAACACATCCGGCGCACGGTTCCGCGTGCTGGAGCACCCAGCGGAAGGTAAATCCGACGTAATCGCCGCAATTCGCGGCACGCGCCCCGAACAAGGCGCGAAGGCGATGCTGTGCACGTTCAAGGACGGCGGCGACACAACCGCGCTCGCCGTGATTCCCGGCCACCTGAAGATCGATTTTCGCAAGGTCGCCGATGCGGTCGGCCGCCGCAAGGCGACGCTCGCGTCGCCCGATGTCGCGGCCGCCGTTACCCGCTGCGTGATGGGCGCCGTGCCGCCGTTCGTGTTCGACGGCAACGTGACGCTCGTCGTCGATCCCGCGCTGGTCGAACGCAATGCGGAGATCGCGTTCAACGCGGGCCGCCTCGACCGCTCGGTCGTACTCGATGCATCCGACTACGTGCGGATCGCGCGCCCGTTGCTGGCCGACATCACGCGGCCGGAAACGGCGGACGGCCAGGAGCACGCCGGCTGACCGTTTCCCGAAGCCGTCGCATCGATCCGAAACCTGAACACGAACCCACCATGACCACCACCCGGAAAAAAGCGCTGTCGGAGCAGGCGTCGCTGATCGAGCAGGTGCAGCGCATCGCCGAAGGGCTCGGCGAGATGTTCGCGCCGTTCACCGAGGTCGTGGTCCACGACCTGCGCACGCCGAAGCACGCGATCCTCGCGATCCACAACAACCTGTCCGAACGCGCGGTCGGCGATCCCGCGACCGAGCTCGGCCTCGCCCGCATCGCGGACGACGATTTCCCGCAGGTGCTCGCGAACTACCCGAACCGCTTCGCCGACGGCCGCACCGCGAAAAGCACGTCGATCGGCATCAAGGATTCGACCGGGCGCTACGTGGCCGCGCTGTGCCTGAACGCCGACGTCACGCTGTTCCGCGGCTTCCAGGGCATGCTGAACCAGTTCTGCAGTACGAACGGCGAAACCGTCGCCGAAACGCTCGACCCGGCCGGCGCGGACGCGATCCGGCAACGCATCGACGCGTTCGCGACGCGCCTCGCGACGACGCCGCGCGAACTGAAGACCGACCAGCGCCGCGAGCTGATGCAGGCGCTGAAGGCCGACGGTTTTCTCGAGGTGCGCCGCGCGATGGAGATCGTGTCGCAGCATCTCGGCGTATCGCGCGCGACCGTGTACAACGATGCGAAATGAAACGAGCGCGCTACTTTCACGTTGACTAAACTTTTCGACCCTCGATCGACCATGAACTCTCCGACTCTCCCCACGTACGACGACGTTGCCGCCGCCGCGGCCCGGCTCGAAGGCCATGCGCACCGCACACCGGTGATGACGTCGCGGACGATCGACGAAGCGCTCGGCGCGCAGGTGTTCTTCAAGTGCGAGAACCTGCAGCGCATGGGCGCATTCAAGTTTCGCGGCGCGTTCAACGCGCTGTCGCGCTTCGATGCCGAGCAGCGCCGCAACGGCGTCGTCGCGTTCTCGTCCGGCAACCATGCGCAGGCAATCGCGCTGTCGGCGCGCATCCTCGGCATTCCGGCGACGATCGTGATGCCGCAGGATGCGCCGGCCGCGAAGGTGGCCGCGACGCGCGGCTACGGTGGCAACGTGGTGACCTACGACCGATACACCGAGGATCGCGAGCAGATCGGGCGCGAGCTCGCGGAGAAGCACGGGCTCACGCTGATCCCGCCCTACGATCATCCGGACGTGATCGCCGGCCAGGGCACGGCGGCGAAGGAACTGTTCGACGAGGTCGGGCCGCTCGACGCGGTATTCGCGCCGCTCGGCGGCGGCGGACTGCTGTCTGGCACTGCGCTCGCCACGCGCGCGCTGTCGCCGCACGCAACGTTGTACGGCGTCGAGCCGGAAGCCGGCAACGACGGCCAGCAATCGTTCCGGTCCGGCGCGATCGTGCATATCGATACGCCGCGCACGATCGCCGACGGCGCGCAGACGCAGCACCTCGGCAACCTGACGTTCCCGATCATTCGCCGCGACGTCGATGACATCCTGACCGCGACGGATGCCGAACTCGTCGACTGCATGCGCTTCTTCGCGACGCGTATGAAGATTGTCGTCGAGCCGACCGGCTGCCTGGCGTTCGCCGCCGTGCGGCGGATGAAGGACCAGCTGCAGGGCAAGCGCGTGGGCGTGGTGATCAGCGGCGGCAACGTCGATCTGGAGAACTTCTGCGCGCTGGTGTCGGCATCGGCATGAACGTCGCGGTGCGCATGAACATCCTGTCATGCGCGCGCCGCCGCTCCTTCACGTCGCGTTAAGTTTCGCGCCCTAGACTGATTATGTTGTCCCGAAGTCAGTCGTGAAGGAGTCACCATGAACACGCACGCGATCGTCGCCGCCGCGCTGGCGGCCGTTTCCCTTTCGGCGTTCGCTCAACCGGGCGTTACGTCATCCGGTTTTCCCGCCGCATCGCCGCACGACGCCGTCGCGCAGGCGACCCACCGTTCGCCCGGCGCGTTGCCGCCCACCGGCTTCGTGCTCGCGAAGATCGATCAGAACAATACGCCGCCCGACCGCGGCGGCGACCCGAGCGGCCGCACGCACACCGGCACCCGCATGTAACGGCGCAGCCGCGCGCGGTCGTCGCTGTCAGAACGACGGCAGCGACGGATCGCGCGCCTAGATGACGCCGCGCACGCCCGCGACCAACTGGATCGCGCCGAATGCCGCGATGACGACGGCCGACACGCGCGACAGCCCGTGCATGAACGCGAACGACATCTTCGTGCGCAGCGCGGCGGTCGCACCGCTCAGGCACAGCCACCAGGTCGCGGAACCGATGAACACGCCGGCGACCATCAGCGCCACAGCCGGCCACACCGCCCCTCCCCGTGCGACCGACAACGGGCCGAGCGCCGCGAAAATCCCGACGAACGACAGGATCGTCATCGGGTTCGACAGCGTCAGGCCGAACGTCGTCAGGAAATCGCGCAGGACGGTCGTGCGCGGCAGGTCGCGTTGCAGCGTCGACGCGGCCGGCGCCTGGCGCGCGATGGTCCACGCGAGCCATACGAGAAACGCGCCGCCGCCGATCTTCAGGCCGACGGTCAGCATCGGGAATGCCGTGACGATGCCCGCGATGCCCAGCGCGCCGAGCAGGCCGTAGATCGCATCGGCGCACGCGGCGCCGACACCCGTCGCGAACCCCGCCTGAAAGCCGCGGCTCAGGCTGCGCTGAATGCACAGCATGCCGATCGGGCCGACCGGCACCGCGATCGACAGCCCCATCACGACGGACTTGATGAACAGCATCGCCTGCTCCTTGCGACATGCAACGGGTTGAACAGGCATCGTAGGGAAAGTCCGGTCGTCGCTGAATGCGGTTTTTAAGGAAAAATGGCTCTTCCGCCTTAAAAATTCCCGCCGCGATGGACGATCTGGACTGGAAGGTACTCGCGCTGTTGCAGGCCAACGGCCGCATCAGCTATACGGAGCTGGCCCGCCAGGTTCACCTGTCGGTGCCGGCGGTGACGGAGCGCGTGAAGCGCCTTGAAACGGCCGGCGTCGTCGAGGGTTACACGGCCCGGATCAACCCGGCCGCGGCCGGTTATCCGGTGAGCGCGCTGATCGGCATCACGGTGCCGCAACCGGCGAAAGCGAAATTCCTCAAGCTGCTGGATACGATTCCCGAAGTCGTCGAATGCCATCACGTGACGGGCGCCGACTCGTATGTCATGCGGTTCGTCGCCACCAGCATGACCCACCTCGAGCAGCTGATCGAACGCATCAACCTGTACGGCGAAACACGCACGTCGATCGTGATGTCGACGCCGCTGCCGGCGCGCGGGCTGGCGCGGCCGCCGTCGAAGTTCGATGACGGCCGCAAGTAGCTGGCCGGGGCTTCATGGCCGGCCGGCAGATCCCGGCCTGGGCCTTGGGCGTCCGGTAACGGTCGGCCGACCAAGGCCATTCGGCCGGTTGCCTCTGTGACGTTCGGCGCCGATCGGCTATTTGCCGACCGCGCCGCCGAGCAGGCCGCCCACCAGCGACGTCACCGGCGCGAGCGGATTGCCGCTACCGCCCAACGGCGTGGTGCTGCCCGTGCCGGTCGCGGAACCGTCGTGCACGGGCGCCGGCATGCCGCCGACCACGCTCGTCACCAGGCCTGCGATCGGCACCGCGCCATTCGCGCCGCTCGGGTTCACGAGCCCGCCCGCGTTGGTCGTCGTATTGCCGACGGCACGGACGAGGTCACCGACACCGCTGACGACCGGCTGCGGCGACGCAGCCGTCACCTTCCATCCGGCCGCCGTGATTGCGCTGCCGACTTGCCCGAGCAGGCCGGCGACCGGCTGACCTAGCCCGGTTGCCGTGCCGACCTGCTGCGTGAGCTGGCCGGCCGTCGTCACGAGCGGCGTGATCGCCGTGCTGAGCGCCTGCGTCGCCTGCTGGACCGGGCCCGACGACAGGGCCGAGCCGAGCATGGTGCCGCCCGACTTCAGACCGCCGGACACCGTGTCGAGCAGGCCGCCGACCGGCGTCGTGACCGGCGCCAGCGGCGACAGCGGGCCGGAACCGAGCGCCTTCACGGTTTCGCCGAGACCGGCAACCGGGTTGCTGGTCGAGCCGACGACAGTGCCGAGGCCGGCGACCGTCGTGCCGACCGGGTTCGCCGTGAAACCGATCTGTCCGATGCCGTTGCTCACGGTGTTCGACGTATCGCGAACGATCGTGCCGACGCCGGTGACCGTGTCGGCCGGCCCGGCGATCACACCCTTGCTGACGCCACCGGGCAGGCTCACGCCGCCCATCGTGACGCCTGTGTCCG
Source organism: Burkholderia sp. BKH01 (assembly GCF_025685725.1). Lineage (NCBI taxonomy): Bacteria > Pseudomonadati > Pseudomonadota > Betaproteobacteria > Burkholderiales > Burkholderiaceae > Burkholderia > Burkholderia sp. BKH01. The sequence continues at coordinate 64,828 of NZ_JAOTQT010000021.1, read as the reverse complement.
TGGCGACCGCGCCGACGGAGCTGACGATGCCGTTCGTGCCGGGCGTGCCGCTGGTTCCGCTCGTGCCACCGATTCCGCTGGTTCCGCTGGTTCCGCTGGTTCCGCTGGTTCCGCTGGTTCCGCTGGTTCCGCTGGTTCCGCTCGTTCCGCTCGTTCCGCTCGTTCCGCTCGTTCCGCTCGTTCCGCTCGTTCCACTCGTCCCGCTCGTCCCGCTCGTCCCGCTCGTCCCGCTCGTCCCGCTCGTTCCACTTGTGCCACTGGTCCCACTCGTGCCACTGGTCCCGCTCGTACTCGCTCCGATGTTGTTACCGGCCAGCGGCGGCGCCGTAACGTCACCGCCGCCGCAGGCTGCCAGCGCACACGCCGCGGCAATGGCAGCGAGCGCAACGTTCGCCTTGATGAAATGATTTTGCATGGAAGCCCCTGTCAGCTATTCAGCGCGATCATTCCAGCAAGCATCTACCGTGCCATCCTCAACGGCTTCGTTAACAATTCCGCAACCGAGCCGCGGCGGCCGTGCCGGCGGCACTTTCCGGCACGACGCGTTGCATACGGGCCCAGCGGAGCCGTTCGATCCGCCCTCGAATCCCCGCGACACCGACGTAACACCGGCCCTGCGTTACGTAGCATGACCAATGAAAAACCCGCCGCGACCGCGCGTCGCCTGCTCCGGCCCCGGCACCTCGCGCGTGCCGCCGCGTCATCGTCACGGCCGCTTCACGAGCCTCACGATCGTGAGCGTGCCATTGACCTTTTCAACCCGAACCCTGACCTTGTCGCCCACATGAAGCGGCTCGCTCATCGCCGCGCCGGCGATCTTGAACGCCATCGTCATCGGCGGCATCCCGATGTTGTCGAGTGCGCCGTGCTTCAACGTCACCAGCCCGCGTCCGGCATCGATCTCCTTGACCTCGGCATCGGTCAGCGCCGCATCCGGCTCCGACATCTTCGTGTTCCGCATGCTCATGCCGGACATGTCGCCGCCCGCGAATGCCGGTGTCGCAACGACGACCACCGTGCACAACACGACGGCAATGTGAAAACAACGCTTCATCGAAAGCCTCCCGTTGCCCCGAAGGCGTTTCCGTTGCGTGTTGAAGTCGCGCATCGCGAATGACGAGCGGCCCCCGGACACCCCCGCTCGAACGCATTCAAACGCGTTCAAACCAACAACGTCGCACCGGCCCAGGCGATCAGCACGACGCCCAGCACGCGCCCGACCAGATCGCCGCCGGGCAGGATTTTTTCCGCGAACACGAACAGCGACAGCGCGGCAATCCAGACGACATTCATCACGCCGCCGACGAACAGCAGCGCCATCAGCAACCAGCAGCAGCCCACGCAATACACGCCGTGCCTCGCGCCGAGCAGGAAGCTGCCGGCGACGCCCGGACGCCAGTGCGCGACCAGAAAACCGGCCGGCGCGCGGCATTGCCGAAGGCACGCGCGTTTCAGCGGCGAGAATTGATAGAGCCCGGCCAGCGCGAGAACGACCGCGGAAAGCACGGCGCTCTTCGACCACAGCATCATCGCGGAGATCAGCCCGGCCGGCTGCAGCAGCGCCTGAAGCAACGCCGCGCCGATCGAGAACGCGAGCCATGCGGCCAGATAACCGGCCAGCAGCGACATCGACGTGAACGCGGCACCCGAGCCGTCCGCGCCGCGATGCCACAGCACCCGCCGATACAGCATCACGAGCGGCGCCGCGCTGGGCGTCATCATCGCGATCATCATCACCCACCACATCGCGATCACGGTCGGCAGCGACGGATCCATGCTGCCCATGCCGTCCGCCAGTCGATGCGGAAAGAGCGCGACCGTCGTCATCTCCAGTGCCGACATGCCGGTTCCCGCGCCCGTCCACAGATAGAACCAGCACACGCCGACGAGCGCGGCCATGCCGAGCAGCGTGACGACGCGCTCGCGCCCGAGCCAGGTGTCGAACGGAGTCATGCCGCGACGCGATGCCGGATCAGCCCGTGGTTGTTCAGGTGCAGCCGCGCGAACTGCGCGTAGGTTCCGTCGAGATTCAACGCGATGTTGCCTTGCGAGCGCCCCGTGCCCGAACCGATCTCGGCAAGCTCGTATTCGAAACCGTTCGGCAGGTCAATCCGCACGCGATGCTCGGCGCCCGTCACCGGGTTGAGAATCGGATCGCCCGCGACGTCGAACACGCCGTCGACATGAATCCGGCCGCGCCGCGCATCGACATCGACGTCGAAATCGATCTTCGTGAAGATCGGCTCGAACGCCTGCTCGAGCGTCGACGCGAATACCGAGAACATCGTCGCGAACGGATCGGTATCCTGACCGGTCATGATCTTCAGCACCGCTTCGCGCTGTGCCGGACTCGCGCGCTCGTCGACGATCGGCTGGCACTTGCCCTTGCCTTCGTGAATCGCCCCCGGCCACTGAAACACGACCGCGATCCTGACGCCGTCGAGCACCACGTCGCCGTAGTGGCCGCTGTCGATCGAAATCGCACCCATCGCTTCGCAATTGCCGTTGGTCGGCAACCCACTGAACTGGCAAGGACAACCGTATGAGCAATTGCAACTGATCAATTCGGTACCCTGAATTTCCCACGGAGTCATGGCTCCACCTCGCGCACTGTGACAAATGAACGCTTCGAATCTAGTGCACGCCATCGGGGAAATCAAAGCCGGAACGGAGGTCCGGTTCGACGCGTGAAGCCGTTGCGCTCCGGCCTCCGGTATGACATTTCGAACCGCTCGCGGAAGGCTGTTCCGGCCACCGCCGTCACACCCGGATCTCACTCGAACAGCGACGCGACGATCGCACGCCGCACCACACTCGCGCCGCACGGAAACACGCACCGAGGATCGCCATGATCTCGTCCGCCGACAGCAGCCCGCGAGTTCATTTTCGGTTCGAATGGATCGGGAACGGCTTCGCCATCGAGCGGCGAATACGCGTTGTCACGGATTGACAGAGTCGAATCGATCGAGCGTCATGTCGCGGCCGTTTCGTCGAATACGGCCGTCGCGCCGCTAACCCTGCTTTCTGGCCGCCTCTGCGACGGCCACCCAGCCCATCACGGCACCGGCGACCCAGCAACACGTGACCAGCAGGTCGAGATCCATCCAGCCTTCGAAATTCGCGCTGTTTTCGAAGCTGCAGCGCTGATGGCCCCTGACCCACATGCAGCCGCTGATGAACTGCTGAATGTGCATGTAGACGTTGAAAACCGCAAAGGCGGAAGTAATGACAGCCACCCGCAGGCGTATGCTCGTTTTCATTGGTGCCGAAGGCGTGGGATGAACTGCTGCCGATCTTAAGCCAACGGCGACGTGTGACGCAATCGATCCGATATCGGCCCGATCGACACTGGCGGACGCAAGCGATTGGCGACATCGCAGGAACAACGGAGAACGCCCGTGACGAAGCAGGACACGATCGCCCCGATCACCGATCCCGAACATGAGCGACGGGCGGCATGCGCGTGCGACGAAACCCCGTCCGCCGCCGCGCCGCTCACCCGTCGATTCGCCTGAGCGTCCTCAAACGATCCGCCGCCAACTGCCGATAAATCCGCGTGCCGTTCGCCTTCGCGTCGATCTCCGCGCCGCTCAGCCCCCCGCACGACGCGCCCCGGCACGCCCGCGAGCAGCACGCCGCGCGGCACGTCGTACCCGGCCTTCACGAATGCGCACGCGTCGACGATCGTCGTCGCGCCGATCGTTGCGCCGTCCATCACGACCGCGTTCATCCCGATCATCGTGTCCGGTTCGAGCGGCACGTCATGCACGATCGCGCGCCGTCACCCCCGTCAACGATGCTTCCCGCCGTGCCGGCGCCGCCGATGCTCTGCACGCGCCTGCTGCAGCTTCGGCATCAGTTCCTCGATGTATTGCCGCGCCTGCCCGCGCGTGACGATCTCGCTGAAGCGCAGATGAGCGTTGTCGTGGCCGACCAGCGCCGCATGCGCTTTCTTCAGGATGTGCAGATAGGCGATCAGGCTCGTGCCGTCGCGCACGGGCAGCGCATCGCGCGGGTCCTGGGCCGGGGTCGTGCTCATGATCCAATCCTTTGCGGGCAGTCGGTGCGGCAGGTGGTCGTCACGAGCGCCAGCAGGTCGTTGGCGAGGCGGTCGCGGTCGGTCAGCGGCGCGAGGCCGAACAGCCGCTCGAGCGTCGCGGCGACCGACGCATGATCGTACGGCGTGTGGTCGACCTGCCCGGCCGCGACCCACGGCGAAATCACGATCGCCGGCACGCGCACGCCGTACACGTCGAACCCGAAGCCGCTCGCGTTCAGCGTCGCGGCCGCACCGTCGTTCGGCGGCGGCGCGGCGCCCGGCCTGACCGAATCGTAGAAGCCGCCGTGCTCGTCGTAGACGATCACGAACAGGCTGCTGTTCCACACCGGAGAATTGCGGATCGCGTTGTACACGCGCGCGGCGAGCTGGTCGCCGCCGGCCAGCCCGTCCATCGGGTGTTGCGAGCTGCCGTTCTGGTAGGTGCCGTGCACGATGTCGCCGTAGCCGGGCTCGATGAACGTGTAGCGTGCCGTGTAGCCGGCTGCGAGATCGGCTTCGAAGTGCGCGAGATCGTCGACGTCGACGAAGCTCACGCCCTTCAGCGACGCGACCTGCGGCACGTGGCCGAGCGGATCGCCCGACTGGTCCTGGTAGATGCGCCAGTTGTCGTCGCCGAGCGCGTCGAAGATCGAACCCTTCGGATAACGAAAGCCGTCGAACGCCTCCCACCCGCCCATTTCCACCTTGGTCGGCGAATGATCGAGCCCGGCCGACGACGCGCCGTGCAGGAAGAAGCGGTTCGGCCAGGTCGGCCCCGGCATCGACGCATGCCACGCGTCGCACAGCACGAACGCATTCGCGAGCGCGTACAGCGACGGCGCGTGCGTCCGCACATCGGCGCCCTGCATGATCTTGCCCGCGTCAGCCGGCTGCGGCGGCGTGCCTTCGGAATGCGACGTCGCGTAGTTCGACACGAATCCCGAATTATTGACGCCCGGATAAGCCTGCCCTTTCACGAACGGCACGCCCGCGCCGCAGAGCTGTTCGAGCACGTCGGTGAACTCGTGGCACGGGTCGGTCGGCATCCGGTCGGGCGCGCCGCCGCCGAACGGATGGACCGCGCCGCCATACGTATTGCTGTCGCCCGGCGACGCGGCGACGATGTCGGCGATGCCCGACAGCGCGAACAGGTGATCGAACGAACGGTTCTCGAGCATCAGCACGAACACGTGCTGGATGCGGTCCTGAACCGGTTGGGATGCGGGGGCTGCGTCTGCACTCATGGCGCCTCCTGGCGTCGCGCGACGAATGTCCGGCTGGCACGATCGTTGGCCCGCTGAAAGCGACTGAAGGGATTGAAAGCCACGCGCGGGCCGCGAATTGCCGACGAGTGTACGACCGCGCCGGCATCCGCGTAAAGCGACGCTCAATGCGTGCGCGGCGTGCGTGTTCAACCGGCGGCCGACGTGGCTGGCGGGCGCGATGCGCAGCGAATCAACGAGTAAGGGGGGAAACGACGATCCGAACCGGGCGGTTCGATTGGAGAGGCGACCTAGGCCGTCGCGGCGTAACAACGCCGTGGGGACCGACGAACGGCACGACCCGTGCCGTCCATTCGGTTCGTCCGGCCGCGTGGCCGGACGGGAGTCGATCGGTGCGGCGCTGCGCGCCCGATCCTGTCCGCTTAGCGGCGCGGGCCGCTGTTGCGCTGCGGACGCGGGGAGTTCGCGTCCTTGTGACGGAAGTTGATGCGGCCCTTGGTGAGGTCGTACATCGACAGTTCCAGCGTCACGCGGTCACCCGCGAGAATGCGGATGTGGTTCTTGCGCATGCGGCCCGACGCGTACGCGCCCACCACGACGCCGTTTTCCAGCGTGACACGGTATTTGCTGTCCGGCAGCACTTCGTCGACGATTCCGTCCAGTTCCAGCAGTTCTTCTTTTGCCAAACCAATTCCTCCAGACAAGGTGATTGACCGCGGCCGCGGCGATCTGCCCGGCGCCGTTTCCCGCAACGGGACGACGGCCGGCAGGCTGCCGGGTATCGGTTCGTTCAGACGGGCCACGGGCCTGTCTTGCGATCGGAGCCCGGCGCGTTGCGGCGTTCGGGCGGTCGGTGGCGGCGGCGCGATGAGCGCCGCGCAAGTAGTCGGGACCGCGCCGGCTGCTACGGCATGGCGGCGGTCTGCTCGGGTTGATGCGTTAAAGCGGTGATGCGCTGGCGAAGCGGCGCTCGCTTCGCGCGGGCGTTGTGTCGCACGCGGGTCACGCATGCGATGAGGGAGGCGTCACGACCGATGCATCGAGAATGTCGCGATGCATCGGTCGTGCGCATCGGAACGCGCAGGCCGCCGGAACAGCGGCACCCCGCGCGATACTCCATCCGGCACCCGCCGCCGATCGGCGGCCGATGCCGATGCGGCTTACTGCGGCGTGATGTTCGACGCTTGCAGACCCTTCGGGCCGCGCTTCACTTCGAAGCTGACCTTCTGGCCTTCGGCCAGGGTCTTGAAGCCCGTGCCGCGAATTTCGGAGAAATGGGCGAACAGATCGTCGCCGCCGTTGTCGGGGGAGATGAAACCAAAGCCCTTGGTTTCGTTGAACCACTTGACGGTACCGGTATCCACAAATACTTCCTTAATACGAATAATTGAACATGCGCCCGTGACAGGCACAGAAAGAATCAAAGAGGGAGAGACCAACGACTGCCGCACACGGAGTGCGGCCAATGATGAGCAATCGAACTTCTTGAAGACTTCGGTCACGGACACTACGCGGTAGCGGCCGTTCCGTCAAGCTCTTTCGGTGCGACGCGCACGCACGGGCGACGCGCGCGCCTTATGTGGCGGGTGTTGCGGGCCGATGGAGCAAATTCCGATGCGCCCCTGATTTTCGGCCGGCCCGCCCGTTTTTACCGCGGCTCGAACACGTGCTGCAACGCCGGCGGCGCGTCGCTTTTTTCGCGCGCCTGACCTGCACGCCGATAAAACACGTACTCGACTGCGCGGCCGCCATTTCGATCCGGGTTTGCGTCATGAGACGGCCCGCACCGAAAGAGACATCACCGAGCCGCTAACTTTCCGTCTCTGGAATCGTATTGACGATCATCGAAAACAATTTGTCGAGATCATCTTCCAGCTCGCTCCCTTCGAACGGATCGCGATTGGCTCCGAAGGCGGCGTCCGTCTCGGCCCAGTCTTCCGCCGTCAGCAGGCGTCCGGCGGCGGGCAAAATCAACGTCTCTTCCATACACCGGTGATCGGCATAGTACTCGGCGTATTCGTCCACCTTGGCTTGCAAAGCACGAAGTGCCGGAGCCCCCTTCAGCTCATACCGCGTCAATGCGCGCTCCAGATTCATCAACTTCACTTCTCCCAACACGTGTTGAGATTCCAGTTCGTCAATGACACTGTCAAACTCGTTTGTCTTGTCCCGCAGCGGCGCAAACAAGTAACGCTCCTCCTTGGGATGATGCACCTTCTCAGGGTACTCACGAATGTAATAAAGCATGGCCCGAAACACCATGAGGCCCGGAGCGGGCTTGCCAGTCGTCAGAAGATGGGCAAACCGCCGCATGCCGTCGATCACGGTAGACAATTGCTCATGCTCACGGAAAATGATGGAGATGGCCCTACGCGGCCCGTGCGATGACATATCAAGCTCCGCGGCAGTACATGAAATGCACCGGCGAATCGACCCGCTGCGCCACTCCGGCAGCAAGTACAAGAGCCAGTGCCGACACTTTCAATGTCGTTCATCAGCAGCCCTACATCAAAGCAAGCCGACGCCACAGCCTTGATGGAAATCAACGATCCGTGCGGACATCGTGGCCCGTGGAACCAGCGCTCCTCGACCAGATCCCTGGTCGGTATATTCATATCATTCTTCGACGCGTTCGAGCGATTTGCGTAGCCGTGAGCATGGTTTCCGCACCGCAAATACTTGCGCGCCGAATTCGTCATCGGCGGTAAACGGCCAGCCCGCCCGGCCGTGACGCAATGAATGTCGTCCGGCCCCTCGCCGTATGTCATGGAACGGTCAGCATCGGAATCATTCGCATTCACTCCGAGGACAGGGGGCGTCGATTTGTCTTCGAGAATCTTGCCGGCACCATAAAGCATGCCGTCGATCATGACTCGCACCGTGATCGATGCAAAAGCTGGAGTCTTTGACTTCGATCAGATTTCCCCGGCCGGCTGCCCCTACATTTGATTCGTGTTTGGCGCGGTCCGCATCAAGAACATGCGATAAGGCCCATAGCCAGAGCCTGGCGCGTGCCATTAGCAGACCGACATATCCGCGGTATTTTTCGAGTTGACGAAACGGCATTTCGTTATATTCTGAAAATACTGAAAAAAAAGCGCCGACGGCAACATGCCGGCTTCGTTGCCAACCAGCTCGGATGCGGGACCATCGAGAAGAATGACGAAGGGGACGCCATGGTCAATCGGATCAGAAGGTATTTCGTTGCCTTGTTTCTGCTGGCCGTGGCGGCGCTGTCGTTTTCCCCCGAGGCCACGGCAGTGCCGGCATTCGCGCGGCAAACCGGGCTCGCCTGCGTCGCGTGTCATGTCAGCTTCCCCGAGTTGACGCCCTTCGGCCGTTTCTTCAAGTTGACCGCCTACACGCTTTCCAACAAATGGACGATCCCGCTTGCAGGAATGGTCCAGGTATCCCAGACCAACACGCGCAGCATCAATAACGCCAATTATGATTTCGCTCGAAATCAGGACGTCGTGCTGCAGCAAGCGAGCCTCTTCTATGGCGGACGCATTGCCGGTCCGGTCGGCGCGTTTGCACAATGGACGTACGACGGGATCGCTCACCACAGCGGAATCGACGATACGGATATCCGTGCCGCGGGACATTTCACGCGCGAAGATATCGATTTCATCTACGGCGTATCCGTCAACAATAATCCAACCGTTTCCGATGTCTGGAATACCACCCCTGCATTTGGCTTTCCGTATGCGTCGAGCAGCATTTCCCTGACTCCGACCGCAGGTACGCTTATCGATGGCGGCCTCGCACAACAGGTTGTCGGCATTTCCGCCTACGCTTTCTGGAATCGCACCATCTATGCGGAGTTCGGCTTTTATCGTACGGCCGATCAGATGTTTTCAGTGTTCCGGACCGGCCAGGACACTGCTACGCCCGGTGGCGTCAAGCGTCTGAAGGGCGCGAACCCGTACTGGCGGCTTGCTTACAATCGCGAGTTCGGGCCGCATTCTCTCGAAGTGGGCACCTTCGGCATGGTCGCTGACGTCTATCCGGACAACACCATCCCGACGACCCCAACCGATCGCTTCACCGATTTCGGCGTGGACGCCCAGTACCAGTACCTCACGCTGTCTCACGCATTCACGACCCAGATTGCGTTCATTCACGAAAAGCAGGACTGGAGCGCAAGCTTCCCGAGCGGAGGGATCGGTGCAGGACCTACACCCACCAATCCGACTGACCACCTGAATACCCTCAAGCTCAAGGCATCGTATTACTACCAGCGCAAGTACGGCGCTTCGCTGGGCTACTTCTCGACGACAGGAAATGCGGATGCGGGACTGTATGGCGCCGTTCCAGTGACAGGTAGTGCAAATGGCCTGCCCGACACGCGGGGCATCATCCTCGAACTCGACTACCTGCCGCTGCCGCAAGTGAAGCTGTCCGTGCAGTACACGTGGTTCCTCAAGTTCAATGGCGCACGCTTCAACTACGACGGAAGTGGACGGAACGCCAGCGATAACAACACGTTGTACCTGCTCGCCTGGCTTGTCTTCTGACCCGCGAGGTAACTCATGCGCACAATTTCCTGCCGGTCCGGAGCAACCCTGATGAAGTTGCTTCGCTTGCCGATGCCGCTGGCCCCGGTCGTTGGCGCCCTGGCGATCCTGGTCGGGATGCCATCAACCGCGCGCGCCGAAGACGGCGCACGCCTCGCGGGCCAGCTTTGCGCTGCTTGCCACGGCGTACACGGGCATAGCGAATCGCCGATATTTCCGCGTCTGAGCGCTCAGACGCCGGAGTATCTGACCGCGCAGCTCAAGGGATTCCGTGAACATGCGCGCGGCGAAACGGATGCCCGCTCGTACATGTGGGCAATCGCGTCGCAACTCGACGATGCCACGATCGCTTCGCTCGCCGACTATTACTCGCACCAGGAGCCGGTGCGCGGCGCGCCGGGCGATGCGGCGTTGATGTCGAAGGGACAGGAAATCTTCCAACACGGCGTGCCTGAACGCGGGACCCCGGCATGCTCGTTGTGCCACGGCGCGGAAGGCCAGGGAGCCGGCCCGTTCCCGCGCCTTGCCGGCCAGCACAAGGAGTATCTGCTTCGTCAGATCGAAGTCTTCAGGAACGGGACGCGCGGAAATGCGCCAGTCATGAGTACTGTCGCGCACACTCTGGACGCCGATGGGGCGAAAGCCGTTGCCGAGTGGCTGGAATCCCGTTAGGCATATCTGAAAAGGCGTGAAATTCAAGACGAAGCCCAGCCGCTTCAAGCTGGGGAAATTCCAGAAAATCACCGGAGATGCAACGCACCTCTAGTAATCCGGGCTAGCCAGCGGCAGTTAATAAGACCCATCGACTAGCGGGGAAATTGTGAATCGCATCGCACTTCTTTTGTTGGCTGCGGCCATGGTCGCGGGTTGTAATTCCAAACAATCCGACAACAGCACTCAATCGTCAGCGACGAGCCCCAGTGCGTCCAGCGATACCACCGCGCCACAACAACCGCAGCAGCCGGTAGTTGCCGCGCCCCCGCCCCCTTCACACAATTACGCGATGAGCCAGGACGGCACGTATGGTTACGAGCCAGCGCTCAGTGAAGACGACGTGAGAGCAGGAAAAGCAACGAAGGCGCTCGTCATGATGCGCTACGTCGGCCTGAGGGACGGCAGCTATATTCTGCTGTTGGTCGACGAGGATAATCCAAATATTTCGAATCGCATTACTTGCGAGGCTCCGTGCAATTTCGCCAAGTCGCAAACCATGGCCGGCGACTCGATTCTAAGAACCGAAACAGTGCGGGTTGTACCTAACTCCCTGATTGGCGCAATGATCGAAGACGCGATGTCCGGACAACTGACTCCCTACGGTCAACGTACGGCAGCGTTGAATCAATCGCAGCCGTCAGCGAACATCACGCCCTCGACACAATCGAACCTGCCTGTCGCTCAACCGATTGCCAATCAACCCGCAAGCGATGCGATGGCTGCTCCGCTGCAACAAACGAGCTTCGACTGTGCTAAAGCCAAGTCCATTCCTGAATTCCTGATCTGTCACGATGCGGATCTTGCAGCCGCCGACCGGGATCTCGCAGCGACATACCAACAAGCGAAAGATGCAGTCATCGACAAAACTGCGTTTGTTGAACGAACACGCAAACAGTGGAATTTCCGGGAGAAAAATTGTCGCGACAAGGAATGCCTGACATCGTGGTACGCATACCAGAAACGCATACTGACAAAGATCGCACAAACTGGCGATGTCACCGCCCAAGACAACTGATACGCGTCAAGCGACTCCAAAGTCCGCTCGCCCGAGCGGGCTTTTTCACACCCGCCACAACCCATATCCCCCCGAAACGTTCAACTGCTGCCCGGTAATGTAATCCGCCCGGTCCGACGCCAGAAACACCGCCGCCCGCCCGACGTCGTGCGCCTTCCCCCAGCGCTTGAGCGCGAGCATCTTCTGCGTCTCGTCGAGCGCGCTGCTCGTGATTGCGGAGAAACGGCCGACATGACGACGCGCGACGCGCGTGCAGGAATGCGGGCGCATCGCGCGCGACAGGTGCGCTACGCCGGACGGGACCGAGCATCGCGCATTGTCGGCGGCATTGCCGATGACAATCGATGTCTCCTGGCAGCTTCCCGATGGCCACAGGAATCGGTACCATCGAGCGCTTGAAGACCGGCAGGCGCCGCCCGCGCCCGGCCTTCGCACCACCATTTCGCCATGTCCCGGGAACCCACACACTCCGCGCTGCTCTGGATCGTCGCCGCTGCGTTCTTCATGCAGTCGCTCGACACGACGATCGTCAACACCGCACTGCCTTCGATCGCGCAAAGCCTGCACGCGTCGCCGCTCGCGATGCAGCCCGTCGTGGTCGCCTACACGCTGATGATGGCGATGCTCACGCCGGCGTCCGGCTGGCTCGCCGACCGGTTCGGCACGCGCCGCGTGTTCTCGGTCGCCATTCTCGTGTTCGTGCTCGCGTCGATCGGCTGCGCGGCATCACATACGCTCGGCCAGCTCGTCGTCGCGCGCGCCGTGCAGGGCATCGGCGGCTCGATGCTGCTGCCGATCGGGCGGCTCGCCGTGCTGCGCCGCGTGCCTGGCGAACAGTACGTCGCGGCGATCGCGTTCGTGTCGATCGCCGGCCAGCTCGGCCCGATCGTCGGGCCGACGCTCGGCGGCTGGCTCACGCAGGCGATTTCATGGCACTGGGTGTTCATCGTCAACGTGCCGGTCGGCGTGGTCGGCTTCATCGCCGTGCAGCGCTACCTGCCGCACGACCAGGCGAAACAGCCGCCGCCGTTCGACTTCGTCGGCTGCGCGCTGCTGTCGGTCGCGATGATCGCGCTGTCGCTCGCGATCGACCCGCCGATGCCCGCGCATCGCGCGACCTGGGCGGCCGGGCTCGCCGTGCTCGGCCTGGCGAGCGCGCTCGCCTACCTGCCGCATGCGCGGCGGTGCGCGCAGCCGCTGTTCCGGCTCGGGCTGTTTCGCGAGCCGAACTTCGGTTCGGGGCTGCTCGGCAACCTGCTGTGCCGGATCGGCACGAGCGCGGTGCCGTTCATGCTGCCGCTGCTGATGCAGGTGCAGCTCGGCTATACGCCGCTGCAGTCGGGGCTGATGATGCTGCCGGCCGCGATCGCGGGCGTCATCGCGAAACGCTGGATCGCGCCGCTCGTGAAGCGCTTCGGCTACGCGACGTTTCTGGTCGTGAATACGGGGATCGTCGGCTGTGCGATCGCGGGGTTCGCGCTGGTGTCGGCGCGGCCCGCGCCGATGCTTGAGATCGTGCTGCTGATCGTGTTCGGCGCCGCGAACTCGATGCAGTTCGCGGCGATGAACGGCGTGACGCTGAAGGGGCTGTCGCATGCCGACGCCGGCAGCGGCAACAGCCTGTTCACGATGATGCAGATGCTGGCGATGGGGCTCGGCGTGTCGATCGGCGGCGGGCTCGTCAACCTGTTCGCCGGCTGGTGGGGCTCGATGGGGCGCGGGTTCATGCTGTCGTTCGCGTGCATGGGCGCCGTCACGCTGCTGTCGTCCGTCGTGTTCCGGCGGATCGATACGGCAACGCCGCCGGCCCGTGCGGCGGCGCGATCGTCCGCGTGAGCGCGGCAGTCAGTTCGCCTGGCGGCGCTCGACGACGCGCTTGAGCACCCAGCGGATCGACGAACCGTCGGCCGGCGGCTGCGCGACGCGGTATTCGTCGACTTCGAGCGTGTACAGGTAACCGGGCTGGTACGCGAAGCCTTCGATGCCCGCGTACCACAGGCTCCACGGCTCGCTCGGGCTGCTGCGGACCTGCAGGCATTCCATCGGTGCGACGCCCGTGCAGCGCGCGGATTGCGGCGCGACATAGACGGTCCTGGCCACCGGCCCGCTGTCGGCCGGGCGAGCCGCGCTCGCGGCCGTGACGGCCGCGTCGGTCTGGCATCCGGCGAGGAGCGTGCTGCCGGCAACGACGGCCGCGCCGAGCAGCGTTCTGGAATGGCGAAGCATCTGATGTTCCTCTGGAAGCGTTGGAGGGGCGGTTAGACGATCCGCGCGGCGGGAAAGTTCGCAAATGCCTTACGGCCGGCGATTCTCCCCCCTCATTCGTGCGACGTTGCGCGCACGCCGACACGTTACCGTGCTCCGGTTCAGCCGCGCGCATCGCCGCCGGCGGTCCGCATGTGCACGTCGGGCGCCTACTTCGCGCGTTTCGCGTCGTTCGGCAACACGAACTCGACACGGCGATTCAGTGCACGGCCGTCCGGATTGTCCGCGCCATTCCTGAGCGTATTGGGCGCGACGGGCCGGCTGCCACCCAGCCCCCTGACCGACAAGCGCGCCTTCTTCATCCCGTGCGACGTGAGCCAGTCGGCCACGGCATTCGCGCGACGGAAAGACAGCGTCTTGTTATACGCGGCAGACCCTTTCGAATCGGTATGCCCCTCGATCACGATCGCCCCGGACGGAACGGACGCGGCGAGCCGCAGGATGTCGTCGAGTGTCGGCTCGGCAGACGGCCGGATGCTGGCCTTGTCGAAGTCGAACAGGATGTCGCCCAGCATCGACACCCGCACCGTCGCCTTGTCCTCACGCACGGACAGGCCGTCGTGCCGTGCCGCAAGCCCCGATGCCTTGGCCGACAGATCCGATACGGTGCTGTTCAGATCGGACGAGAATCCCTTCACGTCCAGGACGGTTGCCTTGAGATCCCGAATGTCGCGATGCGCCGGCGGCGCTTGCGCGAAGGCACTGTTGCCGACGGCGGTCGCCGACAGGATCAGCGCCACGATTGATGTGATCGCTCCGGCCATGGTCAGCGATCGGTAATCTTGATGCCGTCGAGCGCTTCCACACCCGGAATCGACAACGACACCTTGGTGACGTTCTTCGGCGGTGCGGGAAATCTCCCGTACCACGTGCCCGCGCTCGGCGAATCCTTCGATGTGCTGAGAACAACGCGAGGGCTGGCCAGCGGCTGGTTGTTGCTGTCCGTCAGCAGCAAGTGCTTCTTGTTGCCTGCGAGCACGTAGATGCCGTTCTCGTAGTCGCTCTTGCTGATCGAGCTATAGAGCACTTCCACCTTGTTTGCGACGAGCGGCTTGAACCGCAGCTTGATCGTCAGGATATCGCCTTCGCGGATCGCCTCGATTGCCTGCGCTTCGGCTACGCCGCTCGAAACGAGCCCGACAGCCAGCGGCGTAGCGGAGGAAGACCCCGCGGGCGCCTGAGCCGACGCGGTATTGGAAAGTGCCGCGGTCGCCAGGAGCGCCCCCACGACGGTGCAGATGGTTGCTGCGTTTCTAATTGGTGTCACGGGAACCGTCCTTTTTTGAGGTTATTGGTAGCGTGCGTCAATTACGAAACGAGTTCTCTCATTGCCATTCCGGCGCTGGAACCCTGACTGTGTCTCGGCTTTGGATTTATGAATTTGTAGGGAGAATACACGTCTTTCGTAAGGCTCGACAACCGTCGCGGGCATATTCCCGTGGCGCGATTCGAGCGTAAATATTTCCGACTGTCCGGTGGCTCGTTGAAAACACAAGGGACTGCGCGCGGCGTGGACATGCCCGATGCCATCGAATCGGCCATGTCGTACGGGAAAACCGACCGCACTTCGCACGCGATCGTGGTCATGGGGGTTTCGAGTGCGGAGATACGGCCAGCCCGCGAGTGAATTTGCAGAATCAGCGGAACGTCAGTGATCCGCATCAACGGACCCTGGTCCGCTTCAACGTCGAAGCACCGGCATACGCCGCATGACGATCGTGTACCATCGGCGCTTCCCGATACGCTTTGTCGCGCTGCCTTCGTCCGCCCGCGCGGCTCGCACTGCGCCCCCCGCTTCGCATGACCTCACCCGTTCCGTCCGGCGCCGCGCTGCGCCCGCTGCCGATCGATACGCTGACCGTGCCGGCCGCGCTCGACGGACGCGCGGGCACCAACCGCTCGGGCAGCGCACATCCGCAGATCGCCGCGACCAACGATCTCGACGCCGTGCGCGCATGGCTCGCGCGCTTCGTCGATACGCCGACCACGTTCCAGAACTACCGCAAGGAAGCCGAGCGCCTGCTGCTGTGGGCCGTGATTGCGTACGGCAAGCCGCTGTCGTCGCTCACGCATGAAGATCTCGTCGTCTACCGGCAGTTCCTGCTCGCGCCCGTGCCGGCCGATGTGTGGTGCGCGAACGGCGGCCGCAAGCATCCGCGCGACGACCCGCGCTGGCGGCCGTTCTACGGACCGCTGTCGGCGGCCAGCCAGCGGCAGGCGCTGGTGATCCTGAACGTGATGTTCTCGTGGCTCGTGCAGGCCGGCTATCTCGCCGGCAATCCGCTCGCGTTGTCGCGGCAGCGGCAGCGTCGTCCCGCGCCGCGCATCACGCGCCATCTCGGGCAACCGCTGTGGCAGTCGGTCAAGGACGCGATCGTCGCGATGCCTCGCGACGACGCACGAGCCTGCTTCCACGCGGATCGCGCGCGCTGGCTGTTCACGCTGCTGTATCTCGGCGGGCTGCGCATCACCGAAGCGGCCGACACGACGATGGGCCAGTTCTTCTGCCGGCGCGACGCGAACGGGCATGACCGCTGGTGGCTCGACGTGACGGGCAAAGGCGGCCGGCAGCGGCTCGTGCCGGCCACCGACGAGATGATGGCCGAGCTGTCGCGCTACCGGCGCACGCACGGCCTGCCCGCGTTGCCGAGCGACGGCGAGCCCACGCCGCTCGTGCTGCCGCTCGGCCAGGCGCGCAAGCCGCTCACGCGCGCGGCGCTGCACCGGATCGTGAAGCAGGTGTTCCGGCACGCCGCCGACCGGCTGCGCGAGAGCGGCGCAGCCGGCGACGAACAGGCGCGCGTGCTCGAACAGGCGTCCGCGCACTGGCTACGCCACAGCGCGGGCTCGCATATGGCGGACGGCCGCGTCGACCTGCGGCTCGTGCGCGACAACCTCGGCCACGTGTCGCTCACGACGACGAGCCAGTACCTGCACGCGGATGACGACTGGCGCCATCGCGAGACGGAGGAGAAGCACCGGATCGGGTGGTAGGCGTTCCGCGCGCTTCGCTCGGTAGCGTGCCGTCGATGTCGACTTGCGTTTCGCACCGGCGTTCAGTGAGCGGGTTCGAGCCCGCTTCCCGGCACCCTCGCCGCGAACCGCGCGGCACGTCGCTTCCGATCAGTACACGGCCACCCAGTGCCCGGGCACCCACGCCCAATGATTGCCCGCCCACCGGTAATGCCCCTTCGCCCAGCGATACCCGGCTGCCGGCGGCGGCGGCGCCACTTCGACGAGCGGCGCCGGCTGCGGCGGCCGCACGGGTTCCACCACGCAGGCGGACATCAGCACGGCACTCGCGCACACCAGCACGGCCAGCGAAACGGATCGGATCTTCATCGTCGATTCTCCCTGTTGTGTAATCGTTTGGCGAGGACGAACGCGGCAACGCGCCGCGTCACGCCACCCCGCGAATCAGGCCGGTCATCGGCCGCGTCGCGCCGCTTTCCGCGAACAGCGCGGACGCGGTGCGGCGGGGATCGAGCCGCAGGCTTTCGGCAGCCGCGCCCGAGATCAGCGCGTCGAGCGACACGGTCGGCTTCAGGTCGCGGCCTTCATACAGGTCGCCCGGCCGCAGCCCCGGCCAGTCAGCGATCACGCGGCCGCCCGCGACCGCGCCGCCCGCCAGCATCGCGACCGACGCCTGCCCGTGATCGGTGCCGCCCGTGCCGTTCGCCGCGGCCGTGCGGCCGAACTCGGTCGCGACCAGCACCGTGGTCTGCTGCCATGCGGGCCCGAGACCGTCGCGCAGCGCGGCGAGCATCGTGTCGAGCGCCTTCAGCTGATTCGCGAGCCGCGCGTTCTGCGCGCTGTGCGTGTCCCAGCCGCCCGTTTCGATCATCGCGATCCGCGGGCCGTCGTCGCGCGCGAGGAACGTCGCGGCAAGCTTGCCGACACCCGCGGGGTCCTGCCGCGCATGCGCGTCGCCGGCAAGGCCGCGCGCTTGCATCGCCGATTGCCACAGCGGGCCGAGCTGCGCGTCGGCCTCGTAAAGCGCCGACACGCGCGCGAGCAGGTCGTCCGGCGCGGCCGGCAAACCGGACGGCGCATACGACGCGGCCTGCACGGTGCCGCGCAACGCGAGCGGCACGGTCGGCGCGAACGCGATCGCGCTTTCGCGCGTCGCCGGCAGCAGTGCGGCGAGCCGGTTCAGCCAGCCGTCCTTCACCTGATAGGGCGCGCGGCCGCCTGTTTCGAGCACGTTCTGCCCGTCGAAATGCGAGCGGTCGCGATACGGCGACGCGATCGCATGGACGAACAGCGCCTGCCCGTCGCGGTACAACTGCGCGGTCTGCGTGAGTGACGGATGCAGCGCGAACGTGCCGTCGAGCCGCGTCGCGGCCGCGGTGTCGATCGCGAGCGCGCCGCGCAGCGACGCATACGCGGGTTCCGCATACGGGACGACGATGTTCAGGCCGTCGGCCGCACCGCGCTGAATCACGAACACGAAGCGCCGGTCGGTCTCGACGTTCGCGAACACGATCCGCGGCGCCACGAGGATCGCGCCTGCGCCGGCGGCGGCAACGCTCAGGAATTGTCGGCGGGACAGGGCCATGTTCATCTCCGTTGGAAATCGGGCGATACGAGCAGCAGCGCGAGCGACGTGGTCGCGCTTTCGGCACGCGCCAGCGCGATCGCGGTCGGCGCGCTCATCGAACCGGCGAGCAGTGTGTTGCCAAGCGTGCGCGGGTCGAGCCGGTCGCCGGTGCGTGCGGCCAGGCGCTGCGCGATCTCGACGCGGCGCACGAGCGCGTCGGGCGCGGCCCAGCTCGCGGCGACATCGTCGTAGCCGGCCGGCGAGCCCGGCCGCCACACCGGCTGGCCGAGCTGCGCGAGCAGCGGCGCGGCCTTCAGGTCGCCCCGATCGTCCATCTCACGCCAGCCGAGCCCGCGCAGCGACGACACGGCCCACTCCCACGGCGTCTTGAACTTGCGGTTGACCGGCGACCACGCATCGGGCGCATCGACGAGCGCGCGATAGACGGTCGGCAGATCGCCGCCGCTCGCATCGAACGCGCGTGCCAGCCGGTCGGTCAGCGCGGGCGGCGGATTGTCGGCGACGAAATGACGGGCAAGCTGGAACGCGATATGCCGGCCCGTCGCATCCGACCGCGCGAGGTCGTGCAGGATCGCGCGCGCCTGCGCTTCGCCCGGCTGGTCGTAGGTGCGCCCCATCACCGTGCGCGTGCCCGGTTCATGCAGCTTCGGGCGAAACACGAACGCGCCGGGCGCGGCATCGCCCGGCTGCGGCCCGCGTCCGCCCGCGACGCTCCAGCCCGTCAATGCGCGCGCGAATTCCGTCACGTCGGCTTGCGTGTAGCCGGTGCGCACGCCGAGCGTGTGCAGTTCCATGATTTCGCGCGCGAGGTTCTCGTTGAGCCCGCGCTTCGCGGATGGATTGCGTGCTTCAGCACGCAGCGCGGCCGGGCTGTCCGGGCCGACCGAGCGTGCCTGGTCGAGAAAGACCTGCATCGCGGGATGCTGTTCGACGGCAACGAGCATGTCCTCGAAGCGGCCGAGCACGTGCGGGCGGATCGCGTCGCGTTCGAACGCGCCCGCGTATGCGGCCACCTGCCCCTTGTCGACCGACACCGCGAAATGGTTCGCCCAGAAATGCACGAGACGCTCGACGAACGGCGCGGGCGTGTTCAGCGCGCTGTTCAACCGTGCGGCGACGGCGCTTCGATACGCGTCGTAGCCGTCGCGCCGGATCGATTGCGCGGTCGCGCGTTTCGCGGCCGCGTCGTCGCCCGTCATCGCGTTGCGCGCGTTCGCGAAGCGCGTCGCGAGTGCGACCGCGTCCGGTTCACCGGCCCACGCGGCGGGCCGCGCGTCGTAACGGTCGAATTGCGCGACGAGCGCCGCCTTCGGGTCGGCAGGCGGCGCTTCGTCGGCCCGCGCGCCGAGACCGAAGCGGTTCAGCGCGATCGCGGCCGGTGTGGTGTCGTTCGGGTGGTCCATGACGGGCTCTCTGGCGGTGCGTACCCACGTTTAACGTCGGCACGCACGGAAATCCGTCGCGGGGAGGGCAAACTATTTTTTGGATCGGAGAAACGAGGAACGGGAGAGTCGGCGGAGGCGATGCACGGCAACGTGCGCAAGTCATCGACACGCAACGGCGCATGCGATTCATCTCGTGCACGCATTGCGCATGATCGAACGCGAATGTCGGCGACACGCATGCCGCGTGTCGCGCTACCGGATGCTTACTGGCTCGCCGGCGCGTCCGGCTTCTTCTGCAGTCTCGGCGGCAGACGCCAGTTGCCGCTGTGCTGCAATCCGTCGACGAACTTCATGCGCTCTTCGGGTGTCAGCGTCGCCGCGAAATCGACGACGCTGCGCTCGACCTGCGCACGCATCGCGGTGTCGGCCGCGCGCGTGCGGTCGAGTGCGGCGTCGATCGCCGCGCGATCGAGTTGCGGCGCGGCGAGCAGATCCAGCACGGTGATCCGGCCGTCGCGCCCTTCCCGCGCGAAATCGCGGCCGTTCTTGCGCGCCGCTTTCAGCGCAGCGGCAAACTCGCGCTGCCGCGCATCGGGCAATTCTTCCGCCGCGAAACGCAACGCGGTGCGCTGCGCGGGCGCGCCCGCCGCAAGCTGGTCGCGATGCGTCGAGAACCACTGATACACGCCGCCGCCGATCGCGCCGAGCATGAACACGTTCAGCACGACCGAGCCGACGAGGATGAATTTCCAGCCGCGTTCGCTCATTCGTCGCTCCCGTCGATGCTCGGGCCGCCGAACGTCGTCGTCAGATAACCCGGTTCATGCTGCGACGTCGGCACGCTGCCGAGCATCAGCATCGACACGGCCACCGCGCCCGCCAGCGCACCGGCCAGGCCGACGCCCGCGAACGCGGCGCCCGACCACCACACGTTGCCGCGCCGCCGTGCGCGTTGCGGCGCGGGTGCCGTCGCGACGATGCGCTCGACCAGCGCCGGCGCGGGCGGCGCGACCATGTCGTACGAGAGCCATGCATCGAGGTCGGCGGCATCGTCCAGTGCCAGCAGCGCTTCGCGCGGGTTCGCGCGTGCCCACGCCTCGGCGGCCGCGCGTTCGCCGTCCGGCCAGCGCCGCGCGTCCGAGCCGTACGCGGCGACGATGGTACGAAATCGTTCGGGTGTCATCGCTTGTCCTCGCTAGGTGGGTCGCCGGCCAGTTGCGCGCGCAGGTTGCGCCTCGCGCGGGCGAGCAGGCTTTCCAGCGCATCGACGGTGATGCCCATCAGGTTGGCTGCTTCCACATTCGACATTTCCTGATAGTACTGGAGCACGAGCGCTTCCCGCTGCCGCGGCGGCAGCGCGGCAAGCGCCTGCCGCACGCGCGCGTCGCGCGAGCGCAGTTCCGCATGCGCGGCCGGCTCCGGTTGCGGGTCCGGCACGTCGGGCAACGTATCGACGGGCTCCTCGCGCCGGCCGCGCAACCGGTCGTAGCACAGGTTCAGCACGACGCGATGCAGCCACGTGTCGAAGCGCGCCTCGCCTTCGCGCCAGCGCGGCGCCTGGTTCCAGATTCGCAAGAACGTCTCCTGTGCGACGTCCTCGGCTTCGTTCCGGTCGCCGAGCATGCGCGTCGCCAATGCGAGCAACCGCGGCAGCTTGCGTGCGACGAGCACGCGCACCGCCGACGAATCGCGCGCGCCGACGCGCGCGACGAGTTCCGCGTCCGGATCGCGGTCGCCGCGATCGCTCAACGCCGCCTGCTCCGTCGCGCAGCGCGATTGCGCCGCCCCGCCGCCCGGCTGAAGCTCATCGTCGTGCTCTCCTTGCATGCGTCGGGCCATCGCCGCGCGGCGCCACGCCGACGGTTCGGCGGCGCCGCGCGCATCGCGCGCGGCATCGCACACGGCGTCGGCCATGTCCGTTTCATCGACATCCGGTTCGCGCGGCATATCGATCCTGTCTCCCGGTCACGCGACCGTCGGACGGCGTGCTCAATATACGACGACCGGCGCGGGCCGGTAATACACCGGACGCGCCGGCACCACGACGCAGCCGGCCAGCACGATGGCCACGGCCGCCAGAATCACGATAGTTCGAAAAGGCATGGCTTCGACTCATGACATTGCGTGAAGGATCCACCGCGCCGGCACCGCGTGCCACGCGGCGGCGTGCGCATCAGGCCCAGTGGCCCGGCACCCAGCGCCAGGCCGGGCCGCGCGCGGCCCAGTGCCCGGGCACCCAGTGGTAACCGACGCGCACCACTTGCCAGTGGCCCGGAATCCATACGTAGCGACCCTGCCGCCAGTGCCAGTGGCCCTGGTCCCACACGTAGCCCGCGCGCGGCGCCGGCATCACTTCGACGCGCGATGGCGGCGGTGCGTAAGGCGCGACGATGACGGCCTGCGCGAAGGCGGCGGACGCCGCCAGCGCAGCCACGCATCCGGCGGCAAATCGCAATGGAACAGAAAGTTTCATGAAAGACTCCGAAGTAACGGGCATCGACCGGAAGCGGTCGTTCATGCGTTAAACGGCGCGGGCAAGAGAAATCCGTCGCGAGGTTGGCGAATAAATTTCGGGGCGACCGAGCGCGCTTTGGAGCGGACCGGATGGCGCGCGATGCGCGATTCTTCGTATCGGCCGCCACACGCGCAGGCTTGCCGTGCTGTCACAACGCGGCAAAACTGCCCCTCGACAATGCGTGTCACCGGGATCCCGCTCGTTTCCGGCACACGCCCCGGCCGCGCTCGCGCATGGCCGCGCGGTTCCACGTCTCGCGTCCCCATCAACGAAAATCACGACCATGTCGAACCAGGACAATCTCCCTGATCAGCCGAACGAGCCGGCCGCGTCGGTGTCGCGTCGCGGCTTCCTGAAACTCGCCGGCGTATCCGGCCTTGCCACCGCTGCCGGCGGGCTCGCGGCCGCCCGGGCCGCCGCGTCGAATCCGGACGGCACGCCCGAACAGGTCCATCTGACGTGGGGCAACGACCCGACGTCCGAAGTCGTGATCTCGTGGGCGTCGCTCGCACCGGCCGTCAATCCGCGCGCGCGCATCGTCGCCGACGGCGAGCCGCCGCGCACGGTGCACGGCGTCCAGCGCCTGTACACCGACGGCCTGAACGGCGAAACCGTGTTCGCGTACCACGCGCGCGTGCACGGGCTGAAGCCGGATACGCGCTACCGCTACGAGATCACGGCCGACAACGACAGCAACGCCGCGCAGCCGTTCGCCGCGAATTTCTCGACCGCGCCGCGCGGCCGCGCGCCGTTCCGCTTCACGAGCTACGGCGATCTCGCGACGCCGAACGGCGCATGGGTGCTGTCGTCGCCGCAGAGCCGCTTCGCGGTGCAGGCCGTCGAGCAGTTCCAGCCGCTGTTCCACCTGCTGAACGGCGACCTCTGCTACGCGAACCTGAACCCCGCGCACCAGCCCGAGGTGTGGCGCGACTTCGGCAACAACAACCAGACGTCGGCCGCGAATCGCCCGTGGATGCCGTGCCCCGGCAATCACGAGATCGAGTTCAACAACGGTCCGCAAGGGCTCGACTCGTATCTCGCGCGCTATACGCTGCCGGAGAACGGCACGCGTTTCCCGGGCCGCTGGTACAGCTTCCGCGTGAGCTCGGTGCTGTTCGTGTCGCTCGACGCCGATGACGTCGTGTACCAGGACGCCGCCGCGTTCGTCGGCGGCCCCGCCCCGCTCGTGCCGGCCGCGAGCACGGGCCACCCGCCGATCGAGCCCGGCACGTCGTTCTACGTGCGCGGCTACAGCAACGGCGAGCA
Organism: Burkholderia sp. BKH01; assembly: GCF_025685725.1. Taxonomy (NCBI): domain Bacteria; kingdom Pseudomonadati; phylum Pseudomonadota; class Betaproteobacteria; order Burkholderiales; family Burkholderiaceae; genus Burkholderia; species Burkholderia sp. BKH01. Next base: position 41,328 of record NZ_JAOTQT010000021.1, on the reverse strand, counting down.
GACGCGCTGGCTCGAACACACGCTGCGCCATGCGGCGCATGACGACGACATCGACTGGATCGTCGTGCAGATGCACCAGGACGCGCTCAGTTCGTCGAAGACGGGCAACGGTTCCGACAAAGGCATTCGCGAGGCATGGCTGCCGCTGTTCGATCGTTACGGCGTCGACCTCGTGCTGTGCGGCCACGATCACGACTACGAGCGCAGCTACCCGGTGCGCGGCTGCAATCACCGCGCGGGCGTCGACGCGACGACCGGCGAAGTGGTCGAGACGCTGCAGCCGCGCCCGGTCGGCTCGAACGACCCGGATCGCACGACGTTCGACACGAGCCACGGCACGATCCACCTGATCCTCGGCGGCGGCGGCACCAGCGCGCCGCTCGACGTGTACGGCGAGAACCCGTCGACCGGCTATGCGCAGGCGAAGGTGTTCACGAAGCCGAACCGGCCGGTGCCGGGCACCGCGCCGAACACGTTCGTACGCAAGCCGGCCGATGCGCTCGAGGATGCGATCTGGTCCGCGCGCCGCGATACGGGCACCGGTTACGGGATCGCGGTGTTCGACCACGACCCGGGCAAGCCGGGCGGCCACACGACGATCACGATGCGCTACTACCACGCGCCGGGCGCCGATCAGCACCCGACCGCGCAGTACGAACTGTTCGAGACGATCGAGCTGAGCAAGAAGCGGCACGAGCGGTGATCGGGCTGGCGCCCGCTGCGGCGGGCGCCGGTTGCATTGGCATCGAGGCATGGGCGTGCGATGAAGCGGGTTAGACTGCCGCCTCGCACTCCGGCCGATGAAGATGAGTTTCGAATATCGCATCCACACGCCCCCGTCGGCCGACGCATTCGATGCAATCGCGGATGCGCTACGGCAAACACACGGCGACATCGACGTCGATCCCGACCGACGACGGCTCGAAATTCGCGATGACACCGGCGGCTGGCCGCTGATCGGCCTGTCGACCGACGAACACGGGTTCTTCCTCGTCACGACACTCGGGCCGACGCGGAGCGCAATGCTCGACTCGATCGGACACGCATTGTCGGCAATCGGTGCGACATGGCGCATCGACGACGCATGACCGGCTACCGCGTTCCGCACACGCCTGAATCGGTCGCACGCACGCGGCCGCTCCCCACCAACGTCCGCCGCTCGGTCGCCCCGGCTCGGCCCATTTAAACTACGCGTATTCGGCGTAATAGCTGTATTGCATTGCCGGTTGCGGACGCAACCGGATTTTTCCGTTCGCGACGACGGTACACGCAAGCGCAACCGCATCATCCGAAATCGAATTTGAATGTTGAAACAGGCAGGAAGCATGAAGCGCAAGAACAAGAACAAGGCAACGCTCGCCGGGCTCGGCGCGGTGCTGTTGTGGGCCTCGGTGGTTGCCCTCGTCCGCGGGGTCAGCGAAAGCCTCGGTGCGACCGGCGGCGCCGCGATGATCTATACGGTGGCGTCCGTGCTTCTGCTGTTTTCGATCGGCTTCCCCGACCTGAGCAAGTTCCCGAAAAGCTACCTGCTCTGGGGCGGACTGCTGTTCGTCTCGTACGAGCTGTGCCTGGCGCTGTCGATCGGATATGCGAGCAACGGCCGGCAGGCGATCGAAGTCGCGATGGTCAACTACCTGTGGCCGAGCCTGACGCTGGTCGCGGCCATCGTGTTCAACAAGCAGCGTGCCAACCTGCTGGTCGTGCCGGGCGTCCTGCTGTCGATGCTCGGCATCTGCTGGGTGCTCGGCGGCGACCAGGGGCTCGATCCGGCCGGCATGCTGCGCAACGTCGCGGACAATCCGCTGAGCTATGGCCTCGCCTTCTTCGGCGCGCTGATCTGGGCCGGCTATTGCACGGTGACGGCACGCATTGCCGACGGCAAGAACGGCGTCACGCCGTTCTTCATGCTGGTCGCAGCGGCGCTCTGGATCAAGTTCGCGATCGAGGGCGGCGGCGCCATGACGTTCAGCCTTCACGCGGTCATCTATCTCGTGCTGGCTGCGTCGGCGCTGGGGTTCGGCTATGCGGCATGGAACACCGGCATCATGCACGGCAACGTGACGATCATCGTCGGCGCGTCGTACCTGACACCGGTGCTCGCCGCCGCGCTCGCCGCAACGCTGCTGCATGCGCCGCTGCCCGTCGAATTCTGGCAAGGCGCGGTGATGGTTTGCGGCGGATCGATCCTGTGCTGGCTCGCGACACGCGGCCGACGCAGTGAAAAGGCCGCACCCGTCCCGGTCGGGAAGGATGCCAAGGGCAATTGCCCCGGGTGACGATGCGGGATGCTTCCGACGGGAAGCAGGGTTGCTGGCTGCGGCTGCGCGAACCGCAAGCCGCCCGCTCTAGCGTTGCGATTCCAGCGCGATACGCACCGCCAATCCGGCGAGCACGGTGCCCATCAACCAGCGCTGGATCGACGCCCAGACCGGCCGTCCCGCCAGAAATCCCGCGATGGAACCGGCCATGCAGGCAATCAACGCGTTGACGCTGACGCTCACCGCGATCTGCACGCAGCCGAGCGCCAGCGATTGCGCGAGCACACTACCGTGCCCCGGTGAAATGAACTGCGGCAGCAGCGACAGATACATCACCGCGATCTTCGGATTCGCGAGGTTCGTGACGAAACCCATCGTGAAGAGCCTGACGCGGCTGTCGTGCGGCAACTGCCGGACCTGGAACGCGGAGCGGCCGCCCGGCTTGAGCGCCTGCCACGCCAGGTACGACAGATAGAGCGCGCCGGAAAAGCGCAGCACGTCGTACGCATACGGCACGGTCAGCACCAGCGCGGTGATGCCGAGCGCCGCGCAAAACATGTAGAAAACGAACCCCAGCGCGACGCCGCCGAGCGACACGAGCCCCGCGCGGCGGCCCTGGCAAATCGAGCGCGAAACCAGGTAGATCATGTTCGGTCCGGGTGTCAGCACCATGCCGAGCGACACGAGTCCGAACGCAAACAGGGTGGGCAAGGCCGGCACGGCAGTCTCCTTCGCGGCAGAGCAGTCAAGTTGACGAGGTTCGAACAATGTATTGCATCTCGACCATCTTCAGCATGAGTAAATTGCAAGCCCCCCATGAGCGCTTTTCATCGTGCGGATCGCGGGTTACCTGCCCTTCTTTGCGCGCGTCTGGATCGTCTTCCCCGCCTTGACGCGTTGTGCGTCGACGAGCCTCACGAACTCGTCGGTAACCGCGTTGCCGGCCACGTTCCACGACAACCGCACGGAACGATGCAGCCTCGGCGACAGTTCCAGCACGCGGCCGCCGAACGGCGTGTACGTGAGCGTGATGCGCGGAACGATCGACACGCCCATGCCGGCCTCCGCCATCGAAAGAATGGTGCGCATCTCGACCACGTTGAACGCGGCCCGAAGCGGCGCACCGCCACGCATGAAGTAATCCGCGATCAGCGGCCCGCACCCTGCCTTCGAGAAAATGAACGGCGCCGCGGACAACTGTTTTGCCGACACGCTCTTGCGGCCGCCGAACATGCCGTCCGCCGCCACCGCGACAAAATCCTCGTCGAGCAGCGGCAGATTGTGCGCGAAGGTCTTCGTGCCGGCCACCACGCCGATGTCGGCGGTGCCGTCGTCGATCCACCCTTCGACTTCGCTGTCCGTGCCTTCGAGCAGCACCGCCGACACGCCCTGGTGCATCTCCTTCAACGCCTCGAGCGCGGGGACGACGAACGCCAGCGAGACGCTCGGCAGCGACGCGACCACCAGCTTCCCTTCGAGCTTGCCGCGCGACAGGCTGAACTGCTGGCGCAGCATCTGAGCTTCACGCACCACGCTCTGGACATACGGCCACAGGCGTTCGCCCGCCGCCGTCAACACGACCGGCTGCCGGTCACGCCAGAGCAGCTTGACCTGCGTGATGTCCTCCAGCTCGGTCAATGCATGGCTGATCGCGGATTGGCTGCGACTGAGCTTGTCGGCCGCGGCCGTCAGCGAGCCGAGTTCGACTACGGCGGCCAGTGCCTGCAACTGCGCAAGCGTCATCGGGTCTCCTTGTTCCAGGGCATGTATGTTTCACATGAGGCGGCAAAGCATCATGAATTATATTGAACCCGACCGACGATACGGCAGACGGCATCGCACCCGGCGCCGCGCAGCGATCGAGCCGAACGTCCTCCGGCAGCGCTCAGGTAAGATGCAAGCTCGATCCGCCACGCCGATTGCATACGCACCGGCCGGCGGGCGAGAACCCATGTTGAACCACGCCGCCGCGTTGCTCATGCTTGCCGGTACGACCTGCCGGCCTGAAGGGCCGCGCGCCCGCAGGCCGCACCAAAGGCGCTGCCATGCGATCGGATGACCGGTTCAAGCCAGACCAAAACGAATGCGTGCGGAACGCACGTGACCGCAACAGGCTCCATCGACCGCGCTCGCTGCCGGTGATGCCGCGACATGCCATTCCATGATTCACTTCAATCTGACTGAAGGTGTGCTGGTCTCCAGCCTGCAGGGGCTTACCGCGTTCGACCTGGCCGGCATCGCCGTCGCGCTGCTGCTGGGCGGCATGGCCAAGGGGATCACGGGCATCGGCGTGCCGCTGATCGCGATGCCGATACTCAGCCAGTTCCTGCCGATCCGGCATGCGGTACTGCTGCTGTCGATGCCGATCATCCTCGGCAACATTCCGCAGGCGCTCGAAGGCGGCCAGGTGCTGGCGACGGCCCGGAAAATCGCGGCACCGATCGCGGGCACCGTCATCGGCAATATCGTCGGTGTGGCGATCCTGCTCTCCCTCAATCCGGGGCACGCACAGGCGGCATCGGGCGCACTGCTGATCGTTGCCGCGACGCTGATGCTCGCCGCGCCGAAGCTCAACCTGCCGGACGCGTGGCAGAAGCCCGTCGGATTCGCGCTCGGGTTCGGCGCGGCGCTGATGGAAAGCATCGCATCGGTTCCGGGCCCGCTGCTCGCCACCTACCTGATTTCGTCAGGCGCGACCGGGCGCGTATTCACGAAGCAGATCGCGATCATCCTCGTCGTGTCGATCGTCACGCTGATCACGACGTTCAGCGGCACCGCGCACGCCAGCGCCGCCGACCTGGCCATCTCGGCGGCGGCCAGCCTGCCCGCCATTGCCGGCATGTGGCTCGTCCGCCCGCTGCGGGACAAGATGTCGCCGAGGATCTTCCGGATGGTCGTGCTGCTGTTCGTGCTCGCCGCGGCATCGCAGATGATCTGGAAATCGGGCGTGTTCAGGCATGGCGGATCGCCCGTCGCTCAAACGGACAGCGGGCACGCGGGCAAGAAATGACGATCGACGCGCCGCCATCGATCGCGCATGCGTTCTGAAAGCTGCAAAGCGTAATATTCGCGGGCCCGGCGTTTCGCTCCGCCCGACGGCGCGGACGACACGTTACCGATTTTCTGCCCGCACGCTGATGCCGACGTCGGCGCTGCCCCGCTTTCAGAGGCACGAGATGGAAACTTATGTGTTGCTTGGCTGCGGACTCGGCCTTGGCCTGTTGATCGCCGTCTGGGGAATCTGGTCGCTCAGGTAAACCGCGCGATCCCACCGGCCTGCAAGGAATCCGTATGGAGACGGATGGGAAATCGTAGTTTCACGCACGCTTCCTGACCCGATTGCTTCGCAGTCCCATTCAATCGGCCGTGGTCGATGCTTCCCGACGAAAGCGCCGCGCGAACGAAGCGACATCGTCACCGGCATCCATTCCCGTTCGAAAACCATTGCGACCGTGCTTCGTCGAAGCGCGCGCACTCGGCCTTGAGCCAGTCCGAAAACGCCGCGGTGCGCGGATCGTCGGGATTGCGTGACAGCAGCATGTAGCGCGCCGGCGCGCGCACGTGCGTTCCGAACACGTCGACCAGCCGTCCGCTCACGATTTCGTCATGCACCAGCGCTGCGCGGCCCATCGCGACGCCCTGATGGTTCAGCGCGGCCGTGATCGCAAGGCTGGAGAAATTGAACTGTGGACCGTCCAGATGCGCGCTCCACGCCGGACGGGCTTCCTCCAGCCACGTGCGCCACTCCACGAACTCGGGCGCGCCGGCCCACGGCGCGGCATCGTGCAGCAGCACGACGCCGTCGAGCGACTCCCCGCCGGCGAACGACGGATGTTGCGCCAGATACGCAGGCGTCGCGACCGGAAACAGGGTTTCGTCGAGGATCGCGTCGGCATGCAGCCGGCTGTATTGCACCGGGTCGTAGCGCACCGCCACATCGATGTCGTCGGTTTCCATCGCCTGCCGGTCCAGCAACTGGAACTCGGCTTTCACGCGCACCGACACGTTCGGCTGTTGCCGGTGAAACTCGGTCAGGCGCGGCATCAGCCATTGCAGCGCAAGCGACGGCAGACAGCTCACCTGCAACGGCGCGTTCGGCATCCCGAGCGCCTGAAGCGTGCGATTGATGTCGCCGAACGCGCCCGACATCGTCCCGAGCAGCGTCGCGCCTTTCTCCGTCAACTTCAGCCCGCGCGCCTGACGAACGAACAGCGGATAGCCGAGCCGGTCCTCCAGGTGCCGGATCTGCTGGCTCACGGCGCTTTGCGTCAGGTTGAACGCCTGTGCCGTCTTCGTGAAGCTCAGCAGTCGGCCGGCGGTTTCAAAGCAGAGCAACGCACCGAGAATCGAACCGTCCAGTCGCATGGATATAAGCCAGGCTAATGCTTCCATTAGAAATCGGCGCTTTCGCGCCACCGGCCGAAATCGTAGCATTACCCGTCATCATTCTGCTGAACGACACCGAGGCCGATCCGTGACCGCCACGCTCCAACCCGCCAACCTATTAGCTGAACTGCAATCCCGCCGCCCATTGCTGTGGCTGAACCCCGATGCCGGCAGCCCGTTGCCGCAGGACGCGCCGTCGTTCGACGCCATTGCAGCGGCCGAAGCGCGGCTGGCGCGATGCGAGCCGCTGATGGCCGAGCTGTTTCCCGAGCTCGCGGCAACTGCGGGGAAAATCGAGTCGCCGCTGATGCCGGCGGATGACTTGCAGCGCGCGTTGTCGCACTCGGCCGACGAGCACGGCGCCTGGTTCATCAAGCGCGACGATGCGCTGCCGATCGCGGGTTCGATCAAGGCGCGCGGCGGCTTTCATGAAGTGCTGGCGCTCGCGGAGTCGATCGCGATCGAACACGGGCTGCTCGAACCCGCGGGAGACCGGCGGATCCTCGCGTCGGCCGCCGCACGCGCGCTGTTTGCCGCGCACACCGTCATCGTGGGCAGCACCGGCAATCTCGGCTTGAGCATAGGCGTGATGGCCGCCGCGCTGGGGTTCGAGTCGGTCGTTCACATGTCGACCGACGCGAAGCCGTGGAAGAAGGCACGCCTGAGAAACCGCGGCGTTCGCGTGGTCGAGCACGACGGCGACTATGCGCAAGCCGTCGCGGCCGGACGATCGCAGGCGCGCAATCGCCCGCGTTGCCATTTCGTCGACGACGAAGGCTCGCTGATGCTGTTCCTGGGTTATGCCGCAAGCGCCCGGCATCTTGCCGCGCAGCTCGCCGCGGCGGGCCGCATCGTGAGCGCGGCGCATCCGCTCTTCGTCCATATCCCGTGCGGTGTCGGCGGTGCGCCGGGCGGCATCGCCTATGGTCTCAACGCGCTGTTCGGCAAGCACGTGCACTGCTTTTTCGCCGAGCCCGTCGCTTCGCCATGCATGCTGGTCCAGCTTGCCGCCGGGGTCGACAAGCCGGTGTCCGTCTACGACGTGGGGCTCGACAACCGGACCGAAGCCGACGGCCTTGCGGTCGCACAGGCATCGCACCTTGTCGGTCCGTTGATGGCATCGCAGTTGTCGGGCGTCTTCACCGTCAGCGACGAGCAGCTCTACGCGCAACTGCTGGCGGTTCGGCGCACCACCGGCGTGGAACTCGAGCCGTCGGCCGCCGCTGCCGTCGGCGGGCCCGGCTGGCTGACGCGGTCGTCCGCCGGCCGCGACTACGTGCGTCGCCACGCGATCGACATGCGCCGGTCGACGCACGTCATCTGGGCAACGGGCGGCTCGCTCGTGCCGCCGGAAGAACACCACCGCTTCCAGTCGCACGCGCAAGCGCTCGCGAGCGCCGCACCCGGCGCTTGACGTGTTCGGCCCTGCGCCCTGCCCGGTTCCCGAAGACGCGTTAGACTGTCCCGATGGAACAATGCCGTTATTGCCAGAGAGTTCGCGATGAATGGGATTGCCACGGGGACGAATGCCGCCGGGCAATCGCAAAGGCGCTGCGCCGGCAGCGCGCGGGCCTGCCGATGGTGCCCGATCGCATCCGCAACGAGCTGCCGTCCGGCGCGCCCACCCAGCAGGTGATCGCCGTCCTGTCGCGCCAGCGCCTGCGCGCGCGCCGCGGCAACGAGGAACGCCGGGAGCGCAAGGAAATCGACGACGACGGCGTCTGATCCGGCCGCACCGCGGCTCGCCCGCATCATCTCCACCGCCCCCGTTGCCACCACGCGCCCGCGCGTGAGCAACGCCCGCCAGCCCCACCGCGCTCTTGCAAATCCGGCAATATCGAATGGGGACAGAAGGTATTTATCCCGGAATTGTTACCCCAGCCGCAACGATCTTTCGCCGAAATCCACGTTTACCCTAGGCCGACCGGCGCCTACGATGTAATCAACCGCTTACGACATGGTGTCGAACGCGGAAAGCCAAGACAAACATCGGAGGTCATCATGAAATCGCTCGTTTCCGCAGTCGTTGCCGCTGTCGCCCTGTCCGCCTCGTTCGGTGCATTCGCCCAAAGCACCGTGACCCGCGCACAAGTGAAGAACGAACTGGTCCAGCTCGAAAAAGCCGGCTACACGCCGGGCCTGTCGAGCCCGCACTACCCGGACGACATCCAGGCCGCGCAAGCCCGCGTGCGCGCCGCCGACAATACCGGCTACGGTGCGCAACCGGCCGCGACCGTCCAGGGCGGCGCGCCGGCCGCCAAGGCGCAAAGCCCGCGCGACTCGGTCTACTTCGGTCATTAAGCCTGCCGCTGCGCGCCCCGCGCGCAGTCCGCACATGCAACGAGCCCGTCCGTGACGGGCTCGTTGCGTTTGCATCGCGTGTTTTATCGGCCGGTGATCACCGGCTGCCGCCCGATGCGACGCGGCCGGCCTCGGCCGGGTCCGTCGCGACGGCGCCGCCGACCAGGTCCTGATAGCGCACGTACGCGCACTGCGCGGACGCCTTCGCCGCGTACATCGCCGCGTCGGCCTTGACGAGCAGCTCCTCGGCCGACGAGCCGTCGGCCGGAAACTCGCTGACGCCGATGCTCGCACCGACGGCCACACGCCGGTCGCCGAACTCCAGCTCCTCGGCCATCACGATCTGGATGCGCGACGCGACATCGGCGATCATCGCCGGCGATCGCACATCCGCAATCAGCACGATGAATTCGTCGCCGCCGAGCCTGGCGACCATGTCGCCGTTGCGCAGTGCGAGGCTCAGCCGCTTCGCGACCGCGACGAGCGTGCGGTCGCCGGCCGAATGCCCGTGCTGGTCGTTGATCTGCTTGAAGCGGTCGAGATCGACGAACATCACGGCCAGCCCTTCGCGCACCGCCGCGGCATGCCGGATCGCGGCATCGAGATGCTCCATGAACAGCAGGCGGTTCGGCAGCGCGGTCAGCGGATCGTGGCCGGCGAGGTGCGTGAGCTCCTGCTGCTTCGCGCGCAGCATCGCGACCTGCGTGCGGATCTCGACACGCATGCTGTCGAAACAGCGCGCGAGCACGCCGATCTCGTCGGCACGTCCGACCGGCAGCCGTTCGGCGGCCGGATCGTCGAACACGTGCGTCGCGGCACGCGCGAGCGCCTGCAGCGGCCGCGTGATCGCGCTCGCGAACAGGATCGCGAGGATCACCGCCATCAGGCTCGACACGAGCACCATCCGGACGATCCGATCGCCGAGCACGCCGGCCGGCGCCAGCACGTCGGCAAGCGGACGCGCCATCCCGAGCACGACGAAGCGGTTGCCCTCGTCTTGCCCGAACGGCGTGCGCGCGAACGCGAACATCTGCCCCGGCGCCGCGTCGGGCTGCTCGAGGCCATTGAGCGTCACGCTCGTGCGCGCGCCGTCGAACAGTTCGCGCGTGACGGCAAAACGGTCCTGCATCAGCACGCGCCGGCCGCGATCGAAGCCGAACGTCTGCGCCGGATCGGGATGCACGAGGAAATCGCCCCACTCGTTCGCGAGATACACCGCATAGTCTTCCGGCAGATCGCGTTCGAGCCGGTCGAACACGCGCGACAGTTCGACATCGACGACGAGCGCGCCGACCGTCTGGCCCGACGTGTCGACGACCGGCGTGCCCACGCGCAGGATCGGCAGCCCTTCGGCCGCGTGCGAACCCGTCTCGTGGTTGATCGCGATCGGCGACACGTAGATATGACCGGGCGCCGTCGCGAGCGTATCGAATACGTAGGAAAACTGTCCTTTTTCCTGGTACGCGCTTTCCGGCAGCACGACGATGCCGTGCGCATCGCGATCGACGCGAATGCGCTCGAGCCCGAATTGCCCGCCCTCGATCAACCGAATCTGCAGGTATTCCGGATGATTTTTCATGAAGCTGTAATACACCTGCTCGAGCCGCATGTGTCGCGCGCTGTCCGGAGTGTCGCTGCCCGCGACGAGCGCGGACGACGGCAACTGCGCGAGCACGAGCGCATCGGCGGCGACGTCGGACAGCGCGGTCGTGAAGCGCTGCCCGAGCAGCTGGGTCGACATCAGCAGGCTGTGCTGCGCTTCCTGCACGAGCATCGTGCGGTTCGCGTGATACGCGTAATAGCCGGTCGTGCCGGACGCGATCACGCCGATGCACGCGAACAGCGCCGACAGCTTCGACGTGAGCCCGAGCCGGATCATTTGTCGAACCGCTCCGGCCGGTCGCCCGACACGATGCGGCTCCACAGCGATTCGCGCCGCTCGATGTCCTCGACGGGCTGGAGCCACACGAGATGCTGGTGCCCCGTGTCGAGGCCCGGCGGCGGCTCGAGCGTATTCGCGAGCCCCTGGCGCTCGGTCAACAGCGCGCCGATCGCCGGTTCGAGCATGTAGTTGATCCACGCGAACGCGAGGTCGTCACGCTGCGCGCCGCGCGTGACGGCCCAGCAATCGAGCCACGCAAGCGCGCCTTCGTCCGGAATCACATAACCGACGTCCGCGCCGGCGCGACGCAACAGCTCGACCTGCTGCGTGCCGTAGTTGCCGAACATCAGCGCCGCGCGATGCCGGACGAACAGCGCGGTCGCCTCTTCTGGGAGCGTGTAGTACGTCAGCAGGTTGCGGCGCAGGTCGATCAGCTTGCGCGCGACGGCGAGCGTCTGCGCGGACGACAGTCGAAACGGATCGGGATAACCGAGCGCCAGCGCCGCGAACGAAAAATTGTGCTGCGCGCTGTTGAAATCGAGCACCTTGCCTCGATAGCGCGGATTCCACAGCTCGCGCATCGAGCGCGGCGCGGCCGGGACCTGCTTGCGGTCGTATATCAACCCCATCGACGAATACGTGAACGGGATCGCATAGGTCGCGCCGTCCCGCACGAGCCCGCCGATCGTCGCGAGCTGCCGGAAGTTCGGCAACTGCCGCCGCCGGTTCGGGATGCGCGCCAGGTCGATCGGCGCGAGCAGGCGTTCGTGCGCATAGCGCTGGATCTCGGCCGTGTTCGCGGCCAGCACGTCGTACGGCGGCGGCGCCGCGCTGTGCATCCGCGCCCACAGTGCTTCGTCGGAATCGACGAACGTCACTTCGACACGCACATGAAACCGCGCCTCGAATGCGCGGACGACGTCGCGATCCGCATAGCCGGGCCAGGCCAGCACGCGCAGCACGCTGTCGTTGACGGTTTCGGGAGAGTCGGCGAAAGCCGGCAGGCCGGGCGCCAGCAAGCCCAGCGTCAAGATGACGAGCAGCACGCGCACGGCGCCGCGGGCGCGCGTACGCGTGCCGATTCCCCTGATGAAACGGACCCCGTATGAATCGCCCGGCTGCATTCGACTATCCTTTTTCGAGTCGATGCGATATCCCGCAACAAGACCATAAAAAATACGGGCGCGCAATTGGAAATAGCCGCACGCGGCAGGCGTCGCGCATGCAGACGGCGACGTGCGCGACGCAGCGTCGATCCGATCTCGTTGCGGGCGCAGGAGAGCGGCAAGCCGGGCGAGGAATGATCAGAAGAATGCGCGTTGCCGGACGTTGGCCGGTTCGCATCGCGACGACGGTTGCGGTGACGACGCACCGCATGCGTCGCACGCGTGCCTGCGACCGTCGACGCCCCGATTGCGCCGGTCCGCCTCCGTCCGCGGGAATGACCGTCAGCGCCACGCCTGCGTGAACTTCGCGATCTACTGCTTCATCACGTGGTTCCCGAGCGACCTGCTGCAGTCGCGCGGCTTCTCGCTCGCGTCGCTCGGCACGTGGGGCATGCTGCCCGCGCTGCTCGCGATTCCCGGCGGCCGGGCTCGGCGGATATGTGTCGAGCAGCTCGTTCCGGCGCCGCAGCGGCACCCTCGCCGCGCCGCCCGCGCTTTTCTTTTCGGGCCGTGCATCGGACAATGACCCGCGCCCGCCGGCGCGGCGCCACTCCGGCCCGCACGCGGCGAAGGCGCCCCCGTCCACGCCGATGAAACGCTACGAAACCCTCGCCCACACGATCGCCGACGACATCCGCAACGGCAACCTCGCGGTCGGCACGCGCCTGCCTTCGCTGCGGCAAATCATCGCGCAGCACGGCGTGAGCCAGTCGACGGTGTTTCGCGCGTACTACCTGCTCGAACAGTGGGGGCTGATCCGCGCGCGCGAACGCTCGGGTTACTACGTCGCGCCGGGCGCAACGCCCGAAGCAGGCCCGGCCGCGAAGCGCCGCGCGAGCCGTGCCGGCGCATCGCGCAAGGTCGACATCAGCAGCCTCGTGTTCTCCGTCCTCGACGCGGCGACGCAGCCCGGCATCGTGCCGCTCGGCTCCGCGTTCCCGTCGCCGCACCTGTTTCCGCTGCAGCGCCTCGCGAAGTCGCTCGCGCAGGCCACGCGGCTCGTCAGCCCGTGGAGCACGGTCGTCGACCTGCCGCCCGGCAACGAGGCGCTGCGCCAGCAGATCGCGCGGCGCTATCTCGCGACGGGCGTGTCGCAGCCGATCGACGAGATCGTCGTCACGAACGGCGCGCTCGAAGCGCTGAACCTGTGCCTGATGGCCGTCACGCGGCCCGGCGACGTCGTCGCCGTCGAAGCGCCCGGCTTCTACGCGGCGCTACAGGCGATCGAGCGGCTCGACCTGCGTGCAGTCGAGATTCCCGTCGATCCGCGCACGGGCCTCGATCTCGATGCGCTCGCGAACGCGCTCGACCGGCACGACATCCGCGCGTGCTGGTTCATGACCAACTTCCAGAATCCGACCGGCGTCACGCTGTCCGTGGAAAAAAAGCGCGCGCTCGTCGACCTGCTCGCGGCGCGCGAAGTACCGCTGATCGAGGACGACGTCTACGGCGAACTGCATTTCGGCCCCGACTATCCGCTGCCCGCGCGCGCGTTCGACCGGCATGGCCTCGTGATGCACTGCAGTTCGTTCTCGAAGACGCTCGCGCCCGGCTACCGGATCGGCTGGGCCGCCGCCGGCCGGTTCGCGGAGAAGGTGCAGCGGCTCAAGCTGATGACGACGCTGTCGGCGAGCATTCCCGCGCAGGCCGGCATCGCGAACTATCTCGAACACGGCGGTTACGACCGCCATCTGCGCAAGCTGCGCGGCGCGCTGCATACGCAGCTCGACCGGATGGACGATGCGCTGCGGCGCTGGCTGCCGGCCGGCGTCGAATGGGTGCGGCCCGAAGGCGGGTATTTCCTGTGGCTCGCGTTCCCCGAAGCGATCGACGCGATGGAACTGCATCGCCAGGCGATCGCGCGCGGGATCAGCTTCGCGCCGGGGCCGCTGTTTTCGGCGGCGCACGGCTTCGAGCGCTGCGTGCGCGTGAACTTCGGCCATCCGTGGAGCCACGACATCGAGCGCGCGATCCGCGTGCTCGGCGAACTGGTCGCGCAGCCGTCGGTTCGCAAGGCCGGTTGAAGCGCGCGATGGGCACGATGCGCGCCGCCGACACGCGGGCCACGGCCATGCAGCCAATCCGCGCGCGGGTTACATTGCCGGTCTCGGCGCTTTTTCAAGAATTCCCATGAGCCAACTGCCCTACCTCGATCACGACGCGCTGTTGAAACTGGCGGCCGAAGCGGCGCATGTCACGCAGCCTTGCACGTGCACGAAGACCTCGCTCGCCGGATGGACGAGCCTGCCGCTGTCGCTGCCGGAAGCGCAACTGGCCGAAGTAGCCACGCTCGTGCCGCCCGGCGATGCGGAGCCGACCTATGCGGAATATCATCCGGCCGGTACGCGCTACGCGTCGGACGATGCACCGATCGCGCTGCGTCATTTCCCGTACAACCGCTGCAACGTCAGCCGCTGCCGCTCGTGCGGCCGCCTGTTCCTGCGCTATCAGGAAGGCGGCGGCTACTTCGTCGACCAGCGCATCCGCGCGCTCGATCCGGCGCTCGTCGTCGACGCCGACGCGTAAAACCGCCACGGGCATCGACGCATGCCCGCCCCGCGCCGGCGCCGGGCCCGCCATCTGCTGCGCCCTTTTCGTCCCGATCTGCTGCTTGTCCCGCCGCACCGCGTTCCCTACGCTGTCTTCCGTTGCCCGACATCCGTCGCAACGCCCCTCCGAGCCGTGCGCATGCCGCGCCGCGGCTCCTCTCGCGTATCACGTCATGTATCGATATACCGATTTCGACCGGGCGCTCGTGCACAGCCGCGCCGCCCAGTTTCGCGACCAGCTCGAGCGCTGGCAGCACGGCACGCTGAGCGAGGACGCGTTCCGGCCGCTGCGCCTGCAGAACGGCTGGTATGTGCAGCGCCACGCGCCGATGCTGCGCGTCGCCGTGCCGTACGGCGAACTGTCGAGCGCGCAGCTTCGCGTGCTCGCGCGGATCGCGCGCGACTACGACGTGCCCGACGACGCCACCTACCGCGCCGCGAGCGACGCGCAGGCATTGCTCGGCACGCTGCGCCTGCCGACCCGCAGCGCGCACTTCACGACGCGCACCAACGTGCAGTTCAACTGGATTCCGCTCGCGAAGGCGGCCGACGTGATGGACCTGCTCGCGACCGTCGACATGCACGGCATCCAGACGAGCGGCAACTGCATCCGCAATATCTCGTGCGACGAGCGCGCGGGTGTCGCGCCGGACGAGATCGCCGATCCGCGCCCGTTCGCCGAAGTGATGCGCCAGTGGACGACGCTGCACCCCGAGTTCGCGTTCCTGCCGCGCAAGTTCAAGATCGCGATCACCGGCGCCGCCGAAGACCGCGCGGCGACCGACTGGCACGACGTCGGGCTGAAGCTCGTGCGCGACGACACGGGCGAGCTCGGCTTTCGCGTGAGCGTCGGCGGCGGGATGGGCCGCACGCCGATGATCGCAACGCTGCTGCGCGCGTTCCTGCCGTGGCGGCACGTGATGAACTACATCGAGGCGATCGTCCGCGTGTACAACCGCTACGGGCGGCGCGACAACAAGTACAAGGCGCGGATCAAGATTCTCGTCAAGACCGAGGGGCAGCGCTACATCGACGACGTCGAGGAGGAGTTCCGCCAGATCGTCGACCATGACGGCGGCCCGCACACGATTTCGCAGGCCGAATTCGATCGCGTCGCCGCGTCGTTCGTGCCGCCGCGGCTCAAGCCGCGCACGCTCGACCTGCCCGACGCGAATGCGCGCATGTCCGCACAGGCGAGCCGCCATCCGGCATTCGCGCGCTGGCTCGCGCGCAATGTCGCCGCGCACCGCGACCCGGCGCTGCGTATCGTCACGCTGTCGTTCAAGCGCCGCCTGCAGGCGCCCGGCGACGCGTCGCCGGACCAGCTCGACGCGCTCGCCGATCTCGCCGACCGCTACTCGGCCGGCGAGGCACGCGTCACGCATACGCAGAACGTCGTGCTGCCGTGGGTACATGTCGACGACCTGTTCCTGCTGTGGGAGAACGCACGCGCGATCGGACTCGCCAGCGCGAACGTCGGGCTGCTGACCGACATGATCGCGTGCCCGGGCGGCGACTTCTGCGCGCTCGCGAACGCGCGCTCGATCCCGATCGCCGATGCGATCGCCGAGCGCTTCCAGGATCTCGACCTGCTGCACGACGTCGGCGACATCGACCTGCACATCAGCGGCTGCATCAACTCGTGCGGCCACCATCACAGCGGCCACCTCGGCATCCTCGGCGTCGACAAGGACGGCGCGGAGTGGTACCAGGTGACGCTCGGCGGGTCGGACGGCTCGATCGCGAGCGGCCCCGCGCGGCCGGGCAAGGTGATCGGCCCGTCGTTCTCGGCGGACGAGATCGTCGATGTCGTCGACGCGATCGTCAACGTGTATCTCGACGCGCGGATCGAGGCGAACGGTCGCAGCGAACGATTCATCGACACGGTGCTCCGCATCGGCGCGGAACCCTTCAAGGCCGCCGCGAACGACGCGCGCCACCAGGCGGAGCACGCATGAAGCCAGCCAGCGACAACGCAAGCACGAACGCACGCATCCGGCTGCTGACGCCGGCCGAACACGCGGGCGATACGCAGGAACACGACGATTCGACGCTGACGATCGGCAACGACGAGGAACTACCGCCGCTTGCCGCGCGGATCGCGCAGGCCGCGCGCATCGACCTGCAGTTCCCGTCGTTTACCGACGGCCGTGCGTACAGCCAGGCATACCTGCTGCGCAAGCGCTTCGGCTTTGCCGGCGACCTGCGCGCGACCGGCGACGTGCTGGTCGACCAGCTGCTGCTGATGGAACGCACGGGGTTTTCGAGCGCGGTGCTCGGCGACGGCGCGGACATCGCGGCCGCGCGGCGGCAACTCGACCGGTTTCCCGGCTTCTATCAGCGCGATGCGAGAACGGCAACGCCGCCGCACGGCACGGCGGCGCAAGCCGGAAAATGAAACGGGCGGCACGCTGGCCGCCCGTACGATGAACCGGAAGCAAACCGGCCGGCGCCCGCCGCGAAGCGGGCGCCGGCGTTCAGCGCGCCGCCACCGGCTTGCCGAACCCGCCGAGGATCTTCTTCTCGAGCGCGAGGTAGTCGCGGCCGAAGTGGTGATCGCCCTGCGTCTTGATCACGTCGGCACCGGTGTTCACGAGCGCCGGACACATCGTGTCCTTCTCTTCCGCGCCATAGAAGCACTGCACGAGCTGCGGCGGCACCTTCGCGATTTCCGGCGCAACCTTCAGCGCGTTGTCGCTCGCGGGCATGCCGAGCCAGCCCGTCACGCGGATCTGGAAATCGGCGGACGGCGCGAAGCCGAGCAGCGACATCACCGCGACCTTGTCGCGCAGGTCGCCCGGCAGCCGGTTGTACGCGAACGGCATCACGTCGGCGCCGAACGAATAGCCGACCAGCGCGACACGGTTCGCATGCCAGCGTGCCATGTAGGTGCGCATCACGCGCGCGAGATCGCGGCTCACCTGCGCGGGCGGCTTCTCGCTCCAGAAATAGCGCAGGCTGTCGATGCCGACCACCGACACGCCATCGCGCTGCAGCGCCTCGGCGATCGTCTTGTCGAGATCGCGCCAGCCGCCGTCGCCCGAGATCACGATCGCGAGCCGGTCGCTGCCGCCCTTGGCCGGCAGCTCGACGAGCGGCAGGTCCGACACGTCGAGTTCGTCACCGCTGCTGCTGTTGTCCCGCAGGTGCGACGCGACGAGCGACACGAGCTTCGTGGTGTCGCCCGCGGCAGCCGTTTCGACAAAACCCGGCATCGCGCGGCGCACGATCGTCGGATCGGGCGGGCACGGCTTGAAGCGCGGATCGAGCTTCGGTGCCGGGGCGACCGATACGACGCCGGCGATCGTGCTCTCCGGCGCCATCGCCAGGATCTGCTTCGCGATCGCACCACCCCGGCCCACGCCCGCGACGATCGGCGTGAAATAGCGCGACGACTGCGCGAGACGTTCGAGCTGGTGGCTGACCGCCTCGGCGTCGCCGTCGAGGTGATGGCAGGTCTCCTGCTTCGCGGCGAGGTTCGTCGCATAACGCTCGGAATCGACGCCGACCGTCATCGCACCGGCCTTCGCGAGCGCATCGGCGGCCTGCTGATCGGCGGCATTCCAGCCGGCCTCACGCGAGAACAGCACGACGAAGCCGCGCAGCGGCCCGCTCGGCTTGGTCACGGTGACGGGCCCGTAGCGGCCGCCCGACACGATTTCGGCCTTCACGGCGGCCGGTTGCGCGGCGCACGCGGCGCCGGCCAGCATCATTCCCGCGCAGGCGGCTGCCGCCCGCGCGATTCCCTTCTTCGACATCATGAACGCCGACCTCCAGCCAGCAATGACAGATCCGCAAGCGTGACGAACACGCCGACCGAGCCCGAGGCCGCGAGGTAACGCGGCTCCCAGTGCGGTTCGAACTTGCTCTTGAAAGCGCGCAAGCCGCGGAAGTTGTAGAAGCGGCCGCCGAAGCGCCAGACCATCAGCCCGAGCCGGTGCCACGGCGACGGCATCTTCGCCGCCCCCATCCCCGAGAACGGCGCGATGCCCAGGCTCAGCTTGCGGAAACCCGCTTCCTTCAGATGCAGCGCGAGCTGCGTGAACAGATACTCCATCGCGTACGGCGACGCGTCCGGCAGATGGCGCATCACGCCGACCGTCGCCTCGGTGTTGAGGTCGGTCGTCATGAACGTGACGAACGCGATCGGCTTGTCGGCCTGCCGCACGAGCATCACCGACTGCGTCGCGAGATAACCGTCGTGGAACGCGGCAACCGAGAAGCTCTTCTCGCGCGCGTCGCGGCTGTCGAGCCAGCCGTCCGAGATGTCGCGCAGCGCCGGCAGCGCGACCGGCACGTCGCCCGGCGCGATCACCTCGACCGTCAGTGCGTCCTTGTCGCCGCGGCGCAGCGCGTAGCGCAGGTGCGAGCGGTTCGAGCCCTTCAGGTCGAACTGGTCGAGCGCGATATGCGCTTCCTCGCCGAGCTTCATCAGCGTGAGCCCCGCGTCGAGATACAGCGGCAACGCGTTCGCGCGCACCTGGTAGAACGCCGCGCGGCCGCTGTGCGCGTGCGCGAGCGCAATGAACTTGCCGATCAGCGCCGGCCATTCCTCGCGCGGCCCGACCGGGTCGTGCAGCGCGGCCCACGTGCGGCCGTACTTCGCGTACATCAGGAACGCCTGGCGCGATTCCGAGAACAGGAACGACTTGTCGCCCATCAGCGCGAGGCCCGCATCGCTGCATTCCTGCGCGCGGATGATCCGTTCGGCATCGAACAGATCCTGCGGCGCAGGCTTCACGAAACGGCCGGGCGCCGGGCGCAGCAATTGCCACAGCGCGAACATCGCGACGAACACGCCGGCCGCGAGCGTCGCGCGCAGCGCACGCGGCGCGCGCGCGTCGAACGAGAAATGCGACCACAGCTCGCGTGTGTACGGCACGTCGCGGAACGCGAAGAACAGCACCCACACCGCCAGCATCAGCACCATCGTCACCGACACGAACCAGCTCACCGTGAAGCGCTCGGCGAGCAGCGACGAATGACGGTTGAAGCGGCGGCGGCTGACGAGCAGCAGCACCAGCAGCGTGCCGAGCACGCCGGCCTCGACGAACGCGAGGCCCTTCGCCAGCGACAGCGCGAGGCTCGCGAGCGTCAACGCGAAGGTCATCCACCATGCGCCGTCAAGGCGGCGCAGCAGCCCGCGCGCGACGAACAGCAGCGCGACGCCGAGCACGCTGCAGATCACCTGCGAGCCTTCGAGCACCCACAGCGGCACGAGGTGGCGCAGGATCGCGATCCGGTGCCAGAACGCGGGCGTCGCGCTCGAGATCACCAGCATGCTGCCGACCGCGAAGGTCACGAGGCTCAGGAACAGCGGCGCGAGCAGCGACACGCGCGCGGCCTGCCGCGTCACGAGCCGGCGCCGCAGCGCGCGGCCCTCGAAACCGGCCAGCAGGCCGGCCGACAGCACGAGCGGCACGCCGAAGTAGATCGCGCGATACGCGATCAGCGCGGCGACCATCGCGTGCGCGGGCACTTCGCGGCCGAGCGTGAAGACCATCGCGGCTTCGAACACGCCGATCCCGCCCGGCGTATGGCCGATCATCCCGAGCAGCAGCGCGGCCGCGTACACGGTGATGAAGGTCGGGAAGCCGACCGGCGCGGCCGGCAGCAGCACCCACAGCGTCAGGCCCGCGGCGACGACGTCGAGCACCGCGTAGACGACCTGCGCGACGAGATCGCGCCGCGCCGGCACGTCGAACGACAGCCACTTGAAGCGCGTGACGACCGGGCGCGCGGTGTTGCCGCACATGACGACCAGCGCGGCCAGCGCCACGAGCAGCGCGGCGCCGCTCCAGGTGAGCACGCCGGGCGCGACGTGCAGCATCGCGGCGAGCGCCTCCGGCACGCAGACCATGCCGACCGCCGTCATCAGCACCATCGCAAGCGCCAGCGTGCCGCTCGTGAACACCGTCATCCGGCCGATCTGCGCGGGCGTGACGCCCGACACGCCGTACACGCGCGCGCGGACCGCGCCGCCCGTCAGCGCGCCGAAGCCGGTCGCGTTGCCGAGCGCGGAACCGGCGATCGCGCCGATCCACAGCGCGACGCGCGGCACCTTCGCGCCGACATAACGCAGGCCGACCGCGTCGCGGGCGACGAGCGCGAGATAGCTGAGGGCCGTCGCGGCCAGCGACGCGCCCCATTCGCCGACGGACATGTGGCGCAACTGGCGGATCACCGACCGGTAGTCGACGGATTCCGACAGGTGCTGGAACACGACGATCAGCAGCAGGCCGATGCCGAACGCGAGCAGCGGCGACAGCACGCGCTCGTTGCGAACCAGCGCCGAGGCACGGGCGATCGCCGCCGCGGCACGGCCCGGCGACCCAGGGTGGCGGGAAGACATAGGTTGTTCAGTGGTGGTGCATAGCGAGTCGCGGCGCGGGATGGCCCGGCGGCGACATATCTGGTTGTTCTGCGTGGGCGGTCGGCCGAAGACGGAGGCAGGTGGCGCCTGGATCAGAACTTACGAGTATACGGAATTTATATTACAGAATCTTTCGGGCCCGCATTGTGCGGTTTTGTGGCACGCGGGACGCGTTAACATCGCATCAAATTCGTGCGGCCGATAAACGCAAGGTGCGCATCATACCGGGAACCGGAGCGGTTTTTTCATCTGATGAATGACGGACCGCGCATTTGGGGGAAATTCTCCCGGCCGGGCTGCGCGGGCGAGCACGAAATCACCGGCGGGCCCCTCGCGCAGCCACGACGCCGGCAATCTCGGCACGACGCACTGCCCGATCCCCATCGTCACGGTCCAGCTCGCCGCTTCGACGCCCGGCGGCGGAAACGCGTTGCAGAACGGCCATCCCGACAGCCCGGATCGCCGCCGGCTGACCGGCCACCGTGCCGGGCCAGCAAGCCGGCACGGCCGCGTCGAGCCGCCCCGCCTGCGTTCAATACACGTCCCGCATGTAGCGCCGCGCCTTCGCGAGCCGCGCGACGTAGTCGCTCGCGTCGTCGTCCGACATCCCGCCGTGCTCGGCGACGACCGCCTTCAACGCCGTATCGACATCCTTCGCCATCCGCGACGCGTCGCCGCACACGTAGAAGTGCGCGCCTTCCTCCAGCCAGGCGAACAACTCGGCGCCCTGCTCGCGCATCCGGTCCTGCACGTAGATCTTGTCGGCCTGGTCGCGCGAGAACGCGAGATCGAGCCGCGTCAGGAAGCCGCTGTCGTGCATCGCGCCCAGCTCGTCGCCGTAATAGAAGTCGGTCTGCGCGTGCTGCTCGCCGAAGAACAGCCAGTTGCGCCCGCGCGCGCCGCGCGCCTGCCGCTCATGCAGGAAGCCGCGGAACGGCGCGACGCCGGTGCCCGGGCCGACCATCACGATCGGCACGTCGCCGTTCACCGGCGGCCGGAAATGCGCGGACTTCTGCACGAACACCGGCACGCGGCCGTCGTCCGCGCGATCGGCGAGAAACGTCGATGCAACGCCTTTGCGCGCGCGCCGGCCGTTGTGATAACGCACGGCCGACACGGTCAGGTGGATCTCGCCCCGATGCGCGCTCGGGCTCGATGCGATCGAATAAAGGCGCGGCTGCAGCCGCTTCAGCATCCCGACCAGCTCGGTGCCCGACAGCTCGACCGGAAACTCGTGCAGCACGTCCGCAAGCTGCTGCCCCCACAACCATTGCTTCAGGTCGCCCTTGCGATCGTCGCCGAGCAGCGACTTCAGCGCGCCGTTCGCACTGCGCGATGCGATGAACGCAAGCGTGTCCGGATGCGGGCGCGTGATGTCGAAGTGGCGCGCGAGCGCATCGCCGAGCCGCACGTCGCCGACGCCCGCCACCGACACGGGTGCGTCGGCCTTCAGCGCGGTGACGGACAGCAACTCGTCGACCAGCTCCGGGCAGTTGGTCGGCCACACGCCGAGTGCGTCGCCGGTTTCGTATTCGAGGTTCGCGCCTTCGGTCGACAGCGACACATAACGCGTGTCCTTCGCGGCGCCCGGACGGTTGAGCCGCAGGTTCGCGACGAGCTTCGACGGCGCCGGATGCGCCTTCGACGGCAGCAGCCCCGACGGGCTCATTCCGCCCGACGGCACCGCATGCAGCGCGGCATCGGCCTCCTTGATCCGCGCGACGACGCGTTCGAGCCACTGGTCCGCATCGTTCTGGAATTCGACATCGCAATCGACCCGCGCGCACAGGCGTGCCGCGCCGAGTTCCGCGAGCCGCGCGTCGAGCCGGCGGCCGTGGCCGCAGAACCGGTCGTAGTTGCGATCGCCGAACGCGAGCACCGCGAAGTGCACGCCGTCGAGGCGCGCGGCGCTGCCGGCCTGCAGCGCGTCCCAGAACTCGCTGCCGTTGTCGGGCGCATCGCCATCGCCGAACGTGCTCGTCATCAGCAGCACGTATTGCGCGCCCGCGAGCGACGCGACCGGATAGTCGGACATGCACGCGGTGCGGATCTCGAAGCCTGCGTTCATCAGCTGCGTCGCGTAATCCTCGGTCAGCGATTCGATGTTGCCGGTCTGCGACGCCCACAGCAGCACGACCTTCGGGCGCGTGCGCACGATCCGCACGCCGCCGGGCGCGGCGGCATCGGCCGGCAATGCCGATGCAACGGCAACCTGCGAACTCACGGGCAGCGAACGGCTGAACAGGCCCGCGAGCATCCCGTCGAGCCAGAACCGCACCGGCGGCGTGAGCGGCGCGCCGGCCGGCAGCACCGGCACGCCGCCCTCGCGCCGGCCGGCGCTCGCCTTCAGCCCGCTGACGAGGCCGGCCACGTACAGCCGCTCGGTGTCGGTCAGCGGCGGCGGCGCGAGGTCGGTCACGCCGAGCTCGGCCGCGAAAGTGTCGATGTCTGCCATGTCGGATTCCTGTGAAGCAGTGGCCTGCACCATCGCCGAAGCGGGCCGTGCGTCGTCGGCGCATGCATCGGGTTGCGCCGTCTCGTCGTCGGCGGACGCGAACGCGTCGGTCTCGACGCGCCGCAGCGCGACCGCGCAATATTTCAGTTCGGGTTGCTGCGATTCGGCATCGATCGCGTCGTTCGTCACCGCGTTGATGCACAGGTCGTCGCCGTACACGTCGTTCCAGTGCATCGGCGCGAAGCAGTTGCCGCGCCGCACGCGCTCGGTCACGACGGCCGGCAGCACCGCGCGGCCGCGCGCCGAACGGATCTCGACGCTGTCCTTCGCGGCGATGCCGAGCGCGCTCGCATCGTCCGGGTGAAGCTCGACGAACGGGCGCGGGTTCAGCTTGTTCAGCATCGCGACCTTGCCCGTCTTCGTCATCGTGTGCCATTGATGCTGCAGCCGCCCGGTGTTCAGCACGATCGGGAACGTGTCGTCGGGCAGCTCGGCCGGCGCGACGTGCGGCCGCGCGAAAAAGCGCGCCTTGCCCGACGGCGTCGGGAACGCGAGATGCGGCGCATCGCTCCCGTCGGCCGCCGTGCGCGGCGTCTGGCTCACGCCGTCGTTCAGGTAGCGGATCGGGTGCCGCTCGCGCGCGGTGCCCGGCGCGACCGGCCACTGCACCGGGCCATCGCGCAGCGCCGCATGGCTCGCGCCGCGCAGGTCGTAGCCCGTCGCCGGATTCGAGAAACGCACGATCTCGTCGAACACGTCGGCCGCCGACGCATAGTCGAACGCGTCGCCGAAGCCCATCGCGCGCGCGACTTCCGCGACGATGCGCCAGTCGGGCAGCGCGTCGCCGGGCGGCGCGACCGCCGCGTGCATCAGCGTCATGTTGCGCTCGGAGTTGACCATCACGCCGTCGCCCTCGGCCCACAGCGCGCCGGGCAGCAGGATGTCCGCGTAGCGGTTGGTCTCGGTGTCGAGGAACGCGTCCTGCGCGATCACGAGCTCCGCGGCCTGCAGCCCGGCGATCACGTTCTGCCGGTTCGGCACGGTCGCGACCGGGTTCGTGCAGACGATCCAGCACGCCTTGATGTCGCCGGCCGCCATCCGCGAGAACAGGTCGACGGTGCCGTGGCCGGTTTCCTTGCGCAGCGTGCCGGCCGGCACGCGCCACAGGTTCTCGACGAAGCGCCGGTCGTCGTCGGACAGCACCGAGCGCTGGCCCGGCAGGCCGGCGCCCATGTAGCCCATCTCGCGCCCGCCCATCGCGTTCGGCTGGCCGGTCAGCGAGAACGGCCCGCTGCCGGGGCGGCAGATGCGGCCCGTCGCGAGATGCAGGTTGCAGATCGCGTTGGTGTTCCACACGCCGTGCGTGCTCTGGTTGAGCCCCATCGTCCAGCAGCTCATCCACTCCTGCGCGTCGCCGATCCATTGCGCGGCCGTGCGCAGGTCGGCTTCCGCGAGCCCCGTGATTTCCGCGACGCGCTCGGGCGTGTAGTCGGCGAGGAACGCGGGCATCGCGTCCCAGCCTTCGGTGTACGCGTCGATGAACGCGGCATCGGTGCGGCCGTTCGCATGCAACAGGTGCAGCAGCCCGTTCGTCAGCGCGAGATCGGTGCCGGGCCGGATCTGCAGGAACAGGTCGGCCTTGTCGGCCGTACCGGTGCGGCGCGGATCGACGACGATCAGCTTCGCGCCGGCCTTCACGCGATCCATCATCCGCAGGAACAGGATCGGATGGCAGTCGGCCATGTTCGCGCCGATCACGAAGAACAGGTTCGCGCGATCGAAATCCTGGTACGACCCGGGCGGGCCGTCCGCGCCGAGCGACTGCTTGTAGCCGGTGCTCGCGCTCGCCATGCAGAGGCGCGAGTTCGACTCGATGTTGTTGGTGCCGACGAAGCCCTTCGCGAGCTTGTTGACGAGGTATTGCGCCTCGATCGACATCTGCCCCGACACGTAGAACGACAGCGCGTCGGGGCCGTGCGCATCGAGCACCGCGCGCAGGCGGCGCGCGGTCTCGGCGATCGCGTCGCGCGCCGGCAGCGGCACGAGGTCGTCCTCGCGCGCACGGCGCACGAACGCGCGGTCGAGCCGTCCGGAGCGGCGCAGCGCGACGTGCGCCGACGAACCCTTCGTGCACAGCCGCCCGAAGTTGGTCGGATGGTCGGAGTCGCCGGACACCTTGACGACCTCGCCATCCTCGACGTGCAGCACCATCCCGCAGCCGACGCCGCAGTACGGGCACACGCTCTTGACGGGGGTGGCGGTCATGCGCGCTCCGGGGCGGTCAGGCCGCGATCCACACGAAGCCGTCCTCGACCCGCGACGGATACGCGCTCACCGACTGCTCGGGCGCTTCGAGGCATTCGCCGGTGCGCAGGTCGAAATGCTGCTTGTACAGCGGCGACGCGACGACGACGCGCTCGCCGAGGCTGCCGATCAGCCCGCGCGACATCACGGCCGCCTGCGACACGGGATCGACGTTGTCGATCGCGAACACGCCGCCGTCGGCGTGCGCGACGTGAAACACCGCGACCTGCTCGCCGTTGACGAGCGCGCACACGCCGGTGTTCGGCACGATGTCGTCGAGCGGGCAC
Source organism: Burkholderia sp. BKH01 (assembly GCF_025685725.1). Classification (NCBI taxonomy): domain Bacteria; kingdom Pseudomonadati; phylum Pseudomonadota; class Betaproteobacteria; order Burkholderiales; family Burkholderiaceae; genus Burkholderia; species Burkholderia sp. BKH01. The sequence continues at coordinate 15,367 of NZ_JAOTQT010000021.1, read as the reverse complement.
ACGCGGGTCCAGGACAGCGGAAGACGATCGTTCATGATGGGCTCCTTGGAAAAGACACTGGTGTCGGTCAGGGTCAAACGGTTGCGGATTCGGTGACGGCCTGCGTCGCGCTTTCGGCGACGACGGGAATCGTCACGGGCTTGCCGCGCACGCGCTCGTCGGGCGTCGCGGGGCGAATCTGGCCGCGCGTCTCGACGAACGCGATGTTCGCGTCCGGCGCATCGCTGTTCACGAAGTGGCGGAAGCGCTTGCGCGTGTCGGGATCGGTCACGGCCTTCTTCCATTCGCACTCGTAGGTGTCGACCACGCGCTGCATGTCGGCTTCGAGTTCGGCCGCGATCCCGAGCTTGTCGTGCACGACCACGTCGGCCAGGTAGTCGAGCCCGCCTTCGAGGTTGTCGCGCCATACGCTCGTGCGTTGCAGCCGGTCGGCCGTGCGCACGTAGAACATCAGGAAGCGGTCGATATAGCGCATCAGCGTGGCGCGATCGAGGTCGGACGCGAGCAGTTCCGCGTGGCGCGGCTTCATCCCGCCGTTGCCGCACACGTAAAGGTTCCAGCCCTTCTCGGTCGCGATGATGCCGACGTCCTTGCCCTGCGCTTCCGCGCACTCGCGCGTGCAGCCCGATACGCCGAACTTGATCTTGTGCGGCGCGCGCAGGCCCTTGTAGCGGTTCTCGAGGTCGATCGCGAGGCCGACCGAATCGTCGACGCCATAGCGGCACCACGTCGAGCCGACGCACGACTTCACGGTGCGCAGCGCCTTGCCGTACGCATGCCCCGATTCGAAGCCGGCCGCGATCAGCTCTTCCCAGATCGACGGCAGCTGCTCGACGCGCGCGCCGAACAGGTCGACACGCTGGCCGCCGGTGATCTTCGTATAGAGCCCGTACTTCTGCGCGACCTGCCCGACCGCGATCAGCCCTTCCGGCGTGACCTCGCCGCCCGGCATGCGCGGCACGACCGAATACGTGCCGTCGCGCTGGATGTTCGCGAGGTAGTAGTCGTTCGAATCCTGCAGCCCCGCATGTTCCTTCTTCAGCACGAACTCGTTGAAGCACGACGCGAGGATGCCCGCGACGGCCGGCTTGCACACGTCGCAGCCGAGCCCGTGGCCGTGCTTCGCGAGCAGTTCGTCGAACGTCGTGATGCGCTCGACGCGGATCAGGTGGAACAGTTCCTGGCGCGAATGCGGGAAGTGCTCGCACAGATGATTGTTGACCGCGAGGCCCTGCTTCTTCATCTCGGCCTTCATGATCTGCGTGACGAGCGGCACGCAGCCGCCGCACGACGTGCCGGCGCCCGTGCACGACTTCAGCGCGCCGAGGCTGGTCGCGCCGTCGGCGACCGCCGTGCAGATCTGCGACTTCGACACGTTGTTGCACGAGCAGATCTGGGCGCCGTCCGGCAGCGCGTCGACGCCGATCGCCGGCTTCGCCGCGCCGTCCGACGACGGCAGGATCAGGAATTCGGGCGACTCCGGCAGCTCGATGCGGTTCAGCATCATCTGCAGCAGCGTGCCGTATTCCGCCGCGTCGCCGACCATCACCGCGCCGTGCAGGAACTTGCCGCAGTCGGACACCACGAGCTTCTTGTAGACCTGGCGGCGCTCGTCCGCGTACTGGTACGTGCGGCTGCCGGCCGTCGTGCCGTGCGCATCGCCGATGCTCGCGACGTCGACGCCCATCAGCTTCAGCTTCGTGCTCATGTCGGCGCCGGCGAAAGCGGGTGCCTCGTTCACGTCGCCGCCGAGCTGCTTCGCGACCACCCGCGCCATGTCGTAGCCGGGTGCGACGAGGCCGTACACCATGCCGTTCCACGCCGCGCATTCGCCGATCGCGTAGATGTCGGCGTCGCTCGTGCGGCATGCGTCGTCGATCGCGACGCCGCCGCGCGGGCCGACGTCGAGCCCGCATGCACGCGCCAGCTCGTCGCGCGCGCGGATGCCGGCCGAGAACACGATCATGTCGGCATCAAGGTGCGTGCCGTCGGCGAACGCCATCCGGTGCGTGCCCTCTTCGCCATCGACGATCTCGAGCGTGTTCTTGCCCGTATGCACGGTCACGCCGAGCGCCTCGATCTTCGCGCGCAGCATCCGGCCGCCGCCATCGTCGACCTGCACGGCCATCAGGCGCGGCGCGAATTCGACGACGTGCGTGTCGAGCCCCATGTCGCGCAGCGCCTTCGCGCATTCGAGGCCGAGCAGCCCGCCGCCGACCACGACGCCGCGCTTCGCGTGCGTGCCGCACGCCTGCATCGCTTCGAGATCCTCGATCGTCCGGTACACGAAGCAGCCGGCGCGATCGTGCCCCGGCATCGGCGGCACGAACGGGCGCGAGCCCGTCGCGAGCACCAGCTTGTCGTACGCGAGCGTTTCGCCCGACGCGAGCGTGACCGTATGCGCGGCGCGGTCGATCGATGCGACCCGTGCGTTCAGGCGCAGGTCGAACTGCGGATGGCGCTCGAAGAAACCGGGTTCGACGAGCGACAGGTCGTCCGCCGACTTGCCCGCGAAGAATTCGGACAGGTGCACGCGATCGTAGGCCGGGCGCGGTTCCTCGCCGAGCACGGTGACCTGCAGCGCGCCCGCCGTGCCCGCTTCCGCCGCGACGCATTCGAGGAGCTTGTGGCCGACCATGCCGTGGCCGATGACGATGAGTTTCATGATGGCGTTTCCTTCGGTCGATCAGTTCGCGACGCTGCCTGCGGCCAGCGCGCGGTCGCGCAGCTCGGCCTCGCGTGCCTTGTGTTCTTCGCTGAAACGCACGGCCATCGCGCACAGCGCGGTCGCGGTGACGGCCAGGCCCAGCAGGCTCAGCGTGTGCTGCACGTCGCCGATGCCCTTCAGCAGGAAGCTCGCGGCAACCGCGCCGACGTTGCCGCCCGCGCCGACGATCCCCGCGACGCCGCCGAGCGCCTTGCGGTCGATGAACGGCACCAGCGCGTAGGTCGCGCCGCAGGCCATGTGCGTGAAGAGGCCGAAGGTCAGCATCGCGAAGAGCGCGATACCGACGCTTTGCGCATGCGAGAACCAGATCAGCCCGAGCCCTTCGCCGACGATCAGCGCGCACAGCAGCGCCGCGCGCACGTCGAGGCTGCGCCGCGCGGCGATCTTGTCGGACAGCCAGCCGCCGAGCGCGCGGGCGAACAGCGCGAGCAGCCCGAACATGCCGACCGCGAAGCCCGCGTCCTTCAGCGACAGGCTGAAGTGATCGACGTAGTACAGCGCGGCGATGTTGTGGATGAACACCTCGACGCCGAAGCACGCGCCGTACGTGACGAACAGCATCCACACGCGATAGTTGCCGCACGCGGCGACGAAGCTCGCCCAGCCACCCTTCTTGCCGCTGTCGACCGTCACGCCTTCCTTGCGCAGCGCGACGAAATCGCCTTGCGGGCAATCCTGCGTGAAGCGCCAGTACGCCCACGCCATCACGAGCATCGCGACGCCCGGCACGACCAGCGCGATGCGCCACGACGAGCTTTCGCCGAAACCGAGCATCAGGCCGGCGGCGACCAGCAGCGGCATCAGCGCCTGCGTCGCGCCCGCACCCGCATTGCCCCAGCCGGCCGTCGTCGCGTTCGCGGTGCCGACCACGTTCGGCGCGAACATCACCGACGTGTGATATTGCGTGATCACGAAGCCCGCGCCGATCGCGCCGATGCCGAGCCGGCAGATCAGGAACGTCAGGTAGTCATGTGCGAACGGCACGGCGAACACGGGAATCGCGCCGAGCAGCAGCAGGCCGGCATACACGCGGCGCGGGCCGAAGCGGTCGCACAGCGGGCCGACGAGCAGGCGCACGGCGATCGTCGCGGCCACCGCGGCGATGTTGATGTTGGCGACCTGTGCCGCCGTCAGATGAAATTCGCGTGCGATGAGCGGCATCAGCGGCGCGCATGCGAACCACGCGAAGAAGCACACGAAAAACGCCATCCACGTCAGGTGGAACGCGCGCATCGGCGCGGTGCGGAGGCTGAAGAGATCGATACGGGTAGCTTTGTCGGTCATGTCATCCGCCAAACGAAAAACGGCGTCCTGCGCACCCGGTCTCGTCGAGACCTGATGCGTAGGACGCCGTTGCCCATGAAGCCCGTTGCCGGGCGCGTATGTATTCGGTACTGCGGACGAATCGCCATTGACCCGTCCGAACCAGCTTACGCAAACGCCGTGCCATGTCGGCCCGAATCGCGTCGGCATCCCCGCTGCGCAAGGCTCGCCGGCCGGCATGCGCCGCGATCCGGCGCGCGGCGCACGATGCGTCATGAAGCAGCGAAGCACAGATGTGGTGCGCTGCAGCACTGTCGCCGTGCGACATCGCGGTGCGCGCTGACGGGGCACGATGCACGCCGATGCGGCATTGCATCTGCCTGCGCGCCGCGGCCACGCGCACGCGCGCGGCCGTCACACGGTCGTCGTGCCACGCTCTCGCCGTGCATCGCACCGGTTGGCCCGGATATTGCTGAACCCCATGCATCACACCGGCAACGGCGCCGGTGGGCAGTTCCCGCAAACCATGCCCGTCATTCACGGCGGGCCCGTCAGGACAACGGCGTCCCTCCCGTGCGCGGCACGGCCGGATGCCGGACTGTTTCTACCGCCCGCCGCCGCCGCGCAGAAAACGCGCTATCGACGGCCGCACGCACGCGGCACTGGAACACGACATGACGACTGGAAAAGTCACGCTGCTGGGCGCCGGCCCCGGCGATCCCGATCTCCTCACGCTGAAGGCCGTGAAGGCACTGGCCGCCGCCGACGTGCTGCTGCTCGACGATCTCGTCGCGCCCGGCATCGCCGAGCTCGCACCGCAGGCGCGCGTGATCCGCGTCGGCAAGCGCGGCGGCTGCCGCTCCACGCCGCAGGCGTTCATCGAGCGGCTGATGCGCCGCTACGCGCTGCGCGGCGCGCACGTGGTGCGTGTGAAAGGCGGCGACGCGCTGCTGTTCGGGCGCGCCGGCGAAGAACTCGCGACGCTGCGCGCCGCCGCGATTCCAGTGGAGATCGTCAACGGCATCTCGTCGGGATTCGCGGCCGCCGCGAGCCTCGGCATCTCGCTCACGCACCGCGAGCACTGCCAGGGCGTCACGTTCGTTACCGCGCACCGCCAGGACCACGGCGAACCCGACTGGTCGCGACTCGCGGCGACCGGCACCACGCTCGCGATCTACATGGGGATGAGCCGCGTCGACAGCATTGCGACGGGCCTGCTCGCCGCGCTGCCGGCATCGACGCCGGCCGCGGCCGTGCAATGGGCCGGCACGCCCGACGAGCGCCGCTGGACCGGCACGCTCGGCACGCTCGCGCGCGGCATCGACGACGCGCGGCTCGGCAGCCCGGCCGTGATCCTCGTCGGCGGCGCGATCGGTGAAGCGGCCGTGCAGCATGAGGATGCCGCGCGCGACGCGGCGCTGGTCCGGGCCGCGTAGCATGCACTGCATCACGCGGCGCCGGCCGCCCGCCACTTCCGAATCCATTGGTCGCGTTCGCGCCGGCCGCCGGTCGCGCACGCGCGGTATCGGCGCCGCGTCCCGACTCGGCCGTCACGCGCCGTTCGCGCGTCGCGCCGGCCTTCTGCCGCTCCCGCTCGCCTCATGAGTTCGTCCGCCTTGTCCGCCCGCCTGCGCGTGCTGCTCGTCACCGATACCGACAAACCGATCGGCGAACTCGGCGACGCGCTCGCGCGCCTCGGCTACGAGATGCTGAACGACGTCGCGACGCCCGCGCGCCTGCCGGCGGCCGTCGAGGAGCAGCGCCCCGACGTCGTGATCATCGACACCGATTCGCCGTCGCGCGACACGCTCGAGCAGCTCGCGGTAATGAACGCGACCGCGCCGCGCCCCGTGCTGATGTTCAGCCACGACGGCGACCAGGCGCTGATCCGCGCGGCGGTCGGCGCGGGCGTCAGTGCGTATCTCGTCGAAGGATTGTCGGCCGAGCGCCTCGCGCCGATTCTCGAAGTCGCGCTCGCGCGCTTCTCGCACGACGATGCGCTGCGCCGCCGGCTCGCCGACGTCGAGCGCGAACTCGCGGAGCGCAAGCTGATCGACCGCGCGAAACGCGTGCTGATGGACCAGCGCAGGCTGTCCGAGCACGATGCGTATGCGGCGCTGCGCAAGCGCGCGATGGATCAGGGCCTGCGCATCGTCGACGTCGCGCGGCAGTTGCTCGATGCGTCACCCCAGCCATGACCGCCATGAATACTTCGCCCCCCGCCGCGCCGGAACGCGCGCATCTCCGCCTCGGGTTCGTCGCGCTGAGCGACGCGGCCCCGCTGATCGTCGCGCAGCACCTGAACCTCGGCGCGGCGCACGGCCTGACGCTCGAACTGAACCGCCAGCCGTCGTGGGCCGCCGTGCGCGACAAGCTGCTGAGCGGCGAGCTCGACGCCGCGCACGCGCTGTACGGGCTCGTCTGCGGGCTGCAGCTCGGCATCGGCGGCCCGCAGGCGGATATGGCCGCGCTGATGGTGCTGAACCGCAACGGCCAGGCCATCTCGTTCTCGCGCGGCCTCGCCGACGCGTACCACGAGAGCGGCAGCGTGCGCGACGCGCTCGCGACGCTCGGCCGCAAGCCGCTGCTCGCGCAGACGTTCCCGACCGGTACGCACGCGATGTGGCTGAACCACTGGCTCGCATCGCACGGCGTCGATCCGCTGCGCGACGTGCGCAGCGTCGTGATCCCGCCGCCCGAGATGGTCGCCGCGCTCGCGAACGGCGAGCTCGACGGCTTCTGCGCGGGCGAGCCGTGGCATGCGGTCGCCGAAGCGTGTCAGGCCGGCCGCACCGTCGCCGTCACGAGCGAGATCTGGCCCGATCATCCGGAGAAGGTGCTCGCGGCCCGGCGCGACTTCGTGTCGCTGTATCCGGCCACCGCACGCGCGCTGATCCGCACGCTCGTCGATGCCTGCGCGTGGCTCGACAGCGCCGCGCACCGCCGCGAGGCGGCCGACTGGCTCGCGTCGCCCGACGCGCTCGGCGTGCCGGCCCGGCTGATTGCGCCGCGCCTGCTCGGCGACTACGGCGCGGGGCCGTTCGCGGAGCCGCCGCTGCCGATCCGCTTCCACGACGGCGGCGCCGTGAACCGGCCCGATCCGCTCGACGGCCGGTGGTTCCTGGCCCAATACCGGCGCTGGGGCATGCTCGACGGTTCGCGCGACGACGCGGGGATCGCCGCGGCGATCGCGCAGACCGCGTTGTATGATGCTGCGGTCGCCGAACGCGGCGCAGCGGGCCCGTCGCGCACGTGATGCGCGCCATGTGATGCAGTTGGCGCCCGCTTCAGGGCCGCGCCATGCCGATCCGGGCCACCCGGCGGCTTTCCGCATGCGCGGCCCGGACGACACCGCATTGCCACTCCGTCCCCGCTCCGAATCGATGCCGAAACGAACGCGCGCGCCGCTCGACGTGCTGCTCACCGAAATCCGCGCGTGCCGTGCATGCGAAGCCGAGCTGCCGCTCGGCCCGCGGCCGGTCGTGCGCGCGCATCGCGACGCGCGGATCCTGATCGTCGGGCAGGCGCCGGGCGCACGCGTCCATGCAAGCGGCATCCCGTGGGACGACGCGAGCGGCAAGCGGCTGCGCGGCTGGCTCGAGGTCGATGCCGATACCTTCTACGACGAGACCCACTTCGCGATCGTGCCGATGGGGTTCTGCTACCCGGGCCGCGGCGCGAGCGGCGACAACCCGCCGCGCCCCGAATGCGCGCAACTGTGGATCGACCGGCTGGTCGCCGAGTTGCCGTCGATCCGGCTGACGCTGCTGATCGGCCAGTACGCGCAGCGGCATTTCCTGCGCGACACGCGCAAGGCGACGCTGACCGACACCGTGCACGCATGGCGCGACTACGGGCCCGGCGTGCTGCCGCTACCGCATCCGTCGCCGCGCAACCAGGCGTGGTTCAAGCACCATCCGTGGTTCGACGCCGACGTCGTGCCCGAGCTGCGCCGCCGCGTGGCACCGCTGCTCGCCCGATGAACGAAACCACCGGCGGCGTCGCGATGCTACGCGGCGCGCCCGATACCCCGATACACACCCAATGAACGATACCGCGACCGACCCCGACATCGACTTCGCCTGCACCGGCTGCGGCGGATGCTGCCGCGATCTGCGCATTCCACTGACGATCGGCGAGGCGATCGCGTGGCTGCGGCGCGGCGGTCACGTGGAGCTGCTGTGCGACGCGATGCCATGGCTCGTCGAACCCGAGCCCGACAACGCGTTCGCCGCGTACAAGCGCGCCCGTTCGACACCCGCGCTCAGCGGCTCGCTTCCCGTGCGCGTCACGGTGGTGCTCACCGCCGCCCATGCAGGGCCATGCCCGAACCTGCGCGACGACCTGCGCTGCGGGATCTACGACGAACGCCCGCTCGTGTGCCGGATCTACCCGGCCGAGATCAATCCGTTCGTGCCGCTGACGCCCGGCGGCAAGGAATGCCCGTCCGACGCCTGGCAGCAGACGCCGCTGATCCGCGGCGGCACGATCGTCGACGCGGACACGCGCGAGAGCATCGCGCGCTCGCGAGCGGCGAGCGAAGCCGAGACGCCGCTGCGCGCACGGCTGTGCGCGGTGCTGGGGATCGACACGGCGGCCGTCGCCAATGAAGGGTTCGTGATTCATGCGCCGCCCGCGCCCGCGCTGCTCGCCGCGCTGACGGATCTGCTCGCGACGCCGATGGTGGCCGCCGATGACACCCTCGCATGGACACTGGTGTCGAACCGCGCGGCGACGACGGATGCACTCGCGTCGGTCGACGCGTCGAGCCGGCTTGCCGGTAGCCTGGCAGGCCCGGACGCCCGCTATCTCGGCTTCCATCCGGACGCTTGATCGCCGCCGGGCGCGGGCGCCACACATTCCGGCCGCGCCCGGTTCGCTGTACCATCGCGGCTCAACCGCGTCACGAACCGCAGAATCCTTCATGCCATCCACCGCCCCGCCGCGCCTGTACGGGATGCCCGAACGCAGCGACCGGCTCGATTTCTACATCCGCGACCAAGCGTCGCGCCAGGCGATCACCGAGCCGCACCGGCACGCGTATTTCCAGATCCAGTTCAACCTCGGCGGCGACACCGAGCAGCGGATCGGCGGCGTCACGCGGCCGTTTCCGCGCGGCGCGCTCGCGTTCGTGCTGCCGCACCGCGAGCACCTGATCCCGCATCCGGAAGGCGCGCACTTCATCGTGATCAACTTCAGCCAGGCGTTCCTGCGCGCCGATCTCGACGTCGATCCGCTCGATCTCGAGGACGTGCCCGCGCACCGCTTTCCCGAGCTGACGCCGTTCCGCTTCCAGGAGCATCTCGACTTCATCCTGACCGGCGACACGTACGAGGAAGCGCGCCGCCTCGCGCTGTGCATGCTCGATACCGATCGCGTGCGCACCTTCGGCTCGACCACGCTGCTGCGCGGCTACCTGCTGCAGCTGATCGGGCTCGTCTGCACGCAGTACGCGGGCGCGCTCGACAAGCTCGCGCAGCGCAGCGCCCAGCGCGCGGGCCGGCGCGACGCGCTTGCGCGCGTGCTGCGGCACGTGCGTGCGAACCTGACCCGCGAGGACCTGACGCTCGCCGCGACCGCCGAGGCCGCGTTCCTGTCGCCGAACTACCTCGCGCACCTGGTCCGCAAGGAAACCGGCAGCACGTTCACCGATCTCGTGACCGAGCGCCGGATCGCGCTCGCGCAATCGCTGCTGGCTCACACGAGCCGGCGCATCGCGGACATCGCGCGCTCGGTCGGCTTTCGCGACGAAGGATATTTCGCGCGGCGCTTCCGCGCGCGGGTCGGTGTGTCGCCGAAGGCGTACCGCGACGCGAACGCCGCGTTGCCGGACGGCGACGACGCACCGGCAACCGCCGACGCGTAGTTTTGTCCCGGTAAAACGCAATTGCGTCGCACCCGGCCGCACGCGCGTCGGGTATCGTTCACGCATGCCGGCCCGTGCGCCGCACGGGCGCCGGCATCCGTCTACCCACCGAACGAGGCCATCCGATGTCCGCCTATGTCATCGACGCTTCCGAGCGTCCTTCCGTCGAAGTCGAACAGTCGTCCGCGCGCTTTCCGGTGCGCCGCGTGTTCTGCGTCGGCCGCAACTACGCCGACCACGCCCGCGAAATGGGCGCCGATCCCGACCGCGAACCGCCGTTCTTCTTCACGAAGCCGGCCGACGCGATCGTCCCGGCAAGCGGCACCGTCCCGTATCCGCCGCTGACGAGCGACCTCCATCACGAAATCGAGCTGGTCGTCGCGATCGGCAAGGACGGCCGGTCGATCGACCCGGCCGACGCGCTGTCGCACGTGTGGGGCTACGGCGTCGGCGTCGACCTCACGCGCCGCGACCTGCAGGCCGAAGCGAAGAAACTCAGCCGTCCGTGGGACTGGGCGAAGGGTTTCGACGCGTCGGGCCCCGTGACCGCGCTGCGCGCGGCGACGGCCGCCGGCCACCCGGCCGTCGGCCGCATCTGGCTCGCGGTCAACGGCGAAACGCGCCAGCAAGGCGATCTGGCCGACATGATCTGGGCCGTGCCCGACGTCATCGCGTACGTGTCGCACTCGGTCGAGCTGAAGGCCGGCGACCTGATCTTCACCGGCACGCCGGCCGGCGTCGGCGCGCTGCAACCGGGCGACCGCGTGACGGGCGGCGTCGACGGCGTCGCGGCGTTCGAGTTTGTCGTCGGCGCGAAGCCGTAACGGTTCAAAGAGGGACGCACGCGGGCGGATGCGGCGCCCGCCGTGCGTTGTTCGTTGCTCGTTGCGCGTTGCGGCTCTGGCCGGCCGCAACGGCATTCCGGTTGCTCAGTCGTAGCGGCGCAGGAATTTGTCGGCGACGGCCGGCGGATTCAGCGCTTTCGCCGATTCGTTTTCCAGCGCCTCGGCTGCGTCGTCGTCGCTGATCGATACGAACAGCGTGATGGCTTCCCTTGCTTCACCCGTGCCGAACAGGCCGTCGCGATCGAGCAGCCGCAACGCCTCGATCATGTCGGCGTGGAGTTGCCGGGAGAATTCCGCGAACCTCGACCGGACAAACGTCGGGCTCAGCACTTCGTCGGCCAGCTTGCCGCAGATCGCGTTGAACGGCGACGCTTCCGCCGCCGCGTACGCCCATTCGGGACAGCCCCACACGTACCACGGATCCGGATCGTCGGCCGCGACCGCCTGTTGCGCGCGGACCCGGCTCAGTCCTTCGACCGAATTGGCTGCCGGCACCACCGTCATCGCGCCGCTGTCCGTATAAAGCGCGAATGCGTAGAAATGCTCGTCCGGGTGCAACGCCCGCAGCGCCTTGAACGTCGCCCTCGCGGCGTCGGCAATTTCCCGCTGGAAATCAGAAAAGTCGATCATCGCATCCTCGCCCAGTCACCCAGTCGCCCTTCGCGCGTCGGGGAATACGGCTCGCGGATGGTTCGTCGTCTCCCGGCGTTCGATGAATTGTCCGCCAATCGCGCGCGGCGCGGTAGCGGGCCGCATCCGTGTTCACTGCCCGGCGTCACGCGCGTCGAACACGCGCACGCAGACGGCGGCCGCCAGCGCAATCGCCGCCGATAGCAGCATCATCGCGAGCGGCGCATAACCCGCGTTGCCGGCGGTCAGCACCGCGCCCGTCAACGAAGACAGCGCGGCGCCACCGGCGATCGTCATCGCACCGGCCAGGCCCGACGCGCTGCCCGCCAGCTCCGGCCGCACCGACACCGCACCGACACCGCACCGGCATGCGCACCGGGATTGGTCAGCCCGTTGCCGATGCCGACCAGCACGCACGGCCCGAACCACGCGATCGCATGCGTCGCGCCGCCAAATACCAGCGCGAGGCCGATCAGCGGCCCCGCGCACGCGACGACACGACCGCACAGGATCGTCGTCGCCAGCGCGTAGCGGCGTGCGAAACGCGCGGCCAGAAAGCTGCCGCACACGAAACCGGCGGTGATCGTCCCCATGTAGAAACCGATCTCCGCCGGCGCGATGCCGAACAGCGTTTTTGCGGCGAGCGGCGCGCCGGCCAGGAACGCGTAGAACGAGCCCGTCGAAAACGCCATGCAAAGCGCATAGGCCCAGAAACGGCGGGCGCGGAGCAGCGCTGGATACGCGCGAAGCTGCCGCCCTAGACTCGACGACCGGTTCGTGTGCGTTTCGACGAGATCGAACGCGCACCAGCCGAACAGCGCGATGCCGGCTGCGCCGAGCAACCAGAAGCTCGCGCGCCAGCCCACCGTCTGATCGAGCACGCCGCCGAGCGTCGGGCCGAGCATCGGCGCGAACGCGGCCGCCATCGCCGCATAGCCGATCCGGCTCGCCGCGCGGCTGCCGCCGCCGGTGTCGCGGATCGTCGCCATCGACACCGGATAGACCGACGTGATTGCCGCCTGCATCAGCCGGCCCGCGAGAAACACGCGGATATCGGTTGCCATCGCGCAACCGAGCGAGCCGAGCGCGAACACGCCGACGCTCGTCAGCACGATCGGCCTTCGCCCGAACCGGTCCGACAGCGGCCCCATCACGAACTCGAGCGATGCCGCCACCGCCGCGTATCCACCGAGCGACAGCGCGACGAGCGCATAGTCGGCGCGCAGGTCGCGCGCGATCGCCGGCAGCGACGGCAGGAACAGGCTCAACGGCAGCACCGAGAACGCGCACAGCAGGATCAGCGTCGCGTGTCGAGGCGACGCCGCAGCGGAATCGATCGGCAGGTTCGGTTGCAAGCGAATGCCCTCCGCGCACTCGCCGCAGGGGCGTGCGCAATGTAAAAGAAGTTCTTCGCGGATTTTCGGGGAGTGCGAGAAGACCGTCTGCGTTCTGCCAGAAATAGTCAATCGACTTCATCGCCCGAATCGTTGACAATGAAAGGTCCGTTTTGATCTAGGCTACGGCTCCTGTTCGCCACATTACTAATGCTACTTTCAATCAATTCCATCAATAGGTTGCGTAGTCTAGGGTTGCAGTTGTCCGGTGAACCGTTCTTCTCGTCCGATCACCGTGCATACCCTTCGGGTTATCTGGTTATGAAGCCCACCAGTGTCCAGGGGAACTCGCTTCCCAGCCTCCGTAATGCTATTAAAGATGGGCATACTGACGACGACACCGACGCTCCCGTTCCAGTGGTCTGGCATGCTTCTGATCGTTGGTGGGTGTCAGTTCGGGATTGGGTGCCCGGCCCAGGACCTGGCGACTTTGTGAAGGAGTTCGTGGACGAGGATGCCGCGATTGATTTTATCGTTCAATATTTCTTCCACAATACTCAAGAATTCTCTGCGCGACTCGCTCACGAGAATCAACGGAAACCGATATAGAACTGGATTCAACGCGCGTACTGTCCGGCAGCGGGTTTATCGATGATCCCACCAATACAGCGAAATAGACTGGCGAAGTCTAGCAACTCCACGTGCCGGCCCCTTCCTTCCATGAAGTTACCCGCCGAATACGCATGAATGCCCTCTGTTTAGCAAAGCAAAGGTCCACCCCGAGTCGGCTACAGCTGACCGCGTCGGACGGTAGCCGGCCAACATGCGACGTCCACCGCGAACCGCGGATTCAATCCGTTGCACCGACGGGTTGAATCCGCAGTCTGAAGGCAGACGGACGTCGAAGGCAGCACCTAGTCCTTGTGGGCACCACTGTCCGCTGGCGCCCTTCTGAGCTGATCAGTGGGCGTCGATTACATGCTCGAGGGCGCATGAATCGTCTCCGTCACAGTACCCGGCGATTGCGCTGTGTTTGCGAGGAATACCGCATACCACGCGCTTATGCCGGCGAAAACCAAACCAACAAGTCCAATACCAACGCTGGCCATCAGCGCGTACTTTGCCCAGTTTAACGACTGCACGCCGATTGCCAGAGACGCAGCAGCCTGATCCAAGGATTGCTTCGTCGCCGCGCTGCTTTCTTGGGCGTTCCTTGCCATATCCAACGTCGTATCGCGGATCATGTCATGAATACCCGCGATGAGAAGCGCTGAATCGTCAGCGCGTTGTTCTAACCTCTCCAACGCTTGTTCCATCTTTGCCGCGCTTTCGGCTGTAGCCTTGGCGGACGCAGCAGTGGGATTAACGATCGGCGGAAGGCTTTGAATTCTTGATGGGACAGGTGACATGGCGAACGATGGAAGTGTGCCTTTCAATCGGAGCGCTTGCCCTCGGATTTCCGCTTCTCCCGCTATCGACTTGTGCATCTGTGCCACGGACGTCGCAAGCTTGGCGACAGAACCGTCCCTTTGTAGGGTCTCAATGGCTCTGAACGTATGCGAACTCGTGGCGATGTCCATCCGGAGCTTGTCGGCCAATCGGGTAGCGTTCGAGATGGACGCGCGAGTGGCCGCGGATATACTGGGCCCGAGAGCGTCGAGCAACTTCCGATAGGAGGCTCCGGCAGCCTCAATCTCTCCGCGGAGCGCTTCGATAACACGTCCCTTCGGATCGGGCTCATCTACGACTTCATCCTCGCTGGCCCATTCTTCGGATACAAGAAGCTTACGCGCGAAGTCCGCAAGTTCGACGCTCGTCACATGGCTTACGAGTGAGTCGGAGATAGGGGTCAATTGCCCGTCGTCGCCATTCGTTCGACCGATTTGGCAGAGCAGGAAACGCAACTTGTCATCGACGCCAGAGTCGTCACGCTCAAACTCGACGGTGATTCTCTCCAATGTTTTCGCCAGCACGGGCGTGACATTGATTGTGCCGGCGTCGTGAGTAACGATCTCGAAAACAGGTTTCGTATCTAAGGCTGCGAGAATTTCCTCGCGCGACAGCAGCCTATTGGGCTCTTCTTGCTCGGGTTCTCTGTTGTTCATCCCTGACTCTGTCGAATTTGCGGAGCGGTTGATTATACGAGCGACAAAGAAACGGCTGCTATCGCTTCTGATCAGGATCGTGCGGCCGGTTGATTTTCTAAACTGGCCGTTGAGTTTCATGCAATCGATAGGGATAGGCTGCAACGGGTCGACCTCCGTCGGATGCAGTCGGTTCGACGTCGGCATTCGGCATCGGGTCACCGTGGGGCTGCGGTCGGCCATTTGGGGCCACTCGCGGATTTTTAAACGTAGGCATCTGCCTGTCCCATCAGGTTCTGCAAGGAATCATTCGACTCCAGGGCTCCCAACCTTGCGATGGCGTGACGACGATTAGGGTTGTGTTCTCGGTCGCAGCGCAACGACTTGACTGATTACGCAGGCGTTATATGCTGCGGGACCGGCGTAAAGCCTTCGCGACCCACACACACTTTGGATCGACTGCTGGTCTTCCGCAGAAATACCCGAAAAGTCCGGGGCTCGAGGTGTCCGGCTCAGCGAGGCCAGTTGGCTCGCCACGCATTCGTTGTACGCGGCGGGACCAGCGTAAAGCCTTCGCGACCCACACACACTTTGGATCGACTGCTGGTCTTCCGCAG
>NZ_JAOTQT010000020.1:0-135131 GCF_025685725.1 Burkholderia sp. BKH01 | reverse complement strand
GCGTTTGGCGTTTGGCGTTTGGCGTTTGGCGTTTGGCGTTTGGCGTTTGGCGTTTAGTGCTCGGCGTTTGGTGCTCGGCGTTCGGTGCTCGGTGCTCGGCGTTCGGTGATCAGTGCTCGGCGCTCGGCGCTCGGCAAACACGAAGGATCAGGAGGGTGGCCTGCGTCGGCCGTCAGCGGTGTGTGTGGAATCGGTCGCACGTGACGACGCAGCACCGCCAGCGGATTCAGCCCGGGATAACCGGCTTGATCAACGTCGTCGTGATCGGCGCGAAGCCGCATGCACGATACAGCGCGCGGGCCGCCGTGTTGTGATTGAACACCGACAGCCCGATCTCGGTGATGCCGTACCGGCGCGCCTCGGCGTCGAGCGCATCGAGCGCGCGCGTGGCCCAGCCCTGGCGGCGCCGGGACGGGACGATTTCGAGGTCGTAGATGAACAGCGTGCGGTTCGGCCCTTCGGGCACGATCGCGTACCAGAGGTCACCCACCGCGTCGCCGCTGGCGCCGTCGATGAGCACGACGAGTGTCTGGCCAGATGTCCGCAGGCCGTCCGGCAACAGCGTGTCGAAACAGGCGCGTGCACGATCGGCCGCGTCTTCGACAGCATTTTGTCCGGATGAAACGAGATCGCGCGCGTAGCCTTCGATGGCTCGCGTGCGGTACGCGTGGAATTCGCCGGCCGTCATCGGTCGCATCTGCAGCATGGCCCGGTCGCCGTGAGAGGAATCCAGCTTCCAGTGTAGCGGGACCGTCGTGCCAGCGCGCGCGGCAGCGGCGGAAAACAGGCAGGCAGGTGCAGCAGGCGCCGCGCCGAATCAGCGAATCAGCGAATCAGCGACGATACAGGACGATCGGCACGAGATGCGCACGGCGTACGCGCTCGGCTTCGGCACGACGCGCAGCGTACGAGTAATCGGCGTCGAGCGGCAGGTGCGGCGACACGAACAGGTCGTCGATCTTTTGCAGCAGGGCAAGGATGAAGCTCATGTGAGACTCCTGACAGTTGTGTCTAGGGTTTTCCCTTAGACGGACTCCATTCTAAGGGTTTTCCCTGAACTCTGCCAGTGCACTGCATCGGTTTGCCGCACGTGCGCCGCCGCCGATCGCGGGCGCGAAACGGCGATCCTTGCTCCGTCGGGCTTCCAGGATAGGGTCGGAACGATCAGCGCGTGCGGCGGGTGCGCTTCGCGACGGCCGCGTCGCGGTTCGCATTGCGCTGAAGCCGGTCGACTTGCGACAGGAGCGCTTCGTGGTGCTCCTCGAGCGTCATCAGCGTCGCCTGCTGCGTCGACAGATCGGCCGCCAGGCGATCGATCCGCTGCTGCTTGGTGGCCGCGTCCTGCTTCAGGTGCGCGATCTGCCGTGTTTGCAGCATCAGCGCGACGAGCCCCGCCAGCACGACGACAGCCAGTGCCAGCAACAAGCGGTTGACGCGGCGCATCTCGCGATCGGCCGTGCGCGTCAAACCGTCCACGTCGGCCTGCAACGCGGCGAGTCGGTCGGTCAACGGGCCAAGGTGCGTATCCGGATCGAAGGCCGGCGCGGTCGGCTGCGTGCGTTCCGACGACGGCTTCGTCACGAAGGACGCGGCGGAAGCGACAGGCTGCGTGACCGGCGACGGCGAGGCGTGGGTCGGGGCAGCGTCACGGGTGTTCGCCGTGTTCGCCGGCTCGGCCGGTTGTGCCGGCGTCTGCGGCTCGACCGTCGAAGCGGCGTCCGGCACCGGGTTCGATCCGGTCGCGTCCGGCGCCGTATCGACGCTCGTCGCAACCGGCGCCGATTGCCCCGACGTCGCGTCGCTTGCTCCGGCAGCCGTCCGACGTTTGCCACCCGACGACGAGCGGCGCTCCTTCACTGCGTCGCCGGAAGATCGCCCTTCGCGGGATTTGACAGCCGCGACGCCGGCCGCCGCTTCGACCGCAGCTTTCGCAACTTCGCCATCGGTCGATTGCCGATCGGTCATCTTCGCCGCAGCGCCATCTGCCGCTTGCAGCTCGGCCGCCGCCACCGTGCCGCCATCGGCCGCACCCACATCGACTGCCTTCATTGCAACGCCATCCGCCGCAGGTGCATCGATGACCTTCATTGCAACGCCATCAGCCGCTGACACACCATTCGCGTTCGCAGCACCACCACCTTCAGGCGCCGAAACACCGTCAGCCGCCACCGCAACTTCCGGCTTCACCGCACCGTCAGCTTCCGCATGCCCCGCTGCACTCGCAGCCTCCGGCGTGCTGAACCCGTCCAGCGAGGCCTGCCGCCCGGCGGCCGCATCGTCCGCGACACCGGCCGCCGCTTCGGCTTCAGCAACCGCTTCGTCGCGCGCCGTGACCGGCACCCGCTCGCCCGGCTCGAGCACCGGATCGCCGAACAGGTCGAGCGTCAGTTCGTCCCGCGGCGCATCGCCGGCCGGCGCGCTGCCGGGCCGCGACGTCGCCCTCGCGGACGCGCTGCCCGCGGCAGCCGCCGAGCGCTGGCGTGAACGTGCCGACGAACGATTGGAACGGGAACGGGAGCGAGGCGTGGAAACGGATTCGGTCATGGAAATCGGATAGCGGGCCCCGCGAGCGCGGAACCGGATGTCGAACGGAATCGGTGGTCGGCCATTGTCGCACGCCCCGCAACCGATTCAGCCTATTCGTCGCCCGACAACCCGTTCCCTTCCTCGAAACGCGTGACGCCTTGCAACGCGCGCAGCTTGTTGCAGATCGCCTGGTATTCGAGTTCCGACACCCGCGCGAGCGCGATGCGCACCTCGTCGTGCTCGCCCGTGTCGTCGGCGCGCTGCAGGATGAACTGCTTCACGCGCGCGCTGTCGGGGCCGAGCGCCGCGTGCAGCGAATCGAACGTCAGCGCGCCGCTCACCACCGTCAGCGCGAGCTGGCGCCGCTGGCGCACCGTGAAATAGCGCCGCTCCAGCGGCTTGATGCCGGCCAGGATGATCAGGATGATGATCGTCGCCGAAATCGACGCGACATAGAGGCCGCCGCCCACCGCGAGGCCGATCGCGGCGACCGACCACAGGCTCGCGGCGGTCGTCAGCCCGCGCACGATCTCGCCGCGCAGCAGGATCGAGCCCGCGCCGAGGAAGCCGATACCCGACACGACCTGCGCGGCGATCCGCGACGGATCGAGCACGATGTGCTCGCTGCTGCCGAGCACGTCGGCGAAACCGAACGCCGACACGATCATGATCAGCGTCGAGCCGACGCACACGAGCATGTGCGTGCGCAGGCCGGCCGCCCACGACAGGCGCTCGCGCTCGAAGCCGATCACGCTGCCGAGCGCCGCCGCGAGAACGAGCCGCATCACGAGTTCCAGGTTGCTGAGCATCCGATTTATCTCCTTTTTTTGTGCCGGCCGCGCGGAATGTTTTATCCTTGGCCCCGGCCGCGCCGATCCTCCGGGCCGCGCCGACACGTTCAGATCCAAGCGCTCAACCCCGTCATGTCCGTTTCCGACTCCGCTTCCGCCCAGGCCGCCCAGCTGCGCCGCCATTTCGCGCACGTCGTCTTGCCGATCTGGCTGGGTTCAGGGTTCGACCACACGTTGCGGCTGCCGTTCGAGGCCGTCGATCCGGCCACCCACGCGCCGCTGCCCGTCACCCGTTATCGCGCAATGGCCTGCGCGCGGCAACTGTTCGTGTTCGCGCAGGCCGGCGACACGGCACACGCGGCCACGCTGTTCGACGCGCTGTGCAGCCGCTTCCGCGACCCGCGCCACGGCGGCTGGATCTATAGCGTCGACGCACAGGGCGCGCCGCTCGATACCACCAAGGATCTCTATACGCACGCGTTCATCGTGTTCGCGTGCGCCGCATGGCATGCGGCGTCGGGCGACACCGCCGCGCGCGCGGTGGCCGAGGAAACCGCCGCGCTGATCCAGGATCGCTTCGCGCCGCGCCATGGCGACGCGCTGCTCGATGCGGCGCGCCACGCCGATTTCTCGTCATCCGGCAGCGGCGCGCTTCAGAATCCGCTGATGCATCTGACCGAAGCATGGCTAGCGGCCGCCGACGCGTTCGGCGATGCGGCGTTCGACGATGCGCTCATTCGCACCGCGCAGGCCGTCGAGCGCACGTTCGTCGACGCGGCGACCGGCTGCGTGGCCGAGCTGCCGCTCGGCGCGGCCGACAACCGTTTCGAGCCCGGCCATCAGTTCGAATGGTTCTATCTGGTTGATGCGGCCGGTGCGCGGCTCGCGCAGACCGGGCTCCCCAGCGCGCTGTCGCGCGCGTTCACGTTCGCGGAGCAATGCGGCGTCGA
The DNA here is from genome assembly GCF_025685725.1 of Burkholderia sp. BKH01. Taxonomy (NCBI): domain Bacteria; kingdom Pseudomonadati; phylum Pseudomonadota; class Betaproteobacteria; order Burkholderiales; family Burkholderiaceae; genus Burkholderia; species Burkholderia sp. BKH01. The sequence continues at coordinate 130,864 of NZ_JAOTQT010000020.1, read as the reverse complement.
TACGCAAACGGGCGGCGTCTGCGCGGCGCTCGATGCGCAAGGCGCGTGCATCGACGGCACCCAGCGGATCTGGGCGCAGACCGAGTACCTGCGCGCGCTCGCGACGCACGGCGGCACGCCGGCCTCCGCGCCGCTCGCGCGGCAGATCGAGCGCTTCGCCGCGCGCTTCCTGCACCCGCGCGGCTGGTTCGAGTGCAAGACGGCGGACGGACAGGTGTCGCGCGCCGACATGCCGTCGACGACGCCCTACCATCTCGCGACCGCCTACGCGGCGCTGCCGGCCGGTTCGTAACCCGCGTCGGCGAACGATGGCGCCGCGCGTTCGCCGCGGGCGGCGCGCGCGTCGCCGAGTTCGAACACCGACACAGCCTGCATCAGGTGCGCGGTCTGGTCGTTCAGCGACGCGGCCGCCGCCGCGACTTGCTCCACCAGCGCCGCGTTCTGCTGCGTCAGCTGATCCATCTGCGTGACGGCCTGGTTCACCTGCTCGATCCCGACGCTCTGCTCGACCGACGCGGACGTGATCTCCGACATCGTCTGCACGACGCGCGTGATCGATGCCGACACCGTCCGCATCGCGTCGCCGGCGCGCTCGACGAGTTCCGCACCGCCGTTGATCTGCGCGACCGAATCCTCGATCAGCGCCTTGATCTCCTTCGCCGATTGCGCGCTGCGCTGCGCGAGCGAGCGCACTTCGCCCGCGACGACCGCGAAGCCGCGCCCCTGTTCGCCGGCCCGCGCGGCCTCGACCGCCGCGTTCAGCGCGAGGATGTTGGTCTGGAATGCGATGCCGTCGATCACCGAGATGATCTCCGCGATCCGCCCCGAGCTCTGCGCGATGCCGCGCATCCGGTCGATCACGTTGTCGACCACGCCGCCACCGTGGCTCGTCGCTTCGAGCGCCGCGTCGGCCAGCGCGCTGGCCGCGCGTGCGCTGTCGGTGTTCTGGCGGACGGTCGCGGTCAATTCCTCCATGCTCGCGGCCGTTTCCTCGAGCGATGCGGCCTGCGTGCCCGTGCGCGCCGACAGGTCGGCATTGCCGCCCGCGATCTCGCCCGCGCCGAGGTGGATCGCATCGGACGCGTGGCGCACCGTGCGCACGGTGCCCGCGATGCTCGTCTGCATCGCGGCGAGGCCGCGCAGCATCCGGTCGATCTCGAACACGCCGCCCGCCCGCACGGCTTCGTCGAGCCGGCCCAACGCGATCCGCTCGAAATGGCGGCCCGCTTCATCCAGCGGCGCGACCACCGCGCGCCGCGCGGCCGCGTAGATCGCCGCGCTCGCCGCGAGCATCGCCACCAGCAGCGCGATGCCGACCGACTTGAACCAGAGCATGCCGCCGTCGATCGTATCGAGCGCCGTGCGACTCGATGCGCTGCCGTATTCGGCGAAGCGATGCAGTTCGGCGATATAGGCGTCCTGGATGCCTTGTGTCGGCTGGTCGAGGAAGGCCTGGATGTTGTCGGCGTCGAGGAACTGCACGAGTTCGCCAAGCGCGCCGCGCAGCGCGCGATAGCGCTCGGCGAGCGCCGCGACGCGCGCGCGGTTCGTGTCGTCGACCGGCTGCGCGGCCGTCAGCGCGGCGAACGCCTTGTCCGCTTCGGCAAGCGAAGCGCCGGCATGGCGGATGATGTCCTCCGGCTTCGGGCCGCCGCGCACCATCCGCGTGCCGGCGCGCGACAGGTTGATGCGCGCGTCGAGCAGGTGCTCGGTCGCCTGGTTGGCCGCGTTGACCTGCGCGATCGCGACGTTCGACAGATCGTCGACGCCGCTGCGCGTCGACGCGAGCGCCCAGAAGCCGAGCGCTTCGATCGCGAACAGAAAGAGGCAAAACACGGTCAACACGCCGAGCAGACCCGACGCGAGCTTGATTTTTCCGAACATGGGGAGATTCCTGGAGAGCGGACGATGAGGCAATGCCCCGGCATTAGCGGCATTTCTTCGTCGGACTTTAGGTGGGGCCGCCTAGATGGGGCCGTCTAAGGCGGGGCTGCCTAGGTGGGGCCGCCTACGTGCGGCGGGCAAGGTGCGGCCGAAAAGACGGCCCGGTGACGCGCATCGCTCGCGCATTCCCGCCGAATCGCCGGCAAACAAGGACAACTCCCGCGTTCGACGCAATAATCGCATCGCATCACGCCGGAAATTGCAGGAAACGCGGACGAATTTCCTTGCTTATCCGCAGCCCCCTTCCTAGAGTTCAGCGCAAGCGGGCACTCATTTCGAGGAAAGTCGATGACCGACATCACGGACCACGCGCGCGGCGCATTGCGTGCGCAACCGTTCAGCATGCTGCTGGGTACGGAGCTGATGCATATCGGCGACAACGAGGTGTCGCTGTGCCTGCACGTGCGCGATGAACTGCGGCAGCAGCACGGTTTCGTGCACGGCGGCGTCATCAGCTATCTCGCCGACAACGCGCTGACGTTCGCCGGCGCGCTCGTGCTCGGCCCGCGCGTGATCACGGCCGAATACAAGATCAACTACCTGCGGCCGGCCGTGAACGGCACGCTCGTCGCCCGCGCGAAGCTCGTCTACGCAGGGCGGCACCAGGCGACCTGCCAGTGTCATGTGTTCGTCATCGACGGCGATCACGAGCGGCTCGTCGCGATCGCGCAAGGCACGATCAACCGCGTCGGCGACGGCAAGGTGCCGGATATGCCGGAAGAAACGGCCTGAGCGGCTGCCCGGCCCAAGGTCAATGAGAGAACGCCGAACACGCAACGCGCATCGCGCATCGCGCTAGCGTTTCATTGCGGCGAGATAGACCGCATCGCGCTCGCGACGCCCCACCGCGACGATCAGTACGACGACCTCCGCATCGCGCACTTCGTACACGAGACGATAGCCGACACTGCGCAGCTTGATCTTGTAGCGGTCCGGATGACCGTGCAGCTTCGCCGAGGGAATGCGAGGCTCCTCGAGCCGTTCGGCGAGTCTGGCCTTGAACTGATCGCGAACGGTGCGATCGAGCCTCTTCCACTCCTTCAACGCAGGTTCGAGAAAGGCGAGCTCAAAGGTCATTCAGCTTGACCTTGACGGTTTTCTCCGTGGCGCGCGAGTCAGCCAGCGCGTTGTCTTCGATATCTTCGAGACGTTCGACCATCGCCTCCCATGTCTTCGCCGGGATGCAATAGAACGCGGGCTCGTTGTGATTCAGGATCGCGACCGGGAAGCCCTCGCCCGCCGCCACGGTTCCCATCGGGTTCCGCTTCAGCTCCGAGACGCTCGCCGTCACGCTGGCCAGGATGGTGTGGGGCATGTCCGCTCCTTTTTCGATTAAATTTCCATTGTACTTTATTTGGCACCATATTTAGCACGATTCCAGGTGCCATACAGGCCATGCCGAATTCGCTCCCGAGCCGTAAAGTTCGGCACGCCTACTCGGCCCCACCGCCCGTCAACGGCAGGAACCGCGGCGCCACGCGCGCCCGCACGTTGCCGTTCTCGTCGGTCCGATAGATCCCGCGCGCCGCGTTGTGCGGATGCCGCGCCGCGCCGGCCACGCTCAATACCGGCGCGAAACACGCGTCGGTGCCTTCAAGTAGCGCGCGCCAGTGCGCGGACGGCTGCTGCGCGAACACGTCGGCGAAACGCGCCTTCAGCGCGGGCCAGTGCGCGCGGTCGTACTGCGACGCCGGATCGACGTCGGTCAGCCCGAGCCGTTCGATCAGCAGCGCATAGAACGGCGGTTCGAGCGCGCCGATCGTCACGCATTCGCCGTCCGCGCAGCGATACACGTCGTAGAACGGCGCGTCGTGGAAGAGGCTCGGCTGCGCGCCGTCGAGCTGCCCGTTCGCGCGTGCCCACAGCGCGAGCGAACCGAGCATCGACACGATGTCGACGATCGCGCCGTCGACCACGCGCCCCGGCCCGCCGCCGCGCACGTCGAACAGCGCGCAGACGATCCCGAACGCGAGCCCGAGCGCGCCACCCGCATCGCCGACGACGGTCGGCGGCAGGCCCGGCCGGCCGTCGTTCGGTGCCGATAGCGACAGCAGCCCCGTCAGCGCGACATAGTTCAGGTCGTGCCCGGCCGCGGCCGCGAGCGGGCCGTGTTGGCCCCAGCCGGTCATCCGCCCGTACACGAGCTTCGGGTTGCGGCGCGCGCAATCGTCGGGCCCGAGGCCGAGCCGCTCCATCACGCCGGGCCGCAGCCCCTCGACCAGCGCGTCCGCCTGCGCGATCAGTTCGAGCGCGGCATCGCGGCCGGCCGGCGCCTTCAGGTCGAGATCGACGATCGTCTTGCCTTCGCGCAGCAGATCGCCGTCGCGGGCCCGCAGCGCGTCCGGCGCGCTCGTGCGGCCGGACGGGCGCGCGATCAGCGTGATTCGCGCGCCCATCCCGGCGAGCATCCAGCCCGCGAGCGGGCCGGGGCCGAGACCTTCGAATTCGACGATGTGGATGCCGGCAAGCGGCGCGTTCAATGGCATTGCGACCTCGTTGAAATGCAACCGGGACAGGGGCAAGGAAACGCATCGATTCTATGCGAATGCGTGCGACGGGCGCGGCGCGAACGATGACCGGGCCGATACACGGGATCGACGTCCCGGCCGCATCGCCATCGCTCGCCGTCAGGCACCGGCACTCGCCCGATGCCGACAACGCCCGGCGCGCGGGCCAGCCTCGCGCGACTAGCCGGCCGCCTCGTCCGCGCGCTCGGCCAGCGCCTCCCGCATCGCCCGCACGATCGCGTCGCGATGCACGTCGATCCGCTCGACGGGCCCGGCCACGCCCATCGCCAGCGGCAGGCCGTTCCAGCCGTCCGCGATCACCATCGAGATCATCGCGGCGCCCTGCGTCACCGTATGCGCCGAATACGAGTAGCCGTGCCGGCGCGTCTGTTCGACCTTGTCGAGCACGACGTCCTCGTCGATCGTCCTGCCCGACTTCCCGAGCCGGCGGATGCTGCGCGACACGAGCCGGCGGATCGTGCTGTCCGGCTGGATGCTCAGCAGCGCCCAGCCGAGGCTCGACATGCAGATCTCGCGGCGCGTGCCGATCGGCGCATAGAACTGGATCGGAATCGTATGGGTACCCGCGACCGCGTCGATGTACTGCACGTACAAATCGCTTTGCACCGCGACCACGACCGCCTCGTGCGTGCGAGCGGCCAGCCGCTTCGCGACGGCGTGCCAGTGCCGCCGGCTGCCTGCCGCCGAATCGACGAGCGCTTCGCCGAGATTGACGAGCCGCGCGGTGGGCGCATAGGCGTGCGTCGCGTCGTCGTACGCGAGATAGCCGAGCGCTTTCATGCTGGTCAGCAGCGCCGCCGCGCTCGACCCCGGATAGCCGCAGCGCGTGGCGATCTCCCGCACGCTCAGCGGCCGCTGCAATGTGCTGAAGAGTTCCAGCACCTCGAACACGCGCGCCGCGCTCTTGACCACGTTTCCGCTCATCCCGCCCTCTCCGCACGCAACCGGGACGGGCCTTCCACATACGTGGAACGGAATTTCCCGCCGCCAACCGTCGTGACGATACTAGGCTTCAGCCCGCGACGTGAAGTCCCGCGGCACAGAACATACGGAGACATCATGGCAGCCTTTCTGATCCGTGAACGGCAGGGCCCGATCCTGACCGTCACGATGAACCGCCCCGAAACCCGCAACGCCATTTCGGACACCGATGCGATCGACGCGCTGACCGAATGCTGCGACGACGCGAACCGCGACGAATCGATCCGCGTGCTGATCCTGACCGGCGCCGGCACGGTGTTTTCGTCGGGCGGCAACGTGAAGGCGATGCGCGCGTTCATCGAATCGGACCCGCACGACCTCGCCGCGATCCGGACGAGCTATCGCCGCGGCATACAGCGCGTGGCGCAGGCGTTCCAGCAGCTCGAAGTGCCGGCCATCGCGGCGGTCAACGGCCCGGCCATCGGCGCCGGCACCGATCTCGCGTGCATGTGCGACATCCGCATCGCCGCCGGCAGCGCACGCTTCGCCGAGAGCTTCATCACGCTCGGCCTCGTGCCGGGCGACGGCGGCGCGTGGTTCCTGCCGCAGATCGTCGGCGCCGCCGTCGCCGCGGAAATGTCGTTCACGGGCGACGTGCTGGACGCACCGGCGGCGCTGCGCTGCGGGCTCGTGTCGCGCGTCGTTCCCGACGGCGACCTCCTAGCGCACGCGCACGAACTGGCCGGCCGCATTGCCCGCCACTCGGGCACCGCGTTGCGCCTGACCAAGCGGCTGCTGCGCGAAGGCCGGCACGCGAGCCTCGACACGCTGCTCGACCTGTCGGCGTCGTACCAGGCGTTCGCGCACGCCACACCCGAACATCGCGCGGCGGTGAACGCGCTGTTCGCCGCGCGCGGCTGAACCGGCGACGCGTCGCATGCCGCGCGGCCGGCACATACCGGCACGCCGGACCATCGAATTCCACATCGAAGGAAACATCGTCATGACCAGCAACAACGAAGGCGCACTCGCGGGCGTGCGCGTGGTGGACCTGAGCCGCGTTTATGCGGGGCCGTTCTGCGCGCAGACGCTCGCGGACCACGGCGCGGACGTCGTCAAGATCGAACCGCCGCAAGGCGACGAAACGCGCGACTGGGGACCCGCGATGCCGGGCGGTATCTCCAGCTACTACTGGGGGCTCAACCGCAACAAGCGCAATCTCGCGCTCGACCTGTCGCACCCCGACGGACGCGACGTGCTGTTCCGCCTGCTCGAGACGGCCGACGTGCTGGTCGACAACTTCAAGCAGGGCACGCTCGAACGCTGGGGCATCGGATACGAAGACTGCCTGCGCGAACGCTTCCCGCGCCTCGTGCATTGTTCGATTTCCGGATACGGCACCGACGGCCCGCTCGCGCGGTTCCCGGGCTACGACGCCGTCGCGCAGGGGCTGGCCGGCTTCATGTCGATCAACGGCGAACCGGGCGGCATGCCGCTCAAAGTGCCGTTTCCGGTCGTCGATTTCGCGGCCGGCCTGAGCGCCGTGTCGAGCATCCTGCTCGCGCTGGTCGAACGGACGCGCTCCGGTCTCGGGCAGCACGTCGACATCGACCTGTTCAGCACCGCACTGTCGATGCTGCATCCGGTCAGCACGAGCTGGATGGCGACCGGCGACGTTCCCGTCGCGACCGGCAATGTGTATGGCGCGATCGCGCCCTACGGCGTCTATCCGTGCAAGGACAAGCCGGTGGCGACGGGCGCCGGCAACAACCGCACGTTCGCGCGGCTCGTCGAAGCGCTCGGCGTGCCCGAGCTTGCGCGCGATCCGCGGTTCGCGACCAACGCGCAGCGCGTCGCGCATCGCGACGCGCTCGACACGCTGCTCGGGCAACTCACCGCCGAACTGAGCGCCGACGACGTCGTCGAGCGGCTGCTGCACGCCGGCGTCGCAACGGGGCCGGTGAACACCGTCGCCGATGCATTCGGCCATCCGCAGGCGGCGCGCAACGCGATGTTCGTCAATACCGATGCGTACACCGGCGCGGGCGTCCCGGCCAAACTCTCCCGCACACCCGGATCGATACGCCGGCCGCCCCGGCCGTTCGCCGCCGACACCGACGCGGTGCTCGACGCGTTCGGCATCGATGCGGCCCGGCGCGACGCGCTGCGGCAGGCAGGCGTCATCCACGACGAACGCGCAGGCTCTGCCGGGAGCACGTCATGAGCGCGCCGCACGCGTTCTCTTCCCTGACCGGCGACGACGCCCCGTCGATCCTGCGCAACGACGACGACGGCATTGCGTGGCTGACGATCCATCGCCCGCACGTTGCCAATGCACTGTCCGCCGAAGCGATCCGGCGCCTGTGCGACGAACTGGTCACGCTCGACGACAACCCCGCGATTCGCGCGATCGTGATCCGAGGCGCCGGCGAACGGGCCTTCAGCGCGGGCATCGATCTCGGCGATCCCGAGATGCGCGGGATGCGGCCGATGCGCGGGCTCGCGCGCAACGTGCACGAGCTGATCCTGGAGCTGCGCAAGCCGACCATCGCGGCCATCAACGGCTTCGCCGTCGGCGGCGGCTTTGAAATCGCGCTCGCGTGCGACTTGCGGATCGCCGCCGAGCACGCGTATTTCGCGCTGCCCGAAGCGCGGGTCGGCATGGGCGCGAACTTCGCGAGCGTGCTGCTGCCGCGCATGCTGCCGCGCGCCGTCGCGATGGAGCTGCTGTTCACGGGCCGCCGCTTCGACGCCGACGAAGCGCAGCGCGTCGGGTTGCTGAACCGCGTCGTACCCGGCGCCGCGCTCGACGACACCGTGCGCGAACTGGCGGAGGCGATCGCCGCGAACGCGCCGCTCACGATCCGCCGCATCAAGGAAACCGCGACACGCAGCCAGGGCGTGCCGGTTGCCGCGGCGCTGCGGCTGGACGTCGGCCCCGACGTCTATGCGAGCGAGGACCGGATCGAAGGCGCCCGCGCGTTTCTCGAGAAGCGCAAGCCGGCGTTCAAGGGGCGCTGATCCCGACGCGGCACGGTGGGCGACACAACGCGCGCAACCGCTCCCAGAACGCGGGCGCGCCAAAAAAAAGACATGGAACGGAGACATCTTCATGCAACGGAAAGCATTCCTGGTCGGCGCGTGCGTGCTGTGCGCGTCGCCGGCGCACGCGTCGTCGGTCACGCTGTACGGGATCGTCGACAGCTACGTCGAATTCGATCGCATCGGCAGCCTGTCGAGCGTGCGGCAGAGCGGCGGCGGATCGTCGACCAGCCGCTTCGGGCTGACGGGCGTCGAGGATCTCGGCGGCGGCACCTCGACGAAGTTCGTGCTGGAAAGCGGCTTCTCGCCGGCCGACGGATCGCTCCAGGGCGGCACGCTGTTCTACCGGCAGGCATACGTCTCGCTGCAGAACACGCGCTACGGCGACCTGCGGCTCGGCCGGCAATACACGCCTGCGTTCTACGTCGTGTACGACGGCGATCCGTTCGGACTCAACGAACGGCTGTCGCCACTCGCGCTGCTCGCGACGTCGACCGATACGATCACGAGCAACACGACGCCGCCGATTCCGCGCTTCAACCAGGCGGCGTCGTATCTCAGCCCCGACTGGAACGGCCTGCGCGTGATGGCCACGTATGGCTTTCCGACACCGAACGCGCTGTCCACGCAGGCCGGACGCAACTATGGCGCCGGGCTTCAGTACCGGATCGGCGGGCTCTATCTCGGCGCGGGCTTCCAGGGCGACGTGTCGGCCGGCAACCTGTCGCCCGTCGTCTACCCGTCGACGACCCGCCATTACGTGTTCGCGGCCAACTACGCGTTCGCGCGCGTCAAGCTGTACGCCGCGTTTCTCTACGGCGTCAGCACGGCGCCGAACCTGCCCGCGTTCTCGACCGCGAGCGTCGGCGCATCGATCAACGTCGGCGCGCTCGATCGCGTGCTCGTATCGGTCGTGCGCCGCGACGTGAAAGGCTCGGCGAACGACGCGACCGCGCTCGGCGTCGGGTACGACCATCCGCTGTCGAAGCGGACTTCGCTCTACGCACGCTATCTCTACATGAAGAACGTCGGCGGCGCGCGCAACACGGTCGTCGCCGGCCTGCAGCCGCAACCGGGCGGCACCGAGCAGGTGCTCGCGCTCGGCATCGTTCACCGCTTCTGACGGAGTGCCCATGACCCCGACCCTTTCCACCCACCCGGCCGCCGTCGACGATGGCGCGACGCAGGCGCTCTACCGCCGGATCTCGCGCCGGCTGCTGCCGTTCCTGATCCTCTGCTACACGCTGTCGTTCATCGACCGGATCAACATCGGCTTCGCGCACGCGCAGATGGCCGCCGAATTGCACTTTTCCGACGCCGTCTACGGGCTCGGCGCCGGCATCTTCTTCATCGGCTACATGGCGTTCGAGATTCCGAGCAACGCCTGGCTCGCGCGGATCGGCGCGCGCAGGACGATCGCACGAATCATGGTGCTGTGGGGGCTCGGCTCGGCCGCGACGATGTTCGTCATGACGCCCGCGCAGTTCTACGCGTGCCGGTTCCTGCTGGGCGTGTTCGAGGCCGGCTTCTTCCCCGGCATCCTGTTCTATCTCGGCGCGTGGTATCCGCCGCGGCAGCGCGCGAAGGCGTTCGCGCTCTTCATGACGGCGCTGTATCTCGCGGGGTTGATCGCCGGGCCCGTGTCGGGCGCAATCCTCACGTACTTCGACGGCGCCGCAGGCCTGAGCGGCTGGCAATGGCTGTTCCTCGCGGAAGGGCTGCCGAGCTGTGCGATCGGCATCGTCGCGCTGCGGTTTCTCGACGACCGGCCGGACGATGCACGCTGGCTGTCGGACGCCGACAAGGCCGCGCTGCGCGCCGCACACGCGCATGCCGAAGCCGCGACGCCGGATGCGGATGCGAACGCGGCGCGGCCGCTGCTCTCGCACCGCGATTTCTGGCTGCTGTGCGCGGCCAATTTTGCGATCGCGGCCGCCGGCTACGCGCTCGTGTTCTGGATGCCCGTGATCCTGCATCGCGGCGGCCTGCATGGCGCGATGCAGATCGGCCTGCTGTCCGCGCTGCCCTACCTGTGCGGCATCGTCGGCATGCTCGGGATGGGCTGGCGCACCGAGCGCCGGCGCGAATGGCGCGGGCACGGTGCATTCGCGATGCTCGCGTGTGCGGCGGCGCTCGCCGGGCTGGCGAGCGTCGACGGCACGCCGCACCTGATGATCGCGCTCTGCATCGCGGTCGCCACGCACGCCGCGGCCCTGCCCGCGTTCTGGGTAGTGCCGGGGCTCGCGCTGCCCAAGCGCTCGATGGCGGTTGCGATCGCGGCGATCGCGATGTCCGGCGCGATCGGCGGGTTCGCGAGCCCGTTCCTGATGGGCGTGCTCAACTCGGCCACCGGGTCGATGCGCGGCGGGCTCTATTTCAACGCGGCGTTGCTCGCGGCCGGCTGCGTGGCGCTGCTCGGCACGCTGCGCGCGCGGGCGGCGCCGCTTCCAGCCGCGCGCTGACCGCGCCGGTTTCATTCACTCACTCATCGATCAGCACATGAACTTCGAACTCGAACTCGAACACCGGATGATCAAGGACCTCGTCGCGCGCTTCGTGAACGACGAGCTGATTCCGCTCGAAGCCGCCGTGATGGCGCGGGAAGCCGATGGTCAGCGCTTCGCGCTGCTCGCCGACGAGCGCGCGCGGCTCGACGAACGCTCGCGACAGCTCGGCCTGTGGGGGCTCGACGCGCCCCTCGACGCCGGCGGCTCGGACCTGTCGGCCGTCGCGATGGTCGGCGTCAACGAGGCGATCGGTACGACCGTGACGCCGTATGTGCTGCCGCCCGATTCGCCGAACCTGAGGATGCTGTCCGACTCGGCCGACGACGCGCAGCGCGCCCGCTATCTCGACCCTTATGCGCGCGGCGTCACGCGCTCCGCGATGGCTATCTCCGAACCGGGCGCCGGCTCGGACCCGGGCGCGCTGTCGACGACGGCCGAGCGCGACGGCGACGGCTGGGTGCTGAACGGGCGCAAGATCTGGATCAGCCACGCGAGCGAAGCCGACTGGACGATCGTGATGGCGCTGACGGATCGCAGCAAGGGCAAGCGCGGCGGCATCTCGGCCTTCATCGTCGAGCGCGATACGCCGGGCTTCATCATCGAACGCCGGATTCCGATGATCGGCGGGCTGTCCACCTACGAGATCGTGCTGGAAAACTGCCGCCTGCCCGCCACGCAACTGCTCGGCCGGGAAGGCGAAGGCTTCGCGCCGATGCAGGGGCGGCTGTCGAACCGGCGGCTGGAGATGGCGGCCTGGTGCATCGGCCGCGCCGAGCGCGCGGTCGCGCTGCTGTGCGAATACGCGAAGCAGCGCACGACCTTCGGGGTGCCGCTCGCGGAGCGCCAGGCCGTCCAGTGGTGGGTGGCCGATGCGCTGACCCGCATCCACGCGTGCCGCCTGATGACCTACGAAGCAGCCGCGCGGGTGGATGCCGGGCAGGACGCGCGCACGCAGATCTCGATGGTCAAGGTGTTCGCGACCGAAATGGCGTGGACCGTCATCGATCACGCGATGCAGACGCTCGGCGCGATGGGCATGACGAAGGAACTGCCGTTGCAGCAGATGGCGAGCGAAGCGCGGCTGATGCGAATCTTCGAGGGCCCGAGCGAGGTGCACCGCTGGGTCGTCGCACGCAGCGTGCTGTAGGTATCCGCGCTGCGCGGGCCGCGCACGACGCATCGCGACGACGATGTCGCGCCGGTCGGCGCCGCCGCGGGAACTTGCGCGTCGACGGCAATGTCAGCCCACTGTCGTGCCGCACATGACACGCGCCCGGCGGCACCGCCCGCCTGCTGCGGCATGCCGGAAGGACATGATCGCGGCGGCCTGCCGGCCCCCGAGCCCCGCCGCGGCGACGCCGGTTCGTCCGTTATCGCCGCCGCCCAATCACGGAGCAACCGCTTGGATACCCTGCATCTCGTCGATCCCGAAATCCGCCCGCTGCTCGACGCGTGGCCGACCGTCGCGCTCGGCGCCGACAACCTCGCACAGGCGCGCGAGCGCGTGCTGCCGCTGCCGCCGCCGGACCCGGCCGGCAGCACGCTCGAGCGCCGCGCCGTCCCCGGCCCCGCCGGCGCGCCGGACGTCCCGCTCCACATCTACACGCCCGACGACGCCGCGCGACCGCTCCCGGCGATCGTCCACATGCATGGCGGCGGCTACGTGCGCGGCGCGGCGAAGGACCTGGAGGCCATTCATCGCCAGGCAGTCAAACAGCTCGGCTGCGTGCTGATCTCGATCGACTACCGCCTCGCGCCGGAAACGGTGTTCCCCGGCGCGATCGAGGATTGCTACGCGGGCCTCGCGTGGACCTTCCGCCATGCCGACGCGCTCGGCATCGACCCGGCGCGCATCGGCGTGACGGGCGAAAGCGCGGGTGGCGGGCTGGCCGCCGCGCTGGCGCTGCTGGCGCGCGATCGCGGCGAATACCGGCTCGCGTTCCAGCATCTGATCTACCCGATGCTCGACGACCGCACCTGCACGCGCGCGCCGCATCCGCATGCCGGCGAGTTCGTCTGGCACGCGGCCAACAACCGGTTCGGCTGGACGTCGCTGCTCGGCCACGCGCCGGGCCTCGACGGCGTGTCGCCGTATGCCGCCGCCGCGCGCGCGGACAAGCTCGACGGCCTGCCGCCGACGTTCATCTCGATCGGCTCGCTCGACCTGTTCCTCGAAGAAAACCTCGACTATGCGCGGCGGCTGCTCCGCGCCGGCGTGCCGACCGAACTGCACGTGCTCCCCGGCGGCGTGCACGGTTTCGACATCGTGCCCGACGCGCGGCTCTCCGAAGCGGCACGCCGCCTCAGCCACGACGCACTGCGCCGGTTCCTGCACGGCTAGCCGAAACGACGCGGGCGGCCGAAGCCGCCCGCGCATCCCGGTCGAACGACGAAACGTCAGAACGCGTCGCCTGGCACCCGCACCCAGCCTTCCATCAGCACGCGCGCGCTGCGGCTCATGATCGCCTTCGTGACGGTCCACTCGCCGTTCTCCTGCTGCTGCGCTTCCGCGCCGACGCGCAGCGTGCCCGACGGATGCCCGAAGCGCACCGCGTTGCGTTCGCCGCCGCCCGCCGCCAGATTGACGAGCGTGCCGGGGATCGCCGCGGCCGTGCCGATCGCGACCGCCGCCGTGCCCATCATCGCGTGATGCAGCTTGCCCATCGACATCGCGCGCACCAGCAGGTCGACGTCGCCCGCGTTCACGCGCTTGCCGCTCGATGCGACGTAATCGGCAGGCTTCGCGACGAACGCGATCTTCGGCGTGTGCTGCCGCGTCGCGATTTCGTCGAGCGTATCGATCAGGCCCATGCGCAGCGCGCCGTGTGCGCGGATCGTCTCGAACTTCTCGAGCGCCTTCGCGTCGCCGTTGATCGCGTCCTGCAGCTCGGTGCCCGTATAGCCTATCGCGTCGGCCTCGATGAAGATCGTCGGGATTCCCGCGTTGATCATCGTCGCCTTCAGCGTGCCGACGCCCGGCACCGCGAGATCGTCGACGAGATTGCCGGTCGGGAACATCGACCCGCCCGCGCCCTCTTCATCGGCGGCCGGATCCATGAATTCGAGCTGCACTTCGGCGGCCGGAAACGTCACGCCGTCCAGCTCGAAGTCGCCCGTCTCCTGCACCGCGCCGTTCGTGACCGGCACGTGCGCGACGATCGTCTTGCCGATGTTCGCCTGCCAGATCCGCACGGTCGCGATGCCGTCGCGCGGCACGCGCGCCGGATCGACGAGCCCGCCGCCGATCGCGAACGGGCCGACCGCCGCCGACAGGTTGCCGCAGTTGCCGCTCCAGTCGACGAACGCCTTGTCGATCGCGACCTGACCGAACAGGTAGTCGACGTCGTGGCCGGGCCGCGTGCTCTTCGACACGATCACCGTCTTGCTGGTGGACGACGTCGCGCCGCCCATCCCGTCGATCTGCTTGCCGTACGGATCGGGGCTGCCGATCACGCGCAGCAGCAGCGCGTCGCGCGCGGCGCCCGGCGCCTGCGCCGCATCGGGCAGGTCCTGCAGCCGGAAGAACACGCCCTTGCTGGTGCCGCCGCGGATATAGGTCGCGGGAATCCTGATTTGAGGAATGTGAGCCATGTCCGTTTTATCCCAGGTCGGCGGGACCCGGTGCATCGACACCGCTTCCCGCCCGATGCTTCGCACGCCGAAGCCATGCGCAGCAAACCGAATCGGGCCGGCCGTGCGGCCGGCGCCCCTGCGCCGCCGCGACAACCAGCCCTATGTTCCGCGCACCGCCACGGCACGCGGAACCGCCTTTACCGCTTGTACCGCCTTCCCGTCACGCCGCCTGCGACGATTCGAGGAAGTCCTGCGCGAAACGCTGCAGCACGCCGCCGGCTTCGTAGATCGACACTTCCTCGGCCGTGTCGAGCCGGCACGTCATCGGCACCCCGACACGCTCGCCGTTCTTGCGGTGAATCACGAGCGTCAGGTCGGCGCGCGGCTTGCGCTCGCCGATCACGTCGAAGGTCTCGGTGCCGTCGATGCCGAGCGTCGTCCGGTTCGTGCCCGGCTTGAACTCGAGCGGCAGCACGCCCATCCCGATCAGGTTGGTGCGGTGGATCCGCTCGAAGCCTTCGGCGGCGATCGCCTCGACGCCCGCGAGCCGCACGCCCTTCGCGGCCCAGTCGCGCGACGAGCCCTGGCCGTAGTCGGCGCCGGCGACGACGATCAGCGGCTGCTTGCGATTCATGTACGTCTCGATCGCTTCCCACATCCGCATGACCTTGCCTTCCGGCTCGACGCGCGCGAGCGAGCCCTTCTTCACCGCGCCGTCGACCACCGCCATCTCGTTGATCAGCGTCGGGTTCGCGAAGGTCGCGCGCTGCGCGGTCAGGTGGTCTCCCCGGTGCGTCGCGTACGAGTTGAAGTCTTCTTCGGGCAAGCCCATCTTCGCGAGGTATTCGCCGGCCGCGCTGTTCGCGAGGATCGCGTTCGACGGTGACAGGTGGTCGGTCGTGATGTTGTCGCCGAGCACCGCGAGCGGGCGCATCCCCTGCAGCGTGCGCTCGCCGGCCAGCGCGCCTTCCCAGTACGGCGGACGGCGGATGTACGTGCTCTGCGGCCGCCAGTCGTACAGCGGCGCCGCGCGCTCGCCCGCATCGGCGCTGCGCGCGAACATCGGCTCGTAGACCTTGCGGAACTGCTCGGGCTTCACGCTCGACGCGACGATCGCATCGATCTCCTCGTCGGTCGGCCAGATGTCCTTCAGCGTGACGGGCTTGCCGTCCTGGTCGTGGCCGAGCACGTCCTTCTCGATGTCGAAGCGGATCGTGCCGGCGATCGCATACGCGACGACGAGCGGCGGCGACGCGAGGAACGCCTGCTTCGCATACGGATGGATTCGGCCGTCGAAGTTGCGGTTGCCGGACAGCACGGCCGTCGCGTACAGGTCGCGATCGACGATCTCCTGCTGGATCTTCGGGTCGAGCGCGCCCGACATCCCGTTGCAGGTCGTGCACGCGAATGCGACGATGCCGAAGCCGAGCTTCTCGAGTTCCGGCAGCAGGTTCGCTTCTTCCAGATACAGCTCGACCGCCTTCGAGCCCGGCGCGAGCGAGCTCTTCACCCACGGCTTGCGCACGAGGCCGCGCGCGTTCGCGTTGCGTGCGAGCAGCGCCGCGGCGATCACGTTGCGCGGGTTGCTGGTGTTGGTGCAGCTCGTGATCGCGGCGATGATCACCGCGCCGTCGGGCATCTCGCCCGCCTTCTCTTCCCACTGGCCGGCGATCCCGCGCGCGGCGAGGTCCGACGTCGGCAGCCGCTTGTGCGGGTTCGACGGGCCGGCCATGTTGCGCACGACGCTCGACAGGTCGAACGTCAGCGTGCGCTCGTATTGCGCATTGTCAAGCGTATCGGCCCACAGGCCCGCCGCCTTCGCATAGGTCTCGACGAGCTTCACCTGCTCGTCGCTGCGGCCGGTGAGGCGCAGGTAGTCGGTCGTCTGGCCGTCGATGAAGAACATCGCGGCCGTCGCGCCGTATTCGGGCGCCATGTTCGAGATCGTCGCGCGATCGCCGAGCGTGAGGCTCGCCGCGCCTGCACCGCGGAATTCCAGATACGCGCCGACCACCTTTTCCTTGCGCAGGAATTCGGTCAGCGCGAGCACGATGTCGGTCGCGGTGATGCCGGGCTGGCGCTTGCCGGTCAGCTCGACGCCGACGATGTCGGGCAGGCGCATCCACGACGCGCGGCCGAGCATCACGTTCTCGGCTTCGAGCCCGCCGACGCCGATCGCGATCACGCCGAGCGCGTCGACGTGCGGCGTGTGGCTGTCGGTGCCGACGCAGGTGTCCGGGTACGCGACGCCATCCTGCGCCTGGATCACCGGCGACATCTTCTCGAGGTTGATCTGGTGCATGATGCCGTTGCCCGGCGGGATCACGTCGACGTTCTCGAACGCCTTCTTCGTCCACTCGATGAAGTGGAAGCGATCCTCGTTGCGGCGATCCTCGATCGCGCGGTTCTTCGCGAACGCGTCCGGATCGAAGCCGCCGCATTCGACGGCGAGCGAGTGATCGACGATCAGCTGCACGGGCACGACCGGGTTCACCTTCGCCGGGTCGCCGCCGCCGTCCGCGATCGCGTCGCGCAGGCCGGCGAGATCGACGAGCGCCGTCTGCCCGAGGATGTCGTGGCACACGACGCGCGCCGGGAACCACGGGAAGTCGCGTTCGCGCTTGCGCTCGATGATCTGCTTCAGCGACTCGGCGAGGATCGCCGGATCGCAGCGGCGCACGAGGTTTTCGGCGAGCACGCGCGACGTGTACGGCAGCGTGTCGTACGCGCCGGGCGCGATCGCTTCGACCGCGGCGCGCGCGTCGAAATAATCCAGCGACGTGCCGGGCAGGGGTTTGCGGTTGGCGGTATTCATGATGTGGGGGGATACCTGGGTAGAGCGTTCAGCGCGCGCCGGCCGGCCGCGCTGCGGAGGCCGGCGCGCGCTGCGGGAGGGTCAGCGCTTCTCGATCGGCACGAACTGCAGGTCTTCCGGGCCCGTGTAGTTCGCGCTCGGGCGGATGATCTTGTTGTCGATGCGCTGCTCGATGATGTGCGCGCTCCAGCCGGACGTGCGCGAAATCACGAACAGCGGCGTGAACATCGCGGTCGGCACACCCATCATGTGATACGACACCGCGCTGAACCAGTCGAGGTTCGGGAACATCTTCTTCGCTTCCCACATCACCGATTCGAGGCGCTCGGCGATGTTGTACAGCTTCGTGTCGCCCGCTTCCTTCGACAGCTTGTGCGCGACGCCCTTGATCACCTTGTTGCGCGGATCGGAGATCGTGTAGACCGGGTGGCCGAACCCGATCACGACTTCCTTGTTCTCGACGCGGCGGCGGATGTCCGCTTCGGCGTCGTCCGGCGAGCTGTAGCGGCTCTGGATTTCATACGCGACTTCGTTCGCGCCGCCGTGCTTCGGCCCGCGCAGCGCGCCGATCGCGCCGGTGATCGCCGAGTAGATGTCCGAGCCCGTGCCCGCGATCACGCGGCCCGTGAACGTCGACGCGTTGAATTCGTGCTCCGCGTACAGGATCAGCGACGTGTGCATCGCCTCGACCCACGACTTCGACGGCGTCTTGCCGTGCAGCAGGTGCAGGAAGTGGCCGCCGATCGAATCGTCGTCGGTTTCCGTTTCGATGCGCTTGCCGTTGTGCGAGAAGTGATACCAGTACAGCAGCATCGAGCCGAGCGACGCCATCAGGCGGTCGGCGATGTCGCGCGCGCCCGGCAGGTTGTGGTCGTCCTTCTCCGGCAGCACGGTGCCGAGCACCGACACGCCCGTGCGCATCACGTCCATCGGGTGCGCGGACGCCGGGATCTGCTCGAGCGCCGCCTTCAGCGCGCTCGGCAGGCCGCGCAGCGCGCGCAGCTTGGTCTTGTACGCGGCCAGTTCGGTCAGGTTCGGCAGCGTGCCGTGCACGAGCAGGTGCGCGATTTCCTCGAATTCGCACGACTCGGCCACATCGAGAATGTCGTAGCCGCGGTAGTGCAGGTCGTTGCCGGTCTTGCCGACCGTGCACAGCGCCGTGTTGCCGGCCGTCACGCCCGACAGCGCGACCGACTTCTTCGGCTTGAAGGCGCCTGCGGCGGCCGGTGCTGCTGCGTCTTTCGTCTCGCTCATGTTTCCGTTCTCCAATATGTATCGTGTCGACCGCACTTGGCGCTTTAGCGCTTAGTGCGGTCCCATGCAAAGCTGTCGACCGCACTTGGCGCTTCAGCGCTTAGTGCGGTCCCATGCAAAGCTGTCGACCGCACTTGGCGCTTCAGCGCCTAGTGCGGTCCCATGCAAAGCTTCCCGGGAACCATGCCCCGGCGCGCGGGCCGCGTTACTTCTTGCCCTGCGCGAACAGTTCGTCGAGCTTGCGCTCGTATTCGTGATAGCCGAGGAAGTCGTACAGCTCGGCGCGCGTCTGCATCGTCGGCACGGCCGCCTTCTGCGTGCCGTCGCGGCGCAGCGTCTCGTAGAAGTTCAGCGCGGCCTTGTTCATCGCGCGATACGCGCCGCAGCAGTACAACGCGATGTCGACGTTCGCCTCGCGAAGTTCGTCGAGCGTGAACAGCGGCGTCGAGCCGAACTCGGTCAGGTTCGCGAGGATCGGCACCTTCACGGCCGCCTTGAAACGGCGGTAGTCGTCGAGCGTCTTCATCGCTTCCGGGAAGATCATGTCGGCGCCGGCTTCGACGTACGCGACCGCGCGCTCGATCGCCGAATCGATCCCTTCGGCGGCGGCCGCATCGGTACGCGCCATGATCACGAACTGGTCGTCGGTGCGCGCATCGACCGCGGCCTTGATGCGATCGACCATTTCCTCGGTCGGCACGACTTCCTTGCCCGGACGGTGACCGCAGCGCTTCTGGCCGACCTGGTCTTCCATGTGCACGGCAGCGACGCCGGCCTTGATGAACGAGCGGACCGTGCGCGCGATGTTGAATGCACCGCCCCAGCCCGTATCGATGTCGACGAGCAGCGGCAGGTCGGTCGCGTTGGTGATCCGGTTCGCGTCGATCAGCACGTCTTCCATCGTGCTGATGCCGAGATCGGGGATCCCGAGCGAGTTCGCGGCGACGCCGCCGCCCGACAGGTACACGGCCTTGAAGCCGACGGCCTGCGCCATCTTGGCCGCGTACGCGGTGATCGCGCCGACCACCTGCAGCGGCTGCTCGGCCGCGACTGCCGCGCGGAATTTCGCGCCGGCGCTCTGAAGATGCGTGTTGCTCATGAACGGCCTCCTGAAGGAATGCCCGATAACAGCAAGGACCGGGCCAGCTCGCGAAACGTCGCTAACCCACTGATTCTTAAGCAACCGGCACGGGCGATGCCACACCCGGCGATTTCAATTCGGCAATTTCATGTTTCAAAAATGAAATCCCGCGCGCATAATCGACCGTCATGGACCTCTCCTCGACCAAGCCAGTCGACCCGGCCGATCGCGCGGCGCGCCCGCGCATCTGGGCGATGGGCATCAGCCGCCTGCGCGACTTCTTTCGCGAGATCGCCGGCGAATTCGACGAACGCGCCGACGTGCGCATCGTGACGCGCGCGTATGAGGATGCGCTCAGCGCGATCGCCGAGGCCGGCGCCGCGCGGCCCGACGTGATCGTCGCGGCCGGCTCGAACGGCGCCTTCCTGAAGACGCGTGCGCAGGTGCCGGTCGTGGTCGTATCGCCGACCGGCTTCGACGTGATGCAGGCGCTCGCGCGCGCCCGGCGCGACGCGTCGCGGATCGCGCTCGTCAGCGCCGGGGAAACGCCGCCCGAAGTGCGCCGCTTCGTCGCCGCGTACGGCCTCGACGTGCAGTTTGCGTCATATCAGTCCGCGCAGGAAGCGGAAGCCTGCGTGCACGACCTGCGCGACCGCGGCATCGAGACGATCGTCGGCCCCGGCCTCGTCACCGACCTCGCGGCCAGCGCCGGCATGGGCGCGGTGTTCCTGTATTCGCATGCGTCGGTGCGCAAGGCCGTCGATACGGCGCTCGAAGTCGCGTATGCGACGCACGCCGAGGCATACCGCCGCCAGCGGCTCGACAACCTACTGCAACACCTGCGCGACGGCGTGGTCGCACTCGACGCGCGCGGCCGCGTGGAAGCAATCAACGAGCGGCTCGCATCGGCGCTCGGGGTCGAACCCGCGGCGGCCGTCGGCCGCGCGCTCGTCGACTTGCGGCCCGAGCTGCGCACGCTGCGCGGCGAGGACGGCGACGCGCTCGCGACCGTGCGCGGCGTGCGCTATGTCGTGCATCGCGGGCCGCTCGTCGATCGCGGCGTCACGTCGGGCAGCGTGCTGACGTTCCAGGAATCGCGCGCGGTCGAACGGCTCGATCGC
Organism: Burkholderia sp. BKH01; assembly: GCF_025685725.1. Taxonomy (NCBI): domain Bacteria; kingdom Pseudomonadati; phylum Pseudomonadota; class Betaproteobacteria; order Burkholderiales; family Burkholderiaceae; genus Burkholderia; species Burkholderia sp. BKH01. Next base: position 110,078 of record NZ_JAOTQT010000020.1, on the reverse strand, counting down.
GCGCTGCGTTCGCAGCCGACCACCCAGCAGTTCGCGGCGCGCTACGCGCTCGACGACGTGATCGGCGCATCGGCGCCGATGGCGCGCGTGCGCGACCTCGTGCGCCGCTACGCGAAATCCGACGCGACCGTGCTCGTGCTCGGCGAAAGCGGCACCGGCAAGGAAATGATCGCGCAAAGCCTGCACGCGCGGTCCGCGCGGCGCAGCTATCCTTTCGTCGCGGTCAATTGCGGCGCGTTTCCGGAAGCGCTGCTCGAAAGCGAACTGTTCGGCTATGAGGAAGGCGCGTTCACCGGCGCGCGGCGCGGCGGCAAGACCGGCCTGTTCGAAGCCGCGCACCGCGGCACGCTGTTTCTCGACGAGATCGGCGAAATGCCGCCGTCGCTGCAGAGCCGGCTGCTGCGCGTGCTGCAGGAGCGCGAGGTGATCCGCCTCGGCTCGACCGAGCCGATCCGCATCGACGTGCGCGTGATCGCGGCGACGCATCGTCCGCTGCTCGCGGCCGTCGAGGCCGGCACGTTCCGCGCGGATCTCTATTACCGGCTCAACATCCTGAACGTCGGCCTGCCGCCGCTGCGCGAGCGCGCGGCCGACATCCCCGCGCTCGCGGCGACGCTGCTCGTGCAGGCCGCGCGGCGCGAGCCGCGCCTCGCCGAACGCCTGCGCGACGCCGGCGATGCCGCGCGCGTGCTCGGCGCGACACAGGCGACACTGGCGCGCTACCGGTGGCCCGGCAACGTGCGGGAACTGCAGAACGTGATCGAGCGGATCGCGGTGGAACTCGCCGAGGAAGCCGATGAAAACGATCCGGCCGCCGCGTGCGCCGCGCTCGATCCCGACGCGCTGCAGGCGATTGCGCCCGAGCTGTTCGCGGCGCCGCCCGACGCGACCGACACCGACGATGCGCAGACGCTGCACGCGCGCCGCCGCCGCGCGGAAGCCGACGAGATCCGTGCGGTGCTCGACGCGTGCGGCGGCGACCGCGACCGCGCATGCGCGATGCTCGGCATCAGCAAGACGACGCTGTGGCGGAAGTTGTCGGCAAAATAGGCAGGTCTGGAGTCGACACGCTCGCTCGTATGCGCGTGCCTGAACGGGCTCGTCAGTCGGCCTTGTGATAGTGGCGGTACGCCTTCGCGCGATTGCCGCACGACGACATCGAGCACCAGCGGCGGCTGCCGTTCTTGCTGTCGTCGATGAACAGCCACTGGCATGCATCGTTCGCGCATCGCTTGACCTTCGCGAGCCGCGCGCCGCCGAGCAGGTCGATCGCCGACCACAGCACCGGGCTCAGCAGCCCCGCGAGCGTTGCGCCCGCGCCTGCGATCCGCCACGCATAACCGCCGTCGACGCGCGCCAGCGCGACGCGCGGCGACGCTTCCGCCAGGAAGCCGCCGAGCAGCGCGAGATCGTCGGCCTGCGGCTCGCGCCGCTCGGCCTGCGCATGAAAGAGCCGGTACAACGCCTCGCGCAACGCGAGCGCGCGCAAGAGCATCGCCGGCTCGCCTTCCTCCACGCCGCGCACGCGGCACCTGTCGGCCAGGCCGGCCGGCACGCCGGCCTGCTCGCGGCACCACGCCAGCAGGTCGTCCATCGTTCCGAAGGTTTCCGTCGGCGCCTCGCTGCCACGCCAGTACAGCGTGTTCGCGAAATCGATGCTCAGGGTTTCGGGCGGCGCCGGAATCAGGCAGTCCATCGTGACGGAAGGTTGCGTATCGCTCATGACCCCATCGTATCTAACCACCATGCCGGTTGACAAGCGTCCGGACGCTTTCTAACATAACCAGCATGGTGGTTACGAAAAGGTTTGCTGCACTGACGCCCCCCTTCAGTTCAAGGAGCCACAGATGATCGATCGCCTTTCCTACGGAGTTATCCACAACGACCGCAGCCGCGCGTTCTACGACAGCACGCTCGGCGCGCTCCGCTACAAGCGGCTGGCATGGTGCTTATAAGCGGGTTTGTTGCACTGACGTTCCCCCCTTCAGTTCAAGGAGCCAACAGATGATCGATCACCTTTCCTTCGGCGTCGCCCACATCGGCCGCAGCCGCGCGTTCTACGACAGCACGCTCGGCGCGCTCGGCTACAAGCGGCTGTATAGCGACGACGGATCTATCGGGTACGGCACGACCGAACCGGAGCTGTGGCTGCAGCACGCTGCCCGCCCCGTCGTCGCCGATCCCGAATCGGGGCTGCACCTGTCGTTCAAGGCCGCTTCGCCCGTCGAAGTCGACGCGTTCTACCGCGCCGCGCTCGAGCACGGCGGCCAGGACAACGGCGGGCCCGGCAAGCGCGAGCACTACGGCCCCGGCTACTACGCGGCGTTCGTCGTCGATCCCGACGGGTATCGGCTGGAAGCGCATTGCGAACTCGACAACTTCGTGTGACCCGCCCACGCACACCGCGTACAAACGGCAAGGGCCCGATTCCGCATAGCGCGGAATCGGGCCCTCGGTTTTGACGCGTCAGCGTCGGCGTCCGGTTTTCGGCGACCGCCTGCCTTGGTCGCTCAACAGGATCGCGGCTCGTGCGGTTACTGTGCGTCGCACGTACGCTGCAACTGCTCGCCGAGCCCGTCGATCCCGAGGCGCACCATCTGGCCGGCCTTCAGGAAAACCGGCGACGGCTTGATGCCCATGCCGACGCCCGGCGGCGTGCCGGTCGTGATCACGTCACCCGGCTGCAGCGTCATGCAGCGCGACAGATACGCGATCAGTTGCGCGACGGTGAACACCATCGTGCGCGTGTTGCCGTTCTGATAGCGGTGGCCGTCGACTTCGAGCCACAGGTCGAGACGCTGCGGATCCGGCACCTCGTCGCGCGTGACGAGCCACGGGCCGATCGGGCCGAACGTGTCGAAGCCCTTGCCCTTGTCCCACTGGCCGCCGCGTTCGATCTGCCACTCGCGCTCGGACACGTCGTTGACGACGCAGTAGCCGGCGACGTAATCGAGCGCGCTCGCTTCGTCGACGTCCTTGCACCGCGCGCCGATCACGACGCCCAGTTCGACTTCCCAGTCGGTCTTGACCGAACCCTTCGGGATGTCGATGCCGTCGTTCGGGCCGCAGATCGAACTCGTCCACTTGCCGAACACGACCGGTTCCTTCGGCACCGGCATGCCGGCTTCGGCCGCGTGATCGGCATAGTTCAGGCCGATGCCGATGAACTTGCCGACGTGCCCGACGCACGCGCCGATGCGCGGCTCGCCGGACACGAGCGGCAGCGTGGCCGGATCGATCGCGCGCAGCCGCGCGAGACCCGCGTCGGACAGCACATCGCCGGCAAGATCCGGCACGTGCGCGGACAGGTCGCGAATCCGGCCGGCCGCGTCGAGAATACCGGGCTTTTCCTGGCCTGACGGGCCATAGCGAAGCAGTTTCATCGTGCTCAAACCTCTGTTGTCGAATGGGACAGGATACCGGCCGACGCGGCCATTCGCGGCAGCGCACCGGACTGATTGTCGATCGTCGATCGTCGATTGCGCGCGTCGGCACCGCATCCGGCCTGCCGTCGACGCGCGGGCGCAGCGATCGTGACGCCGCACGAAAAGTACGACGCGCATCGAACGGGCGGCCGCCGGTCTGCGCATCGGCGACGACGGCCCGGCACCCGCGACGCGTGCCGGCCGATGCCGGCCGACTTCACGCGCGGCCGCACCGTCGCTGGCCCGCAAGCCTTTGTACCATCGGCCGCGCGCCGTGAAATGACGCGCGGCGGATACCGACTATTGGTGCGCCTGCAGACGCTGCGGCGCAACACTGGACGCGCCGGCGCAACGCGATCCGCCGCGCATGCCGGCATCGCCTGCCATCGGTGCATCAATACTGGCTATTCGGGGTGCCCCTGTCATCGGAAACGTTTGCCAATCCGTTCTTGTACGGTAACGATCGGTAAAAAGACGCTGCATTGCACACTATATGTTTATTGTTAAGCTCGTACGAATGGCTTGTATCGCCATCCGCAGGCCCGACTTATGCGCGTGCAGAACCGGCCAGCGTGCGTCGCCGACCGATCGACGGTAATCCCCCAACCTCACACCCAAAATGCAAACAACCAACGACCCACTTCCCGGCTGCGACGCGCGGGAATCGCTGGGCGCAATCGATCGCTATCGCGCACCCGCGCTCGACAAGGGCCTCGACATTCTCGAACTCCTGTCGGAGCAGAAGGAAGGACTCACCCGCACCGAAATCACGAAGCAACTCGGCCGCAACGCAAGCGAAATCTACCGGATGCTCGAACGCCTCGTCGCGCGCCGCTACGTGATGCGCTCGACCAGCGGCGACCGCTACACGCTCAGCCTCAAGCTGTTCGCGCTGGCGCACCGGCATCCGCCGATGAACCGGCTGATTGCCGAGGCCTTGCCGCAGATGCAGCGCTTCGCCGATGCCGCCGAACAGTCGTGCCACCTGACCGTCTACGATCGCGGCAACCTGCTCGTGATCGCGCAAGTCGACGGGCCCGGCCCGTGGGGCGTGTCGGTCCGGCTCGGCTCGCGTATCGGGCTCGCCGATACGGCGTCGGGGCGCGTGATGCTGTCGTTCCAGGGCCCCGAGCAGCGCGCGCACATGCTGGCCGAGCATCGCAAGGTCAAGGGCGAAGCGCCGCTGAACGAGCAGGAACTCGCGTATGCGTGCCATTCCATCCGGCAATCCGGCTACCTGCGCCAGGACAGCCGCCAGGCGTACGGCGTCACCGACCTGACCGCGCCGATCCTCGGGCCGTCCGGCCATGCGATCGCGGTGCTGACCTGCCCGTACATGCGCCGGATCGACGCGCACGCGGCACCGTCCGTCGACGTCGCCGTTGAAGGGCTGCGCGACACGGCCGCCCATCTGTCGATGGGCCGCACCGAGATCTGCTGACGCGCGGGTCCGACGAAGCGCACCGGGTACGGCGCACCTGCGCCGGCCCGGCCGCGCGCGACACCGGCGCAGCGCGCGATGTGCGGTGCCATATCGTGCGCTCACGGCGCTACGCTAGAATAGCGGCCCTCTCAAAAACTACGGCGGCCGGTTGTCGCGGCCGTCGTGTCCGATGGATGTCATGGCCAAACTTCTGAACGATCAAGAATTCCAGCGTTTCTCCGAACTTCAGCAGAAGCAGGCAAGCTTCACGATCACGCCCGAGGAGGCGGACGAGCTGCGCGATATCGTCGCGCGCGCGCAGAAGAAGCGCGACGATCGTGCCGCCGCGATGCAAGCGATCGAGAACTACATCGAGCAGTTCGACATCACGCCCGACGAGCTCTTCTCGCCCGAGCAGATCGGCGACGCGGCCCGCACCTACGGGCTCATCACGGCAACCAAGAAGGAACGCACGCTGCCGCCGTCGATCACGTTCAACGGCAAGCCGTACCAGTGGACCAAGACGCTTCCGGACGACGTGCGCGGCGCGCTGTTCGAGGCATTCACGTCCGGCGAGTCGGTCAAGCGCTTCATCGCGATGCCGAAGGACACCGCGCGTTGCGCGCTGACGATCGCCCGCCTCGAGCGCGAAACCGGCGCCGTCTATGCCGATCCGCACCTCGAGGAACTCGCGATTTCGCGCGACCAGGTGAACGACGCGGCGTCGAAACTCGCTGCCTGAATGTGATCGCGGGCACGGTTCATGCGTGCCCGCACCCGCGTGCGACACCGGCATTGGCCGGCGCCGCACGCGCGAGAGCCGTGTGCCCGCACGCTCCCGCAAAGTCTCACCTTGGTGTCCTGCAAGCGCTCACCAAACCCTCCCGAAAAAGCTCACCCAAGGCTCCTGGAGACCCTCACCGAAGTCTCCCGAATGTCCTCACCGACATCTCCCGCAGACCCTCACCAACGCGTCCCGGAAAGGCTCACCAGCGCCTCCCGCAGGTGCTCACCGGCAGCTCCCGAGAAGGCTCACCGAACGCTCCCGTATCGGCTCACCGCGCTTCCCCGGAAAAGCTCACTCGCGGCTCCCGAAAAACCTCACCTTTGCGACGATTCCGAATCGGCGAAGCCGGAATGCGGTTGCGAATGCGCGCGAGCACATCGCGTGAAACGGCTGTGCGGAGCGGCTAGCGCGGCACGCAGCAAATGCTTCCGGACGCCATGCGTGCGTCGATATCGGCGTAGCGAACGGGCCCGATACGTTCGGACGTTTCGTACAACAGGCAGGCCCGAATACTTTGCACCCCTGAATGGGCGCATGCGCAATGCGGTGAAGGATTGGCGCCATCGACGGCATGCGATGGCGCCGCGCTTCACGCAGCCGACAGACGCTACGGCTGCAACTTCATCCTGAAACCCACGACGCCCGGCTCCTCCGTCGTCGACACCTCAAAACCGCACGACTTCGCGAGCGAGATCATCGCCGAGTTCTCGCGCAGCGCCTCGCCGATCATCCATGCGGTTCCGCGCGAGCGTGCGTAGTCGATGATGCGGTTCATCAGCAGCCGGCCAAGCCCCTTGCCCTTCTGATCGGGCCGCACCGCGATCGCGAACTCCGCCGTCTCGTTGTCGGGATCGGCGACCGCGCGCACGACCGCCAGCGTATGGTCGCGCCCCGACGCATCGGTGTACGACACGATGAGGGCCATCTCACGGTCGTAGTCGATCTGCGTCATGCGCGCCACCTGCGAATGATCGAAGCTGCGCACCGCGCCGAAAAAACGCATCCGCAGATCGTCCGGCGTCATTGCACCGAGCAGCTCGTTGTGCGCGACCTCGTCTTCCGGACGGATCGGACGGATCGTCACCGTCTCGCCGCGCCACTCCAGTGTCTGTTCGAGGTGGCGCGGATACGGCATGATCGCAAGCCGGCTGCGCCCCGCGGCCAGCGTGATGCGCGGCGCGATCACCTGCGCACGGTCGGACAACACGCGCAGCGTGACGGACATCGCGACGACTTCACGCACGTCGCAGACGACCTGCGACAGCGCCGTCAACGCGTCGAGCGTCGGCTCGACGGGCGTGCTGCGCGCATACGGTGAGCGCTCCATCACCGCGCGGGCGAGCACGGTGTTCAGCGGCGGCAGGCCGTAGACGACGAACGGCGCCGACACGCCGTCCGCAGGCGGCACGGCATAGCGAAACACCGGACCGAAGTTCGAATCGTCGTACATGTCGACGTTGACATCGACAATTTTCGCGCCGGCCGGCTCGCCCGCCTGCTCGCCTTGCAGGCCGAAATGGGACAGCCAGTGCAGCGCGGCCTCGCCGGCCAGTTCATGCTGGCCGGCTTCGACCATCCGGCGCGCGTCGGCCTGTGCGGATGCGACGCACTCGGCCGGCTGCAGCGGCGTGCCCTCGGGCGTCTGCATCAGCAGTTGCCGCCCGAGGTTGTAGTCGACGAGACGCGCATACGCGCGCGCGAGCCGCTGCGGTGTCGTGTGTACGGGAATGCCGTTCGCGTGCAGCGCATCGCGCGTCGCCGCGTCGACCGCGCCGAAGAAACATGCGAGGATGCCGCGATGCGCATACTGCCGCGATTCGATCAGCGTGCGCGCAACCGCATCGGCCGGCGCGCTGTGGGACGTCGAATGGACGACGAACAGCGTGCCCGTTTGCGGGAACGGCGCGAGCGCCTTGATCGCCGCGGCGAAGTGCTCGGGGCGCGCGTCGTCGCCCAGCGTCAGCGGATTGCCGGGCGCAGCCAGATGCGGCAGCGCGGCCGACACGGCCGAGGTTGCCGCAGGCGACCAGTCGACCAGCACGTCGCGCACCTCGGCGACCGCATCGACCGCCAGTTTCGCGACGCCCGCATCGCTCGTCACGAGCGTCGCCGCGCCGCGCGCCGTGACGCGACCGACGCCGAGCGTCTCGATCTCGTCGAGCAGATCGTCGAGCGCATCGACGCGCACCATGCCCGCGCGCTGGAACGCCGCCGTATAAAGCGCGTCGCCGGGATCGGCGCGCCCGGTGCGCAACGCGAGCACCGGCTTGTTGCGTGCGGCCGCGCGTGCGGCCGACATGAACTTGCGCGCGGCACGCACGGTATCGAGTTCGAGCAGGATCGCGCGCGTGCCGGGATCGCTCGCAAGATAATCCAGCACGTCGCCCGCATCGACGTCGGACTCGCTGCCGAGCGCGACGACATGAGAAAAGCCGAGGCCCCGCGCATCGGCCCAGCCGAGCACCGCGTTCGTCAGCGCATTCGATTGCGACACCCACGCGACGCCGCCCGAGCGCGCCGTATAGGCCGGTGCGCCGAAATGCGCATGCCGCGCGGGCGACAGCACGCCGAGGCTGCCGGGCCCGACGATACGGAGCACGAACGGCTTCGCCGCCTTCAGAGTGCGATCGAGCGCGGTGCGATCGGCATCCGTGCGCGCCTCACCGACGATCACCGCGACGCGCGTACCGAGTTCGCCGAGCTTGCGCACGATGCCGGCCCAGGTCGCGGGCGGCGTGCAGATCACGGCAACCGACGGCGGTGCGGGCAGCCGGTCGACGTCTGAGACGACCGCATGCCCGTCCAGCTCGCGATATTTCGGATTGACGGGCCACACGGGCCCGTCGAACGCGCCGTCGAGTACGCGCGACCACACCATCGCGCCGATACTGCCCGCGCGCGACGACGCGCCGACGACTGCAACGGACTTGGGCTGGAACAACGCATCGAGATGGCGAACGGTCACATCGGCTCCCTGCGGTAACGAAAGACGACCCGAGCGGCATACGGCACGGACAGGCCGCGCGCCGCTCGACGCGAACCCCAAGCATAGGCGAAGCGCACGCGGCTGCCTATATGCCGAACGGCCGACTACCCGACGAACGTCAACGCTCGCACCATGGGCCTGCAACACAAGCGCGACGCGACATCGCCGCATGCCGCAAGCAACACGGCGCGACGCTGCCGCTTCCTCAAAGGTGAGGATTTACAGGAGCCATGGTGAGTATCTTCGGGAATTGCACGGCACAACGCGCAAACACGCGAAAGGTGATGGAAATCGGCGGCATGCGTGCACCGCGAAAATGGCGATCGCCAATGCGCATGCACTGCGCAATTGCACGGTTGTTTACCGGAATTGGCCGCGATAGGCGGCCGAATCGCGGCGAATTCGCAAAGCGGGATCCGTTAATCGCGCGGCATTGCACTTCCATTCGTCGGCGGGAATCGCACGGCGACGGCACAAAAACAAAACGGTGCGACGGCCGCCTGGCCGTTCGCACCGTCAGTCGGCGCACGAAAGGTGAGGTTTTTCGGGAGTCAGTCCTTGATCACGAAACGTGCGCGATTCTTGCCGAGCCACGCCGGCGCGCGCCCGCGGCCACTCCAGGTTTCGCCCGTCTTCGGATTCAGGTACTTCGGCGGCAACGTGCGCTTCGGCTTCGGCTTCGAAGTAGCGGCGGCGGACCCTGCCGGACGAAAACCGAGTTCTTCCGGCGTAATGTCGTATTCGTCGATTTTCGCGCGGATATCGGCAATCGCGTCGGCAATCGCCTTTTCGCGTTCCTTGTCGATCTTTTGCTGAAGCCGTTCGAGCTGCGCAGTCAGTTGCCTGTAGGTCGCCATATGGATGGGACTCCATGAGTGTTATTCGTAAAAAATAGATGACTCCAAGCAAACAGAAAAGCGCTTCTCCCGATCGCGGTCTCCTCGGCCGGTCATTTCGGGATCAATAACCGCTTTTCTTCTTGCATGCGAAGAGAAGATTTCGCACGGCGCCATCAGTCGATTGCTGGATCACTTCGAAATCCCCGTTGCACATGGCCCGGGCATTGTCCGTGCAATTGCTCCAGCCGCTGCCGGTGCATTGCACCTGCGTGGTCGGACGCCCGTCCGAAGTGAACAGCGGCGCGCTGCCACCGCACCCGCCGAGCCCTGCAACAAGAGCCAACAATCCGGCCACCCGAGGCCACCGACAGACCGACGCAAGCATGTGTTTCATTATTCTTCCCGTCAACCATTTTTTGAATGTCGCGAGTATGCCATGCGCGGCCCTTCGGTCGTCAGTTCGGCGTGCGGCCCGGTTGCCCGCGCGCCTTGTACGGCAAGCTCCGGCGCGGATCGTCGGTGATGCGAACGAAAACCTGCTCGACGTCCGGAAGCGCCTCGAGTTCGCGTTGCAGCGCCTGGCGATCGAACGCCGTATTCGCGCATCCTTCGACATAGATGAAACGCCGCTGCACGGTGATCCACAGGCTCGTACCGTGCAGGCGATCGGAGCCCGCGAAGTGCGCTTTTGCGGCATCGGCGATCGGCGCGTCATACATATACGAATTCGGTTTCGTGCAGCGGTGCGCGAGCCAGCAGGTGGTGCCACGTTCGGCGCGGTAATGCGCATCGTCCGACATCTCGGCGCGGGTCATCCACGGGCCGAGCGGCAACGGGCATTCGGCCAGGTCCTGCGACAGCGCAACGAACGGATCGTTGTACCAGTTGCGCCGCGCCTCGGGCACGTCTGCGTCGCCGGACTGCGCGAGCGCGGAGGTCGCCAGCAACAGGGTCAGCCAACCTGCGATACCGATTCGCTTCATCGTGATCTCCTGTTCGATGCTTCAACTCGGGCAGCATCGGCGCCGCTGATCGGCCTACCGTTCGATGCCCAGCGCCACCAGCTTCTTGTACAGCGTCGCGCGGCCGATCCCGATGCGCGCGGCGGCTTCCACGACCTTGCCGTCACAGGCAGCCAGCGCGTCGATCAGGAACTGGCGCTCCCACGCCGCCAATGCATCGGCATACGAAGCGACCGGCGCACCGGATGCACCGGACGCGCCCCGCTCGACCGGCGCTGCGGAAACCCGCTGCGCCGGCGATGCGCCGTCCGTCGAAATGCGCACCGGCCCGAGGAACGGTGCGAGCGCACGTGCATCGATCACCGAACGGTCCGACAGCATCAGCGCACGTTCGAGCGTATTGCGCAACTCGCGCACGTTGCCCGGCCACGGGTACGCGCACAGCATCCGCAGCGCATCGTCGGTCAGCTCGCAATGCGCGGCGCGCCCGTGTTGGGCAGCCAGTTCCTCGAGCGTCGCATAGACGAGCGCCGCGATGTCGGACGCCCGCTCGCGCAGCGGCGGCGCGTGGATCGTCAGCACGTTGAGCCGGTAATAGAGATCCGCGCGAAAACGCCCGGCCTCCACGAGCGCCGGCAGGTCGGCCGACGTCGCGGCGATGATCCGGACGTCCGCGCGCACGATCCGGTTCGAGCCGACCGGCTCGAACTCCTTGTCCTGCAGCACGCGCAGCAGCTTGCCCTGCAACGGCAGCGGCATGTCGCCGATCTCGTCGAGAAACAGCGTGCCGCGATCGGCCAGCTCGAACTTGCCGACACGCCCCTTGCGGTCGGCTCCCGTGTACGCGCCGGGCGCCGCACCGAAAAATTCGGTTTCGAGCAGCGTGTCGGGAATCGCGGCGACGTTGACGGTCACGAGCGGCTGGAGCGCACGCGCCGAAGCCGCGTGGATCGCGTGCGCGAGCAGCTCCTTGCCGGTACCCGTCTCGCCGAGCAGCAGCACCGGCGAATCGACCTGCGCGGCGCGCCGCGCCTGGCGCTTGGTTTCGAGGCTCGCGGCACTCGTGCCGACGAAGCTCGCGAACGTGTATTTCGCGCGGCGCGCCTGTGCGAGCGAACGCTGCGTCGCGATCAGTTGCTGCTGAAGCTGCACGTAGCGGGAAAAGATCGGCGTGAGCGTCTTCAACTGGTCGAACAGCGCGAAGCCGATCGCGCCGACCGTCTCGCCGGCCTCGTTCTTCAGCGGCAGGCGCGTGACGACGAGCGGCTCGCGGCCCGTCTCCATGATGTCGAGCAGGATCGGCTGCCCGGTCGACACGACCTCGCGCATCAGGCTGTTCGGGATCACGGCCTCGCAGTCGAGGCCGACGGCCTGCTGCGGATCGGCGAAACCGAAGCGCGCCGCGTAACGCTCGTTCATCCACACGACGCGCGCGTCGCGATCGACGACCACCGTGCCCGCGCTCGAATCCTCGAAGGTCCGGAACAGCGACTCGGCGGCGCGCCGCAGCACGTCGCCGTAGTTGACGGGCAGGCGGGCCCAGTCGTTCATCATCGTGTCTTCGTCTCCGTGTATTTTCGACCGGATGTCTCCGGAACGAGACAGATTATCTCACTCTGGAGACATGCCACAATGCGTTGTCCGGGAAAGCCCTGCCCGACTTCACGGGCTGGCCGGATGGCCATATCGTCTCCGAATCGAGACGTTTTCTGTAGAATCGTCAGACATGGACCGGCGCGGCCCCGCCGGTCTCCGGCGGACCCATGTCCGGCGGCGCAATCCGGCCGATGGCACGAAACCTGCACGAACCTGAGCCGGTCCGCGGCGCGTCGCGCGATCGAACAACAACCAAAGCCATTAGGAGACTCCCCTTGTCTTTCGTGATCGTCCTCGCCGCGCTGGCGTTCCTGATGTATGCCGCATATCGCGGCTACAGCGTGATCCTGTTCGCGCCGATCGCCGCGCTCGGCGCGGTGCTCCTGACCGAACCCGCCGCCGTCGCACCGGTCTTCTCCGGCATCTTCATGGAGAAGATGGTCGGCTTCGTCAAACTGTATTTCCCGGTATTCATGCTCGGCGCGGTGTTCGGCAAGGTGATCGAACTGTCCGGGTTCTCCGAATCGATCGTCCACGCGGCGATCCGCTACATCGGCCGCTCGCGCGCGAATGCGGTGATCGTCGCGGTGTGCGCGCTGCTCACCTATGGCGGCGTGTCGCTGTTCGTCGTGGTGTTCGCGGTCTATCCGTTCGCGGCCGAACTCTATCGCCAGAGCAACATTCCGAAGCGGCTGATGCCCGGCGCGATCGCGCTCGGCGCGTTCTCGTTCACGATGGATTCGCTGCCCGGCACGCCGCAGATCCAGAACATCATCCCGACCACGTTCTTCAAGACGACCGCGTGGGCCGCACCGGCGCTCGGCACGATCGGCTCGCTGTTCATCGTCGTCGTCGGTCTCTCCTATCTGGAATGGCGCCGCCGCTCGGCGATGGCGAAGGGCGAAGGCTACGGCACGTCGCTCGTCAACGAGCCGGAGCGCGTCGAAGCGACGTCGCTGCCGCACCCGGCGCTCGCGATCCTGCCGCTGATCCTCGTCGGCGTGTCGAACTTCCTGTTCACGAAGCTGATCCCGCAGTGGTACGGCGCCGCGTCGTACACGGTCGCGCCGGATGTGCTGCCTGGCGTGCACACGCCGGTGACGACGTCGATCAAGACCGTCGTCGCGATCTGGTCGGTCGAGGCGGCGCTGCTGCTCGGCATCGTGCTGGTCGTGCTGACCGCGTTCAGCCGTGTCAGCGACCGCTTCGCGGCCGGCTCGAAAGCCGCCGTCGGCGGCGCACTGCTGGCCGCAATGAACACCGCGTCGGAATACGGCTTCGGCGGCGTGATCGCCGCACTGCCGGGCTTCCTGGTCGTCGGCGATGCGCTGAAGAGTATCCCGAACCCGCTCGTCAACGCGGCCGTGTCGGTCAGCTCGCTCGCCGGCATCACGGGCTCGGCGTCGGGCGGCATGAGCATCGCGCTCGCCGCGATGTCGGACCTGTTCATCAAGGGCGCGCAGGCAGCCAACATTCCGATGGACGTGCTGCACCGGGTCGTCGCGATGGCGAGCGGCGGCATGGACACGCTGCCGCACAACGGCGCGGTCATCACGCTGCTCGCAGTCACGGGCCTCACGCACCGCGAGTCGTATCGCGACATCTTCGCGGTCACCGTCATCAAGACGCTCGCGGTGTTCTTCGTGATCGCCGTGTTCTACATGACGGGGCTCGTGTAAGCGCCTGCATGAGGCGGCGTTTCGTACGCCGCCTCCCGGCCTGCCGCATCGACGTGCAGGCCTCTTCAAACCTCACCTGCCTGTCACGATCGGACCGCATGCGAACCGGAACGGATTCCGGAATTCACATCCGGTCCGATTTCAATTCCCCGCTCGCCGGAACCGGTCGGCTCCGCACCGCCGCGCGGCTCGCGTGTCGCGTCGCCCGTCACTCTTGTCAAGCCGACATCCAGCATCGCCCGCCACCGCCTGCCCATTGTTACCCGCAGCAAAACACTGCGTTGGGCGCGATCGCATTTTTCGCGCGCCCACCCCGGCCTACACTGGTTTCAACGTCGCCCGGCGCTTCGACGAACGAAGCGCGGCGAATCACCGGAATCCTGGAGGTCCCGACCATGAAGCGCCTGATCCAAGCCGTTGCCATTGCCCTGGCCGTATCGGCCCCGCTCGCCGCGCAAGCGCAGTCGAACCAGCCGCTGACGCGCGCGCAGGTCCACGCCGAAGTGAAGGCGCTCAAGCAGGCCGGTTTCCAGTCGAGCGACTGGTTCTATCCGGCCAGCATCGTTTCCGCCGAAGCGAAGATTGCCCGTCAGCACGACGCCGGATACGGCAGCGATCGCGGCGCGTCGTCGGAGTCGGGCCGGTAATCGACCGTCCGGCCCGCTCGACGATGTGCGCGTGCGTCGTTACGCCTTCACGGGCTGGATCAGCTTCGCGCACGCCGCTGCCTGCGGATCGCCCGCGGGCAGTTTCCCGCATACGCCGTCGAACTGCTTCACGAACGACCGGACCGACGCATCATGCGCGCCGCCGCTGCGCCAGCGGTTCAATTGCGTGACGACCTTCGTCAACGCGCGCAGGTTCGCGCCGTAGAACGCATCCCGGGTCTTGTCGGCCTGTGCGAGCACACTCGCGGCAATCCCTTCGATACGCGCCGAATCGTCCGGCGCCAGTTCGACCGCATTCGCAAAATAGGTCGCACCCCAGCGCAGCTTCGTCGCCGGCCCGCTCGCCGAGTCGTATGCTTTGCGATACCAGTCGAGCGCCGCGGCCTTGTCGCCGCGCGCCTTCGCATTCGCGGCCAGCCCCGACATGAAGTAATACGGCGTCGACGAACGCGGCAGCTCGGCCTTCAGCAATGCATCCGACTCGTCGTACAGCCCCGCGTCGGTCAGCGTGTCCGCGCCTTCGCTGACGAGCGCCTGCCGTTCATACGCATTCGCGGCGCCCTGCACCGACGCGGCAATCTGCTTGCGCGTGGTATCGGCCAACGCCGGCGCAGCGAGCGGCGCGCCCTTGCGCGCGTCACCGCGCGCAAGCAGCACGCGACCGTGCAGCGCCATCAGCCGGTCGATCGACGACAGCGTGGTGTCGGTCGACAGGCGCGCGAGCGCCGTGTCGTACGCGCCGCGCAATTTCGCGCGTTGCGCGTCGTCGCCGCCGAGATACGCGACCACGCGCGCGGGTGCCGCGACCAGCACGTCGGAATCGGCCCGCGCCAGCGCGGGATCGTGCAGCACCGCGCGCAGCGAATCGGCGAGCGCCGCCTTGTCGAGCGCGCCGGCCTGCGCCGGATCGTCCGACGCGGCGACCACCGCCGACTTCAGCGCGAAGCGCGCCGATTCGGCCTTCGCGCCGGCTGCCCGCGCGCGTTGCGCAAGCGACTGCAGCGTCTCGGCGACACGATCGGCCGGCACCGGCAGCGCGCCGTCGGTATCCCACGAATAGTCGGCCAGCAGGCGCCATTCGTCCGGCGTCAGCGATGCGCCGTTCTTCAGCGCCGTCGCGAGCGTCTGCCGCACCGGATGCGCGGCCGTCATCCCGAGCGACAGCGCCTGCATGTAGCGGTCGAGATCGGCCTCGCCCGGCAGCCGCGTCACTTCGGTGCCGTCGGGGCGGAACAGGATCATCGTCGGATAGCCGTGCACCTTGAAACGCTCGCCGAGCTTCTGCGCGCTTTCGGTATCGCCGTCGAGATAGACGGGCACGAAAAACGACGAGCGGGTCTTGAATGCCTGCTGGCTGAAGATCGTCGACTTCACCTGGTTGCACGACGGGCACCATACCGCGCCCCAGTAGAGCAGCAGCGGCTTGCCGGTGCGCTTTGCGAGCGCGAATGCAGCATCGACATCGCCGTGCTGCCACGCGATGCCGGGCGGCAGATGCGCGCCTTCGGGCGCCGCGCTCGCCACCGCGGTGCCCGAAGGTGCGGGAGTGGCAAACGCCGCACCCGCGGCGGCGAACAGGCAGGCGGCGGTCAGATTCCTGAGAGCGGTTTTCATCGAGGCAGGGTCCGTTGAAAGAGACGGTTGCGGGAAGATGTGTCGCGCGAAACGATGACCATGAAGCGACGTTCATGAAACGATGAAGCGCACCGACGTGCGGCGAGACGCATGCCGGAATGCGGCGGCGTATCGACGCGGAAAAACGGATGCCGGCCGAAGCGACCGGCAAATCGATCAACGATACGACCGGCGCAGCGTGCGGAAAACGAACGAATTCTCGAATGAATATGACGCGCGGCACCGTGGCCGCACGTTCCGTCACGCCAGCACCGATCGCCCGTTCACTCCCGGCCCTTGATCCGCGCCATGTGATACACGGCCTCATGCACGCCGTCGCGCAGCGCATAGCCCGGCGATTCGCCTTCGATCCGGAAACCGTGCTTCTCGTAGAGCGCGATCGCCGCGCGGTTGTCGGTGAACACGGTCAACTCGAGGCGCGTGATGTTCAGCCAGTTTTCCGCGAGATCGATCGCGGCCGCGAGCAGCCGGCGGCCGACGCCGCGCCCGTGACGGGCCGCATCGACCATCATGCCGAGCCCCGCCGCATGGCGCCGGCGCGGATTCGCCTCGAAATGCAGGCCGAGATGGCCGACCACCGCGCCGTCGATTTCGGCGACGAGGCTCACGCCGTGCTCGCGCGCGTTTTCGAGCCGCTTCTGCCATTTCTCGAGCGACGGAAACGGATACTGCAGCGTATTCATGTACACCGCGGGATGGGCGGCGATCTGCCGGATCGCGTCGACGTCGTGCGTCTCGCTGTGCCGGATCTTGATGTCGGTCATGGGTGGGCCGGTCCGAATAGTCGCGCCTGCGGCGCGGACTGCGCACATGCGCAGCACCGTTTCGAGCTTAGCCGATTTCACGCATTTGAAACATGGGTGTCGCGTCGTCGCGCGATGCCGTTGCATCCCCAACGACACACGATCACGCTGCCGGCCGCGATTCGGAAAAATCCGACCGATTCCGCATGCGGCGATCGGTAATTCCTTACCCTCTTCCGTCACACATCGCGCCCGAACGAATCGTTGCGTACACAACGTCACGCGCGCGACATGCGATGTCACTTCTTCATCACGTCGACGTCATGTCGGCTCCCTAGACTGGGCGCCGCCCAGCCCGGCATATGCCGGGCCCATGTGTGCCGACGTCCTGGCCCGCGCATCACGAGCGCGCGGCGCGCAGGATCGCGACGACGGCCGATGCATCCGCGCGACACCGCTCGACGCGACGCGTCGCGCGATGCGCGCAGCTTCGCCACGCGCGGCCGACGCACTCGAACGCACACGCATCGCGGATCGTCCCAAGGGGACGACGCACGGGCGCCTCCAGACGAAGTCACGAACGCTCCCACCATCACAGGATCCGAACGCCATGACGTCACGCCGCAAATTCCTTCAGCAGACCGCCACTTCCGGCCTCGCCGCCGCCGCGCTGTCCGCGTTTCCGCCGAGCATCCGCCGTGCGCTCGCCATTCCCGCGTTTCACGAAACGGGGACCATCAAGGACGTCAAGCACGTCGTGCTGCTGATGATGGAGAACCGCGCATTCGACAGCTACTTCGGCACGTTCAAGGGCGTGCGCGGCTACGGCGACCGCTTCGCGGTGCCGTCGCCGAACGGCCGCGACGTGTTCTACCAGACGTACACGAAGGCGACGCCAGCCGCGACCTGCACGCCGTATCACCTCGACGCGAGCCAGGGCAACGCGCAGCGCGCGGGCGGCACGCCGCACTCGTGGGCCGATGCGCAGGCCGCATGGGATCACGGCCGGATGAACCGCTGGCCCGATGCGAAGACGCCGCTGTCGATGGGCTATTACGACGCGGCGGAAGTGCCGTTCCAGCGCGCGCTCGCCGACGCGTTCACGCTGTGCGACCACTATCACTGCGGGATGCACACCGGCACGATCGCGAACCGCCTGTTCTACTGGAGCGGCACCAACGGCCCGAACGGCATCAGCCCGGCCGACGGCAGCCGCGTGAAGATCGCCGCGTTGAACAACCAGTTCAACGGCGGCAACGACATCGGCCCGTCGAGCCAGGGCTGGACCTGGACGACCTATGCCGACCGGCTGCAACAGGCCGGCGTGAACTGGAAGGTCTACCAGAGCCTGATCGACAACTTCGGCTGCAACGAGATGATGAGCTTCCGCCACTGGCGCGCGGCGATCGAGCAGATGCCGGCCGCGCGCCGGCCCGCGTACGTCGCGTCGACGGACATCACGCAGCCCGTGACGGCAGCCGGCGCGTTCTACGATCCGGCGATCGACGATCCGCTGAGCCCGCTCGCGAAAGGCTTCGGCAATACGATGCCGTACGGCTTTCTCGAAACGTTGCGCGACGACATCCGCAACGGCAAGCTGCCGGAAGTGTCGTGGATCATCCCGCCGTCCGCGTACAGCGAACACCCGGGACCGTCGAGCCCCGCGCAGGGCGGCTGGTACGTGCAGGCCGTGCTCGATGCGCTGACGGCGAACCCGGAGGTGTGGAGCAAGACGGTGCTGCTGGTCAACTTCGACGAGAACGACGGCTTCTTCGACCACATGCCGTCGCCGGCCGTGCCGTCGCGCAACGCCGACGGCACGCTCGCGGGCGGCCATACGCTGCGGGACGCCGACGTCGCCGTCGAATACCACGACTTCACGCCGGCCACGTCGAGCCAGCCGGCGGCGGACGGCCGCCCGTACGGCCCGGGCCCGCGCGTGCCGATGTGGGTCGTGTCGCCGTGGAGCCGCGGCGGCTGGGTCAACTCGCAGGTGTTCGACCATACGTCGACGCTGCTCTTCCTCGAAAAGCGCTTCGGCGTCGCGGAGCCGCAGATCAGCGGGTATCGCCGCGCGGTGTGCGGCGACCTGACGAGCGCGTTCAACTTCCGCTCGCCCAACAACGAACCGCTGCCGACGCTCGCGGGCCATACGACGAAAAGCCAGGTCGACGCGCTGAGCACCGCGCAGCAGGCCGCGCCGAAGATCGTGCCACCGGCCGCGCCGTCGCTGCCCGCGCAGGCCACCGGCGTGCGCCCGTCGCGCGCGCTGCCGTACGAGCTGCATGCGAGCGCGCGCACCGATGCCGGCACCGGCACGGTCACGCTGAAGTTCGCGAACACGGGCCGCGCCGCCGCCGTGTTTCACGTCTACGACAAGCTGCACCTCGAGCGCCTGCCGCGGCGCTACGTCGTCGAGCCGGGCAAGACGCTGCACGGCGACTGGGCCGCGCGCGCCGACAATGGCGGCAAATATGACCTGTGGGTGCTCGGCCCGAACGGCTATCACCGCCGCTTCACCGGCGACCTGAACCGCCTGGCCGGCGCCCACGCGCCTCGTCCGGAAGTGCGCGTCGGCTATGCGGGCGCGAGCGGCAACCTCCACCTGCGGCTGCGCAACGACGGCGGCGGCACGGTGCGCTTCACGGTGAAGTCGAACCAGGTCTACGGGCCGCTGCCCGGCCGCGGCGCGAACGACGATCGCGGTCATGGCCACGGCAACGGCAACGAGGAAGGTAACAACCAGGGTCACTATTACGGCAATGGCAACGGCACGGGCACCACGTGGACCGTCACGGTGCGCGCCGGCGACCAGTCCGAGCTGCACTGGAAGCTCGACTCGACCGGCCACTGGTACGACTTCATCGTCACCGCCGACAGCGACGCGAGCTTTTCGCGCCGCGTGGCCGGCCGCGTCGAAACGGGCCGCCACTCGGTCAGCGACCCGGCGATGGGGCTGGCCGACCGCTTCTGACGCCGCCACGGCGACGCGCGTTGCACCGCGTGTCGCCGCCCGCGCCGACGCGGCCGCGAACGCCGGTCAGGCGCCGGCCGCGGCCGCGCCCGATCCGGCTGAAACGCCCGCCCGGCGCGGCTCAAACATCAGAGGGATCGATGGTGCCCCCTCATTTCGCCACCGCGAAAATGCTCCGTGTTGCGGCCCGTTCGCGTTAAACTGCGACAAGCTGTATTCAACAAACGCATCTTCGCCGTTACGGCACCCACGACACGAGGATAGGTTCGATGCGCACAACCGGCTCATCCGGGGCAATGACCCTGCTCACCGAACACGACGCGACCGACGGCCGCCAACTGCGTTCGCTCCGGCTCGAAGCAACCGGCGACGGCAAGAGCGTGTTGCTGATCGAGATCGACGAACGCAAGCCCGGCATCCATCGCGAGGTCCGCTACGAGATCACGCCGGCCGAACTGATCGCGGCGATCCGCTCGCACGGCGCCGAGCTGCCCGGCGAAAACCACGGCGCCGCGTCGCTCGCCCGTACTTCCTCCTGATCTCTCACGGTGAGCCGCGCGCAACGCGCTGGCTCACCGCGCCCGCTGCCGCCGTCAGGCGCTTTGCGTCATTCCCGCCACTGTCTTGAAAATGGCCGATAATCGGTCCATCTGCGTTTTCTGCCCACGCATCCCCTTTTCGGCCAGCCGTCATGCTCCTCCGTGACCTCGTCGCCCAGTACGGGCCGCTTCTCGTGTTCGCCAACGTGCTCGCGGCGGCCATCGGCCTGCCGGTGCCCGCGATGCCGACGCTCGTGCTGTTCGGCGCGATGTCCGCGATGCATCCGGCGATGATCGGCTCGCAGCTCGTGACGGTGGTCGCGCTGTCGGTGCTCGGCGCGCTGATCGGCGACACCGTCTGGTATGTCGCCGGGAGGCGTTACGGCGGCACGACGCTGAAGACGATCTGCCGGCTGTCGCTGTCGCGCGATTCCTGCGTGAGAAAGACCGAGCGCTTCTTCGGCCGCTACGGCGTGCGCGTGCTCGCCGTCGCGCGCTTCATTCCCGGGCTGTCGCTCGTGTCGGTGCCGATGGCCGGCGCGCTCGGCACGCGCTATCGCACGTTCGCCGGCTACGACGCGCTCGGCGCCGCGCTGTGGACGATCGTCGGACTCGTGGCCGGGCTGGTGTTCTACCGGCAGATCGACTGGCTGTTCGCCGGCGCGAGCCACCTCGGCCGCGCGGTGCTGCTGGTCATCGTCGCGCTGCTGGCGATCTATGCGGCCGTGCGCTGGATGCGCCGCCGCGCGCTGATCCGCCAGCTCGCGAACGCACGGATCGGCGTCGACGAACTCGACCTGCTGCTGCGCGACGCCACCGCGCCGGTGGTGCTCGACGTGCGCTCGCCCGAGCACCGCAAGCTCGACCCGTTCACGATTCCCGGTGCGCAGTTCGCCGACGAGCGGCAGATCGGCGACATCGTCGCGCGCTATCCGCTCACGCAGAAGTTCGTCGTGTTCTGCTCGTGCCCGAACGAAGTGACGGCCGCGCTGATGGCGAAACGCCTGCTCGACGCAGGCTTCAACGATGCGCTCGCGCTGCGCGGCGGCCTCGACGCATGGCGCGATACGGGCCGCCAGCTCACGTCGCTCGCGGAAGAGGTGCCCGCCGCGAACGATCCGGTCGCGGGGTTGCACAAGCCGGCCTGATCGCTCTGCTCGCAGGCCGGCCGTGCGATGCGGGGGGCCGTGCGCCCCCCTTCGATCAGAACGCGTGCAGCGGCAGGTTCACGACCAGGCGATACTCGCGGTTGGTCGCGTCCGAGTAGTGTGCCGAACCGTTGTGCCACATCGCGATGAACGTGACCTTCGTGTCCTTCAGCTTGCCGCTCTGGAACGTGTACGACGGGATGAAGCCGAACTCGTGGTGACGGCCCTGCACCGGCGCGCCGTTGCTCCAGTAGATGCTCGACTTGCTCGGGTCGTTCGCCGCTCCCGCGCTGCCGTCCGCACCCCAGCCCGTCACGCCCCAGACCATCGCCTTGAAGCCCGGCAGGCCCGCTTCCTTGCCATAGAACGTGTAACGCAGCTGCAGCGACTTTTCATGCGGCGCGTTGTAGTCGACGTCCATCGAGTTGGTCAGGAAGATGCCGTTCGTTTCGTTCAGGTAATCGAAGAACTGGTCGCCGAGCACCTGCTGGAAGCCGAGCAGCAGCTCGTGCGGGCCGTGCTGCGCGGCCACCGACAGGCTGTATGCGTTGTTGTCGATCTTGCCCTGCAGCGCATCGCCCGTATCGTGCGTCGAGTAGACGTTGCCGAAGCCCGTCCACTTGATCGTCTGCGGGCTGCCGATGCTGTGCTTCACCGACGCGTAGTACTGGTGCCACACGTCGTCGGCCTGGTTCGCGTACAGCGCGACTTCACCGTTCGGCGAGTAATCCCACGTGCCGCCGACATACGACAGGCGATTGATGCGCGTGCCGCCGTATTGCGTCGTCAGGTTGGTGAGCGTCGTATGACCGCGCGCGTCGGTCTTCGTGAAGCTGCCGGCCTCGAGCATCACGTTCTTGAATTCATTGCTGACGATCGTCGCGCCGAGGAACGTCGGCGGCAGCGCACGGTTGTCGTGCTGCTCCATGAACGGGTTGTCGACGGCCTGCAGACCGTACTTGACCACCGTGTTCGAGATGCGCGCCTTGATGTCGTAGATGCCCGGGTAGGCCCACGCGAGCTGGTTGCCGCCGCCGCCGCCCTTCGCGATGTGCACCATGCTGCCGGCGCCCTGGCCGCCGTCGAGCTTCAGTGCCGCATACAGCGACGCGTCGAAGCCGATACCGATCAGGCCGGTCGTATAACCCGACTCGAAGTTCGCCATCGCACCCTGGACCCACGCGTGGCGATGCGGCCCGCCCTTGCTGTCGAGCACGTCCGAATAGTTGCGGAACAGGAAGTCGAGATGGCTGTCGGCAATGAAGCCCTTCGACTTCGACTGGGCCGACGGCTCGTCGGGCGGCGTGACGGCCTGCGTCGCTTCGGCGTTGATGACGGCGTTCGGGGTCGTTGCCTGCGCAACTGTCGTGCCCGTACCGGCAGCCGGCGCGGCCTGCGCGACCGTCAGCGGCGCGGGGGCCGCGTCGTCGGCGTGTGCGACGCCCGTCAGCGAGACGCCGGCGAGTGCCGGCAGTCCCCATGCAAGCAGCATCTTCGATGCCGTCCCGATCGTCTTCTGTTTCTTCATCGTGATTCTCGTCTTGTGTTGATATCGTCCACGCCGGTTGCGATCCGCTCCCGGCCCCCCGGCGTGCCCGGCTAAGGACGCGCCTGTACCCCGCGACGCGAAGATCGTTCGCGCCGCACCTGCCCCTGTTGACCAGCCTTGGTTTTGTTTGCCGAGCTACTTCAAATCACGCCGCGCCCGCACGAATGCACGCGACACGCGCCGCCGACCCCTGCCGCACTTCCGGCAGCGGCACGTCCTGCGCGCACGCGTCGATCGCGACCGGGCAGCGCGTGCGAAACGCGCAGCCGGACGGCGGGTTGAGCGGCGAGGGCATCTCGCCCGCCAGCAGCATCGGACGGCGAGCACGCTCGCGCGCCGGCTCCGGCGTCGGCGCCGCATCGAGCAGCGCCTTCGTGTACGGGTGCTGCGGCACGCCGTACACGTCATGCCGCGTGCCGAACTCCATCACGCGGCCGAGATACATCACGAGCACGCGCTGGCTGATCGCCTTGACCACAGCCAGATCGTGCGCGACGAACAGATAGGACAGCGACAGGTCGCGCTGCAGGTCGCGCAGCAGGTTCACGATCTGCGCCTGGATCGACACGTCGAGCGCCGACACGGGTTCGTCGCAGATCACGAGCTTCGGCTCGCTGATCAGCGCGCGTGCGATTCCGACGCGCTGGCACTGCCCGCCGGAGAATTCATGGGGATAACGCAGCAGGTGATGCGCGTTCAGGCCGACGCGTTCGAGCATCGCGACCACGCGGCGGCGCACCTCGGTGCGGCCGAGGCCGGCGTGGTGCGTGACGAGCGGCTCGGCGACGACCTGCTCGATCGTCATGCGCGGATCGAGCGATGCGAGCGGATCCTGGAAGATCATCTGCACTTCGCGCCGCATCGCGGTGCCGCGCAGGTGATCGGGCGCGACGGCTTCGCCGCGCCATTTCACGGTGCCGGCCGTCATCGGCACGAGGCCGATCAGCGCGCGCGCGAGCGTCGACTTCCCGCAGCCCGACTCGCCGACGAGCCCGACCGTCTCGCCGCGCTTCACGTCGAACGACACGCCGTCGACCGCCCGCAGCGTGCCCTTCGGCGACCACGGATAGCCGCCGAGCGGCACGCGAAAATGCACCTTCAGATCGTCGACGGACAGCAGCGTGTCGTCCGTCGCGCCCGCATTGCGGCGTTCATTGACGCTCATCGCAGACCTCCCGCCAGATCGGCCACCGGGCGGTGGCACGCGCGCACCGCGCCCGCGGCGCCATAAGTTTCGAGCGCGGGCCGCGCGGCGCCGCAGCGTTCTTCCGCATACGTGCAGCGCTTCGCGAACGCGCAGCCGGCCGGCGCGGTGCCGGGCATCGGCGGATTGCCGGGAATCGCGACGAGCGGCGCATCGTGCGCGTCGGTCAAGCGCGGCAGCGCATTGAGCAGGCCGATCGTGTACGGATGCGACGGCGCCGCGAAGATCGAATCGGCCGGCGCGTATTCGACGGTGCGGCCGGCATACATGACCATCACGTCGTCCGCGAGGCCCGCGACCACGCCCATGTCGTGCGTGATCAGCACGATCGCGGTGCCGCGCTCGCGGTTCAGCTCGCGCAGCAGGTCGATGATCTGCGCCTGCACGGTCACGTCGAGCGCGGTGGTCGGCTCGTCGGCGATCAGGATTTCCGGCTCGGACAAGAGCGCCATCGCGATCATCACGCGCTGGCGCATGCCGCCCGAGAACTCGTGCGGATACATGCGGATGCGCCGCGCCGCATCGGGAATGCGCACCGATTCGAGCGCCTCGATCGCGCGCTTGGTCGCTTCCTTGCGCGACAGCTTGCGATGCAGTTGCAGCGTCTCGGTCATCTGCCGCTCGATCGTCAGGAACGGATTGAGCGACGTCATCGGATCCTGGAAGATCATCGCGATCCGGTCGCCGCGCACCTTGTTCAGTGCGCGCGTATCCATCTCGAGCAGGTTGTCGCCGCGATAGCGCGCGGTGCCGGTCGTCGTGCCGTTGCCGGCCAGCAGGCCGAGCAGCGCCATCACGGTCTGGCTCTTGCCCGAGCCCGATTCGCCGACGATGCCGAGCGTCTTGCCGGCTTCGACCGAGAACGACACGCCGTTCACGGCGTCGATCGGCGGCGCGTCCTTGCGCGTGAAGCGCACGCCGAGGTTGTCGACTTCGAGTAATGCACCCATTTCAGCGATCCTTCGGGTCGAGCGCGTCACGCAGGCCGTCGCCAACGAAGTTCACGCAGTAGAGCGTCACGCACAGCATGACGGCCGGGGCCAGCAGCAGCCACGGCATCGATTCCAGTTTCTGCGCGCCGTCCTGGATCAGCACGCCCCAGCTCGTCATCGGTTCCTGCACGCCGAGGCCGAGGAACGACAGCACCGATTCGGTCAGCACGATGTTCGGCACCGATACAGTTGCGTACACAACGACAACGCCGAGCAGGTTCGGCACGACGTGGCGCAGCACGATCGACGTCGGCGTCACGCCGATCGCGCGCGCGGCATCGACGAACTCGCGGTTGCGCAGCGACAGCGTCTGGCCGCGCACGACGCGCGCCATGTCGATCCACGAGAACGCACTGATGGTCAGCACGACCAGCATGAACGAGCGGCCGAACAGGGTCATCATCAGGATCGCGATCAGCAGGTACGGGATCGCGTACATCATGTCGACGATACGCATCATCACGGAGTCGATGCGGCCGCCCGCGAAGCCCGCGGTCGCGCCCCACGCGACGCCGAACAGGCCCGACACGAGCGTGCCGAGCACGCCGACCTCGATCGACACGCGGCCGCCGATCAGCGTGCGCACCAGCAGGTCGCGGCCGAGCTCGTCGGTGCCCAACCAGTGCTGGTTCGCGAGCGTCGGCGGCAGGCTGATCGAGCCCCAGTCGCTTGCGGCGGGATCGGCCGCGAGCACCCACGGGCCGACGAAACACGCAAGCGTGATAAGCGCGAGCAGCACGAGGCTGAACACGGCCGCGCGGTTGTGAAGGAAGCGCGCCATCGCGAGCGCGAGCGGCGAGCGCGAACGCGGCGGCGAGTCGGTCTGCACGGGCAGGCCGACGACGGGAGTAGTCGGAGTCATCGCTGTGCCTCGCTCAATAACGGATGCGCGGATCGAGCCACGCATACGCGAGGTCGACCAGCAGGTTGAACAGCACCGCGCAGACGGTC
Source organism: Burkholderia sp. BKH01 (assembly GCF_025685725.1). Taxonomy (NCBI): domain Bacteria; kingdom Pseudomonadati; phylum Pseudomonadota; class Betaproteobacteria; order Burkholderiales; family Burkholderiaceae; genus Burkholderia; species Burkholderia sp. BKH01. The sequence goes on along the minus strand of NZ_JAOTQT010000020.1, from coordinate 83,978 downwards.
GTCAGCACGACGAGGCCGAGCACCAGCGTGTAGTCGCGGTTGATCGCTCCGTTCACGACGAGCTGCCCGAGCCCCGGCAGCGCGAACACCGATTCGGTGACGACGGCCGCCGTGATCGACGTGATGCAGACCGTGCCGAACAGCGACACGACCGGCATCAGCGCGGGCTTCAGCGCGTGACGCAGCACGATCGTCGAGCCCGGCAGGCCCTTCGCGCGCGCGGTGCGGATGAAGTTGCTCGACAGCGTCTCGATCATCGAGCCGCGCATCACGCGCGCGAGCAGCGACACGTTGATGAAGGTCAGCAGCACGATCGGCAGCAGCCGGTACTGCCAGCCGCCGTCGCCCCAGCCGCCCGCCGGCAGCCAGCCGTTGCCGGCCGAGGTTTTCAGCAGGATCGCGAAGATCCACACGAGCACGGGGCCGAGCACGAACGGCGGCACGACGTTGCCGAAGTTGCCGATCAGCATCACGAAGCGGTCGATCGCGCTGTCGCGGCGCACGGCCGCGACGGTGCCGAGCAGCACGCCGAACACGATAGAGACCGGGATCGACACGCCGCCCACGCCGAGGCTCACGGGCAGCGCCTTCTTCACGAGGTCGTTCACCGACCAGTCGACGTAGCGGAACGACGGACCGAGGTCGCCCTGCAGCAGCGAACCGAGATACATCAAGTACTGCTTCCACAGCGGCTGGTCGAGGTGGTACTTCGCGTTCAGGTTCGCAAGCGTCGCGGCGGAAAGCTGCTTCTCCGTATCGAACGGGCCGCCGGGCGTGAAATGCAGCAGCAGGTAGCAGACAGTGATGACCGCGAGGATCGTCGGCACCGCCCACAACGTGCGCCTCAAAGCGTAGGCCAGCATGATCGCTCCGCTCAGTGCTTGATCAGGTACATGTCCTGCGAAGCACGCATGTCGATCACGTTCTTCAGCGAATAGCCGCCCACATAGGGCTTCACGAGACGGTCGGCCGAGTACTGGAACAGCGGCACCATCGGCGTGTCGTTCAGCGCGAGGTCGTGTGCCTGCGTGAGCAGCGCGGCACGCGCCTTGTCGTCGAGCTTCTGGTTGCCTTCGTCGACGAGTGCATCGGCCTGCTTGTTGCAGTAGCCGACGGTGTTCTGTGCACTGCCGCAGCGCAGCAGGTCGAAGAACGTCATCGCGTCGTTGTAGTCGGCGAACCAGCCGTCGCGCGCGATCTGCACCTTGCCGTCATGCCGCTCCTTCATCAGCACCTTGAACTCGACGTTCTCGAGCTTGGTATTGACGCCGAGCTTCGTGCGCCATTCCGATGCGGCGAACAGCGCGACCTTCTTGTGCAGGTCGTTGGTGTTGTAGGTCAGCGTGAACGACAGCGGCTTCGCATCCGAGTAGCCGGCCTGTTTCAGCAGGTTCTTCGCGGTGTCGACGCGCTTGGCCATCGGCCACGACGCCCAGTCCGGCGTGAACGGCTGCACGCCCTTCGTGCCGTTCGGCATCAGCCCGTACATCGGCTTCTCGCCGGCCTGCGTGAGCTTCGAGGTCAGCACCTCGCGATCGAGCACCATCGACAGCGCCTGGCGCACGCGCTTGTCCTTCAGCGCCGGATCGTTGTTGTTCAGGTAGTAGTAGTACGTCGCGAGCTGCAGGCCCTGGCGCAGTTCGCCGCCGAACTGCTTGCTGACCTGCTGGAAGATCCCCGACGGAATCGAGTAGCTGTAGTCGATCTGGCCGGCCTGGTACATGCGCATCGCGGTCTCGTCGCTCTCGATCGGCAGGTACGTGACCTTGTTGATCACGACCTTCGGCGCATTCCAGTACTTCGCGTCCTTCGCGATCACGATGCGGTTGTTCGGCTGCCAGTCGACCAGCTGGAACGGGCCGTTGCTGACGATGTTCCCCGGGCGCGTCCACGCGTCGCCGAGCTTCGTCACCGTGTCCTTGTTCACCGGTGCGAGCGGCACCATCGCGGTCAGCTCCGGGAAGAACGCGACGGGCACGTCGGTCGTCACCTCGAGCGTGTACGGGTCGACGGCGCGCACGCCGAGCGTCGACGGCGCGGCCTTGCCGGCAATGATGTCCTTCGAGTTCTTCACGAATTCGACGAGGATCGTGTATTTCGAGCCCGTCTTCGGATCGACGAGGCGCTGCCATGCATAGACGAAATCGGCGGCCGTCACCGGCTGGCCGTTGCTCCACTTCGCGTCGTGGCGAAGCTTGAAGATCCACGTCTGCGGCGTCTTGCGTTCCCACGACAGCGCGACGCCCGGCACGATCTGGCCGGCCGCATCGATGCGGGCGAGCCCTTCGAACAGGTCGAGGCCGATCGTGTTGCCGGTCCACGATTCGATGTGCGCGGGGTCGAGCGACTCGACTTCGGCGGGCACCTGTCGCGTCAGGTCCTGCTGAGGAGCGAGCGCGACGTTCGACGGGACGTTAACGGCGTGGGCGACGGGCGTCGTCAGGGCGAGCGCGGCCAGCACGGCCGACATGGCATGCAAGGATTTCATCGTGGCAGTCTTGAGAAAGTGGGTTCGGTGAGCGTCGCGCGGCGAATGCCGCGGCTTACGCGTGAGACGCTGACGGGTGCAGCGATTGAGGAGGCCCGTGATTCCCGAATTTCATCTTAGTATTCCTTACGTTTCTTTCGACAGGCATCCCGTCTTGGAAACGAAGGAATACCTGTGCGTTAGAACAGCCTCGGTGTACCGACCCAGACCACCACCGACTCGATCTTCGCGGTGTTGACCCAACTGTGCGGGACCGTCGACTGATAGTGCGAACTGTCGCCGGCCTGCAGGACGAACGTCTTGCCTTCCAGCGTCAGAGACACTTCCCCTTCAATCACATACAGGAACTCCTCTCCTGCATGTGTCGTCACCTCCGACCGCTTCTGCCCCGGCGGCAACCTCACGAGGATCGCCTCGAGCTGTCGCCCTTCGGATACGTTCGTCAGCCGCGCAAACAGGTTCGCGGAATCGGCAAACCCGAAGAAGCGCAACTGCTCGCCTCGGCAGACCGAGCGTTCCTCGCTCGGCGTATCCACGAAGTACTGCACCGTCACACCGAGCGCGTGCGCGATACCGGCCAGCGACGTCAGTGACGGCGACGCGAGCCCGCGCTCGACTTGAGACAGAAACGGCTTCGAAATCCCCGCAGCAGTAGCGGTGTCGTCGAGCGTGCGCTTGAGTCGTTGGCGCAACGCGCGAATCTTGCTGCCCAGTACGGCGGCAGCGTCTGCTGACCGCGAGTTTTCAGTGGGGGGAACCATAGCAGGCCGAAAAGTAGTCGTCAAAAAATGTTTGATGGAAAATAACTAAGTTAGATCGATATAGCTTAGTCTTCGGGTTCGCACACGTCTTCGGTATTGAGCCCGGTGCACTAAACAGGACACGAAGCGAGCGAAACGACGCGCTATCTTGCCAGACTCGCCGGCTTCACAGGCAAGCTGCAAGCGGCTCTCCGGGAATCTTGGGAGGGCCGGCGGAGAGGTTTACAAATAGATGACGAGACGAATCTTCCTGAAAGCTGCTGCCACATCGGGAATTTCCCTAAGTGGCGCATACCTGACGCACCGGACCGGCAAACGTTACCATTCGCGCGCCGGTCGAGGTCCTTCCCCGCCCCACGAGGCGGAGTCCGACCCCGGCCCGGGCTAACCGCCCGACTGTTCCATCGCCTGCACAAGACCTACCCGGCCCATTGTGCATCGGCGCCAGTTCGACCCCAAGACGACGCGTGATCCGTGCCGTCCGTTTCAACAGAGATTGATGATGCATTCACCTGTTTCACAAACCCGATCGTTCACGACGGTCTTCCTCATCGAAATGTGGGAGCGCTTCGGCTACTACGGCATGGCCGCGCTCCTGGTCCTCTTCATGGTCGACCGGCTCGGTTTCACCGACAGCCATGCGAACCTGACCTGGGGTGCGTTCACCGCGCTCGTCTATGCGGCGCCGTCGATCGGCGGCTGGATCGGCGACAAGGTGCTCGGCGCCCGTCGCACGATGATCATCGGCGCGGCCGTGCTGTGCACCGGCTACCTGATGCTCGCGGTACCGAACGATCACCTGACGTACATGTATGCGTCGCTCGGCGTGATCGTGGTCGGCAACGGCCTGTTCAAGGCCAACGCGGCGAACCTCGTGCGCCGCATCTATGAAGGCGACGATGCGCGCATCGACAGCGCGTTCACGATCTACTACATGGCGGTCAACATCGGCTCGACGGTGTCGATGCTCGCGACGCCGTGGATCAAGGATCACTGGGGCTGGCACGCCGCGTTCGCGGTCTGCTGCGGCGGCATGCTGCTCGCGATCCTCAACTTCATGCTGATGCACCGCACGCTCGCGCACGTCGGCTCGCAGCCCGACGAACAGCCGATCCGCTGGAAGCGCCTCGGCGCGGTCGCGGCCGGCGGCGTCGCGCTCGCGCTGATCACGCTGTACGTGCTGCAGCACAAGCAGCTCGCGGTCGCCAGCGTGTGGACGGCAGCGTTCGCGATCCTCGCGATCTTCGCGTACATGATCGCGAAGTCGGAGCGCTCGGAACGCGCGGGCCTGATCGCGGCGCTCGTGCTGATCGGCCAGGTGATCCTGTTCTTCATCTTCTACGTGCAGATGTCGACGTCGCTGACGCTGTTCGCGCTGCGCAACGTCGATCCGCGCTTCATCCTGTTCGGCACGACGCTGTTCACGTGGAGCGCCGCGCAGTTCCAGGCGCTGAACCCGATCTGGATCATGCTGCTGAGCCCGGTGCTCGTGTGGGTCTACAACGCAGTCGCGAAGGGCGGCCGCGACCTGCCGGTCGCCGCGAAGTACGCGCTCGGCTTCGGCGCGGTCGCCGCGGGCTACCTGGTGTTCACGATCAGCGGCCGCTACGCGGTCGACGGCCGCGTGTCGTCGTGGTTCATGGTGTGGGGCTACGGCCTCTACTCGCTCGGCGAACTGCTGGTGAGCGGCCTCGGCCTCGCGATGATCGCCCGCTACGTGCCGGCGCGCATGAGCGGCTTCATGATGGGTGCGTATTTCGTCGCGACGGGCGTGTCGCAGTATCTCGGCAGCGTCGTCGCGAACTTCGCGCAGATGCCGTCGCACGAGCTGCCGGCCACCGAATCGCTGCCGCTCTATCTTTCGCTGTTCGAGAAGCTCGGCTGGCTCGCCGCGATCGGCATGCTGCTCGCGCTGCTGCTGCTGCCGCTGATGAACCGCCTGTCGCGCCAGCATCAGCGCTGCGCGGAAGAGCGTCGCGAGGAAGCGCGGCAGGCGCAGGGCGTCGCCGCGGCCCAGTAAGTACTATCCCTTGGCGTGCGGCATGCACGCCACATTCCCCTGCCGGTTGCGCGATCGCGTCCTACACTGGTGAAAACGCATCCGATCCGTCGCGATGCGCACTGGCGGGAGAAGATCATGAAAAGCAAGACCACGCGGCTGCTGAGGATACTGTCGGACATCCGGCACGCTCAGCGCTGCACCGCGATACGCGCCGCCCGAGCCGCGGCCGAAGCCGACGCGGTACTCGCGGAGCACGACGACCCGGCGCCGGACGAACGCGACGACGCCGAATCCGACGAAGCAACCGCCGTTCCCCGCTCCCGTATCGGCTCACCTCACTGACGCCGCACGGCACGTTCCGTGCCGCACGCGCCGCTCACGCGGCCGCACCGCGCCACCGCGCGATCCACGTTCCCGAACCGGCCACGGCCATCATCAGCCCGAGTGCGCATCCGTCGGCCACGAGTCCCACGCCGACATGCCGCAGATCGGCGCTGTGCGCGACCGGGTGCAGCAGCGCATCGATGACGAGCGAGATCGCCGCGCCCGCGACGAAGCAGATCAGCCCGCGCTGGCCGATCGCGACGACGGGCCGCACGCCCTGCGCGATCCGCGCGATCCAGCCGTAGCGCACGCAATCGGCCATCAGCCACGCGACGGCCGCGAAGCTCACGACGCGCGGCAGCGCGAGATCGCGCTTGAACACGCCTTCGGGCAGCGGTAGCCCCGAGAACAGCTTGTAGCTCGCGCAACCGAGCACGACCGCGCACGCGACGCCGGTCGCCGCGGCGCCCCATCGCCCGAGCGCGATGCGCCGGTAGAACGGCTGGCAGCGCGCGAGCACGCCGGCGACGAACATCAGTTGCCATGCGAACGGGTTGAAGCTCCAGCGGAAGCCGTCGGTATCCAGCAGCTCGGGGCCGAGCCAGCCCGCCGCCAGCCACGACGCGACGCCGAGCGCGACCAGCAGCCACGGATGGCGGCGCGCGAACGGCACGAACACCGGCGACGCGAGCGCGAACAACACGTACATCGGCAGCACCGACGCGAGATACGGCTGGCGCTGGAACGTCAGCAATTCGGCGAGGCCCGTGAGCGGCGACGCGAGCATCACGCCGACGTCGTCGAGCGCGAGGTTCGGCGCATCGATCCCGTAGTGATCGAGCACGGCCGACACGACGAGCATCAGCGTCGACGTCGCGAGAAACGCGCGGTAGATCTGCATCGCGCGGCGCACGAACCGGCGCTGCGCGGCGCGCGCGCCCTGCCGTTCGACGATCGTACCGTACGCGCTCGCGGTCGCGAAGCCGCCGAGAAAGACGAACACCTCGGCCGCGTCGCACAGCGCGAACGCATGCAGCGTCACGCGTGACAGCACGCTCGCGCTGATGTGATCGACGACGATCATCAACAGCACGAGCCCGCGGAAGAAATCGACTTCGATCAGGCGGCCGCCGCGCGACGGCTGGACCGCGGCGGAAGGCTGCATGCTCAACGACATGAGCGCACCTGCGCAACGGCGGCGCGACAGGCGCCGGGGAATGGATCGGGAAGGAGAAGGCGAGCGCGATCAGCGGCGATGCGCGTATGCCCGCATCGCGCCAACCCGGCCGGCCAGGCGCGGACATGACCGTTCATTGGAAAGCTGCATACGTAGGGAAGTCGGTCAGGCCAGTCTAATGGCCGATCCGGGGAGACCCTAAGTAACAAAGTGCAACCGAATCTTCTGTTCGATTACAGGCGCGAGGCTGGCGAAATGAAGCAGGCAGCGTTGCCGGATTCACGCCAGCGCGACGCCAGTTTGCGGTCAGCATCGATGCGTTCGACCGCGGTTCGAGCGTCGAGCGATACGCGATGCGCGGCACGTTCCGTGCGGCCGCCGCACCACGATCGGGATCGAGATCGATGCTTATCCGCGCGCAGGCAAGCGCCGCATCAGCATTGCGCTGTGCCACGCGGTCAGCGCCACGGCGACCCAGATCGGCCCGTATGTCGCAAGCTCCGCGACGCTCAGTGTCTCGCCGAGCAGCAGCAGCGACACCGCGACGAGCAGCACGGGCTCGACGTAGCCGAGTATCCCGAACAGCGCCATCGGCAGCATCCGGCTCGCCTTCAGGTAGCTCGCGAGCGCGAGCGTGCTGAGCACGCCGAGCCCCGGCAGCAGCGTGGCCCACAGCACCGGATGGCTCGCGACGCGCGTCGTGCTCGCCGCGACCATCGCGAACGCGACGGGGCACAACAGCACGATCTCGACCGCGAACGCGGCGAGCGAATCCGCGTTGATCCGGCGGCGCAGCACGAAATACGGCGGATAGCCGAGCGCGACGACGAGCGTCGGCCACGCGAACGCGCGCGTCGCCCACAGTTCGTGCGCGACGCCGAGCGCGGCGCACGCAACCGCCGCCCATTGCAGCGGGTCGAGGCGTTCGTGATAGTAGAAGCGGCCGACGAGCACCATCGTCAGCGGCAGCAGGAAATAGCCGAGCGACACCTCGAGCATGCGGCCGTGCAGCGGCGCCCACAGGAACAGCCACAACTGCAGGCCGAGCAGCGCCGCGCTCGCGGGCAGCGCGATCAGCAAACGCCAGTCGCGCACGCTGCGCCGCGCGAGGTCGGCGAGCGCGGGCCAGCGGCCGCGCAACGCGATCAGCGCGAGCGCGCCCGGCGCGGTCCACAACACGCGCCACGCGAAGATGTCGAGCCCCGTGAGCGGCGCGAGCAGTTTCGCGTAAACCGACATCAGCGCGAACAGCGTCGATGCCATCACCGACAGCAAGAGGCCGCGCCCGGCTTCCGGATACCCCGTCATGGTTGTTCTGTGCCGGTTACTGCTGCTGGAAACGGTCGAAGCGCCTTTCGGTCCGGCGTTCCTCGAACGTCACCTCGGTCACGCGCGCGGCCGGCGGCCCGTGGCGCAACCACGCGAGCATCCGGTCGATCTGCGCGCCGGGGCCCTGGATCATCGCCTCGACGCTGCCGTCCTCGAGATTCGCGACCCAGCCGCGCAGCTTCAGCGCATGCGCCTCGCGCACCGTCGCATGACGGAAGCCGACGCCCTGCACGACGCCGCGCACCCGCACGTAGTAGGTCTCGATCCGTTCGTCCAGTTCATTGCGGCTCATCGCGTCGCCCTCCCGTTGCATTCAAGCCCGGCATTGTAGTCGCGTCGGCCGCTTCGTACACGCGTGCGGCGGCCCGGCCGCGCGCCGCCACGGAAGCACGGCCCGCCGGTGCGCCGGCGTTGCGTCGCCGCGCGCGCCGACCACGTACAATCTCGCCGACGCTCAACCGCCGCGCCGCTCGCGCGCGGCCCTTGAAGGAAACGCATGACTGATACCTCCCGCGATCTCGTTCTCGTCACCGGCGCGTCCGGTTTCGTCGGCTCGGCCGTCGCGCGCATTGCGCAGCAGAAAGGCTTTGCGGTGCGCGTGCTCGTGCGCCCGACCAGCCCGCGCACGAACGTCGCGGATCTCGACGCCGAGATCGTCACCGGCGACATGCGCGACGAGGCGTCGATGCGAGCCGCGCTGCGCGGCGTGCGCTACCTGCTGCACGTGGCGGCCGACTACCGGCTGTGGGCGCCCGATCCCGACGAGATCGAGCGCGCGAACCTCGAAGGCGCGGTCGCGACGATGCGCGCGGCCCGCGCCGAAGGCGTCGAGCGAATCGTCTACACGAGCAGCGTCGCGACGCTGAAGGTCACGAGCGCGGGCGACCCGTCCGACGAAAACCGGCCGCTCACGCCCGAGCAGGCGATCGGCGTCTACAAGCGCAGCAAGGTGCTCGCGGAACGCGCGGTCGAGCGGATGATCGCCGACGAAGGGCTGCCGGCCGTGATCGTCAATCCGTCGACGCCGATCGGCCCGCGCGACGTGAAGCCGACGCCGACCGGCCGCATCATCGTCGAGGCCGCGCTCGGCAAGATTCCCGCGTTCGTCGACACGGGGCTGAACCTCGTGCACGTCGACGACGTCGCGCACGGCCATTTCCTCGCGCTCGAGCGCGGCCGGATCGGCGAGCGCTACATCCTCGGCGGCGAGAACCTGCCGCTGCAGCAGATGCTGGCCGACATCGCGCAGATGACGGGCCGCAAGGCGCCGACGATCGCGCTGCCGCGCTGGCCGCTGTACCCGCTCGCGGTCGGCGCCGAAGCAGTCGCGAAATTCACGAAGAAGGAGCCGTTCGTCACCGTGGACGGGCTGCGGATGTCGAAGAACAAGATGTATTTCACATCCGCGAAGGCCGAGCGCGAGCTCGGCTACCGCGCGCGCCCGTACCGCGAAGGGCTGCGCGATGCGCTCGACTGGTTCGGCTCGGCGGGGTACCTGAAATAACACAAAGCGGCGCGCCTCGCGCCGCCTTGCGCACTTTGTTACACGTCGCGCACGGACCGGCACCGGCGCAGCGGGTAAAATCGCGGGTCTTACGCAGAGAAGACACGCATGAACCTGAACGATCAGATCGATTCGCTCAACGCGGGCGTCGATCAGCTCCTCCACGATCACCACGCCGCGCAGCAAGCGGCCCGCAGCGCGGAAGCCTTCGCGCGCGCCGCAGCGGCGGAAGCCCAGGCCGCGGCGCAACGTCACGCCGCCGCGGAAACCGAAGCGCAGGCCGCCGCGCAGCGCCACACGGCGGCGGCAGCCGAGGCCGAAGCCGCGCAGCAGCGCCACGCGGAAGCCACCGCCGCCGCCGAAGCCGCCGCCCACCGTCATACGGATGCCACCGCGCAAGCCGAAGCCGCCGTGCAGCGCCATACGGAAGCCACCGCACGGACCGAAGCGCTCGCGCAACGTCACGCGGATGCGGAAGCCGCATCGCAACGTCACGCTTCGGCGATCGCCGAAGCGGAGGCCGCCGCGCAACGCCATGACGCCGCCGCGACCGAAGCCGAGGCTGCTGCGCAGCGCCATGCGGCAGCGACCGCCGAAGCCGAGGCCGCCGCGAAGCGTCACGCGCAAGCGACCGCCGAAGCCGAAGCGGCCACGCAGCGCCACACGGCCGCGATCGCCGAGGCCGAAGCGCTCGCGCAGCGTCATACGGAAGCGATCGCCGAGGCGCAGGCCGCCGCGCAACGTCATGCCGACGCGACCGCCGAGGCGCAAGCCGTCGCGCAGCGTCACGCCGACGCGATCGCGCAAGCCGAAGCCGCCGCGCAACGCCACGCCGACGCCACCGCGCAGGCCGATGCCGTCACTCAGCGCCATGCCGAAGCGATCGCGCAGGCCGAAGCCGCCGCGCAGCACCACGCGAAGGCCATCGCCGACGCCGAGGCGCTGGTCGAGGCCGTCGTCAAGGAAGCCGCGACGAACGCGGTTGCCGCCCCGGCCGTTGCCGCCGAAACCGTCGAACCGGCACCGGCAGGCACGCCGGCAGCGGAACCGGCTGTGAACGCATCCGCGCCGGCTGCAGCCGATGCGGCGGCCGACGCCGGAACCGCGATCGTTGCGCCGGCGCAAGCCGAAGCCGCGACTGAAACCGAGGCCGAAGCAGCCGCCAACCCGGCCGACAAAGCGACGCTGCACGTGGCGCGTCCGTCGCAGCACGAACTCACGCTGACCATCAACGGCGAATCGATCACGCTGCATCCTGAGCAACTCGGTCAGTTGATCGAGGAACTCGCGCATGCGCGCGCGTCGATGCAGCCGGAGCCGCCGCCCGGCATCCCGGCCGGCTGGCGTTTCGTGACGACGAAGAACCCGATGATGGCCGTGCAGAAGCAGTCGAACGGCGACCGGCTGCTGGTCGCCCGCCACACCGGCTACGGCTGGGTGCCGTTCACGTTCTCGCCGGACGTCGTGGTCCAGATGTACATGATGCTGACCCAGCGGTAAGCACCGGCAGGCAGCACCGCCGAAAACGACACAGCCCGACCGGTTTCCACCGATCGGGCTGTTTGCTTTCCGGCTGCCGGAACGGCAGCGTCACGGGCCGCGCGCCGGCGGCGCGCGAAACGCTCAGCGATCCACCGGCGCCTGCACGCGCGCCTTCCACTGGCCGCCCTTGCCACGCCAGTAGCGCCACGCGGACGCAAACGTCGCGCCGACATAGAACAGCGCGACGAGCGGCAGCGCGGGTGCCCACAGCGGCGAGCGCCGGTAGTAGCGCAGCATCGGCGCATACGCGGCGCACATCGACGCCCACGCGAGCCACGCCGGCCACGCGCGCGCGCCGTATGCGAGCGCCGCGACAGGCGGCACCAGATAGATGATCGCCATCCCGAGCAGCGTGCCGGCCAGCAGCAGCGGCGAATAGTGCAGTTGCGTGAACGCGGTGCGCGCGATCATGTTCCAGATGTCGCGCCAGCTGTCGTACGGGCGCAGCGACACGCTGCGGTCGGCCAGGTCGAGGCGGATCGGATGGCGGCCGCTGCCGCGATGCTTGATCTGCGCGGCGAGGCTGCAATCGTCGATCAGCGCGCCGCGGATCGACTCGATGCCGCCCGCTTCCTCCAGCGCCGTGCGCTTCACGAGCATGCAGCCGCCCGCGGCGCCGGCCGTTTTGTTGCGCGGGTTGTTGATCCACGAGAACGGGTAGAGCTTCGCGAAGAAGAACACGAACGCCGGGATCAACGCCTTTTCCCAGAACGAATCGCAGCGCAGCCGCACCATCAGCGACACGAGATCGCGGTTCTCGGCCTGCGCGCGCGTGACGAGCTGTGCGACGGCGTCGGGCGGGTGGCCGATGTCGGCATCCGTCAGCAGCAGGTAGTCGGCCGGCAGGCCGAGCGTCTGCACCGCGGCGATCCCCTGCGACTGCGCCCACACCTTGCCCGACCAGCCGGCCGGCAGCGGTTTCGCGGCCAGCACCGTCAGCCGGTCGGCGCGGTTGATCGCGAGCGCCGCCGCGCGGGCCGCGTCGGCGGTGCCGTCGTCGCTGTGGTCATCGACGATGATCAGATGAAAGTCGCCCGGATAATCCTGCTCGAGCAGCGAAGTCGCCGCGCGGGCGATCACGTCGGCCTCGTTGCGTGCCGGCACGACCGCGACGACGGCCGGCCAGCCGGCGTCGGCCGCCGCGCCGCGCGCGTCGGGCGGCAGCGGCCGCGCGGGCACCGCGCGCCAGAAGCCGCCGCGCGCGACGAGCAGCACGATCCAGATCATCAGCGACAGGCCGGACACCAGGAAAGCGATCGCCAGCATCATCGGCGCGCCTCCTGCCGGGCGCCGGCATTTTCAATCGGGGTCAGGAACAAAACGCCCGAAACCGCATGGGCGGCAGGGCAATACGCGTAAGAATCGACGGTCATCGAATGGCCTTGAAATGAGCGCGACGCCGGGCAGCCGGAGCGGGCGCCCGCGAAACCGCGTAGTTTACTGGGTTCCGCGCGCGCCAGCGCCGACGCGGCTCTCCCGCAATTGCAACACGGCCGACACGGCACCAGAGCAAGGACTGCCCGATAGGGTTAAAATGCGCGATTAATTCGGGGTTCCGGGGCCTGGCCTGGCCGGTTCGTTCCTGCCTTCATAACTTCAAGCCGGGGCGAGCGAGCAGTGCCAGCTCCTCGAACCCCGGCGTCTGTCGTCGGAGTTCGCTCACATATGCGAGTCATCCTTGCCCAGCCCCGCGGCTTTTGTGCGGGGGTTGTCCGTGCGATCGAGATCGTCGATCGCGCGCTGCAACAGCACGGCGCGCCGGTTTATGTGCGTCATGAAATCGTTCATAACCGGCATGTCGTCGAAAATCTGCGTAATAAAGGGGCACGATTCGTTGAGGAACTCGACGAGGTGCCGCACGGCGCTGTCGCGATCTTCAGCGCGCACGGTGTCGCCCAGACGGTCGAGCGCGACGCTGAAACGCGCGGGCTCGACGTGCTCGACGCGACCTGCCCGCTCGTCACGAAGGTGCACGTGCAGGGCCGCCAGTATGTCGCGGCGGGCCGCCGGCTGATCCTGATCGGCCACGCGGGCCACCCGGAAGTCGAGGGTACGATCGGCCAGATTCCGGCCGAGGTGATCCTCGTGCAGAGCGAAGCCGAAGTCGCGACGCTGACGCTGCCCGTCGATACGCCGGTCGCGTACATCACGCAGACCACGCTGTCGGTCGACGACACGCGCGGCATCATCGAAGCGCTGCAGCGCCGGTTCACCGACCTCGTCGGCCCGGACACGCGTGACATCTGCTACGCGACGCAAAATCGCCAGGCTGCCGTGCGCGAGCTGAGCGAACAGGTTGACGTGCTGCTCGTCGTCGGCGCGACGAACAGCTCGAACTCGAACCGCCTGCGCGAGATCGGCACCGAAAGCGGTGTGCCGAGCTATCTCGTCGCCGACGGCTCGGAAGTGAAAGCCGAATGGTTCGCGGGCGTGCAGACGGTCGGCCTGACCGCCGGCGCGTCGGCGCCCGAAGAGATGGTCGAGGATGTAATCGGCGCGCTGCGCGCGCTGGGGCCCGTCGATGTCGCGACGATGGCGGGCCGTGAGGAAAAAGTCGAATTCAAGCTGCCGGCGAAGCTCACGCAAGCTGTCGCCCGCGAAGTTTAAGGAGGACATCCCTTGTCTATTCCGCTGCTCCAGCAAGTCCGTGTCGGCGCATATATCGTGCGCCAGCACCTGTCCGGCAACAAACGCTATCCGCTCGCGCTGATGCTCGAGCCGCTGTTCCGCTGCAACCTCGCGTGCAACGGCTGCGGCAAGATCGATTATCCGGACCCGATCCTGAACCAGCGCCTGTCCGTCGAGGAATGCCTGCAGGCCGTCGACGAGTGCGGCGCGCCCGTCGTGTCGATCGCCGGCGGCGAACCGCTGCTCCACAAGGAGATGCCGGAAATCGTCAAGGGCATCATGAAGCGCAAGAAATTCGTGTACCTGTGCACGAACGCGCTGCTGATGGAAAAGAAGATGGACGACTACGCGCCGAGCCCGTATTTCGTCTGGTCGGTCCACCTCGACGGCGACCAGCAGGCGCACGATCACTCGGTGTCGCAGGAAGGCGTGTACGACAAGGCCGTCGCGGCGATCAAGGAAGCGAAGCGCCGCGGCTTCCGCGTGAACATCAACTGCACGCTGTTCAACGATGCGGTGCCCGAGCGCGTCGCGAAGTTCTTCGACACGCTGGGGCCGATCGGCGTCGACGGCATCACGGTGTCGCCGGGCTACGCGTACGAGCGCGCGCCGGATCAGCAGCACTTCCTGAACCGCGACAAGACGAAGAACCTGTTCCGCGAAATCCTGAAGCGCGGCGAAGGCGGCAAGCGCTGGTCGTTCAGCCAGTCGTCGCTGTTCCTCGACTTCCTGGCCGGCAACCAGACGTACAAGTGCACGCCGTGGGGCAACCCGGCGCGTACGGTGTTCGGCTGGCAGAAGCCGTGCTACCTGGTCGGCGAAGGTTACGTGAAGACCTTCAAGGAACTGATGGAAACGACCGAGTGGGACAACTACGGCGTCGGCAACTACGAGAAGTGCGCGGACTGCATGGTCCACTGCGGCTTCGAGGCAACGGCCGTGATGGACACGATCGCGCACCCGCTGAAGGCGCTGCGCGTGAGCACGAAGGGCATCAAGACCGACGGCCCGTTCGCACCGGACATCTCGATCGCGAAGCAGCGTCCGGCCGAGTACGTGTTCTCGCGCCACGTCGAGATCAAGCTCGAGGAAATCCAGCGCGCCGGCAAGGGCAAGCTGCAGAAGCCGGCGAAGCCGGCAACGGCGGCGTAAACGCGCCTCGCCTCGCGGGGGTCAAGCCTCCGCGCAGGCACAGCATGAATGAAGCGCCACGGAGTTCGCTCCGTGGCGCTTTTGTTTTGGGCCGCTGGATTTGCCCGCACCACGTTGCCGCGGCAGCCGTGCAATCGCCGACGTCGACGATTGCATCGGCCGCGCCGGTGCGGCCGGCCCTGTCTCCTCCATCCTCCCCGCGAAACCGATTGCGGCGCTACGCGGCCAGCGTTTCGGCCGCGTGCATGCGCATCTTCTCCGCCGCGCTCGCCACGAGCGCCGGCTGCCCGCTCGACGCGAACGTGCAGACATGACGCCACAGCTCGGCGAGCCGATGCCGCGTGAGCGTCGCGACGCAGGTGTCGTGCGCCGCGAGCACGCGCTCGAGCACCGCGCATTCGTCGTCGCGCAGCGCCCATGCGCCGCTTTGCGCCGCGCGCGCCACGCCCGCATCGAGCGCGCGCTCCGCGTCGACGCACAGGTCGATGTCCGCGCCCCCGCACACCGCATCGTCGATCGCCAGGAACACCAGATAGACGCTCGTGCGCAGCCGCATCAGCAGCGCCTCGTTGCCGTGCTCGCCGCGCAGCGCGACGAGCGCCATGTGGCATTTCAGCGAGATGTCGCGCACGTGCACGGGCGGCAGCGGCAGCAGCCATTCGCGGGTCAGCGGCACGTGGCGACGGTTTTTCCGGGTGGCCTTCATGATTCGCGCTCGCTTGCGGGAGCGTCGCTCACCGCGAAATCCGGCCACGCGATGCGGCACGCGACGCCGACGCGGCCTGCATCGCGGTTGCGCTTCGCCGCGCGCCGCGCGCCATGCGCATCGCCTCGCCGCTGCGTTGCCCGCCCATCCGGCAACCGGTGCGGCGCCGACGCGCGCACGACGTCGGCGAATCGGATCGGGCAAGCCATGCTCGTCTCCTGCATCAGAACGTGTTCTCGCCTTTCAGGTAGTACGCGGTCTTCACGAAGAACGCCCTGACCGGATGGCCTGCTTGCGCATCGCGGGCCACGCGCGCTTCCATCGCGGCCTTCTCCTCGCGCGACCGGTCGGGCACCGGATTGTGGACACGTTCGAGCGCGCGCTGCATCGCGAGCGGATAGTTCTGGTTGCCGGCCGTCGTCGCGCGATAGCCCGCACGCGTCATCTGCATCAGTTGCGTGTCGGTTTCGGCGCGCGCCGCCGACCAGCTCAACCGTGCGGTATTCGGCAACCAGTCGAAGCCGGCCGGCTGCGCAAAACTGACGGCGGGCAGCGCAACGAGTGCGCAGGAAAGAACAGCAACGGGAACGAGGGATCGCATGGTGGCCTCCAGATGGTTGTCCCCGCATCGATCGGTGATCGTCGATGCGTTGAAACCATCGTATGTCGCGCCGCATTCCGCTTGAATAGCCGATTTCGCAATTGATATTTTCAGCCTTGCATTCGGCGCGCGATCTGCGTCATTCACCCATCCAGCCGAAATGGAATTTCCTTATTTCATTCAACTGCCTGATCGCATTTTTCCGCTTGCCTCAAAACACGCTCGCACCGCTTTTTCAATTTCCGAAATGACGTGTTGCCTGTGCCACTCCGGCAAACGCACGTGCCGACAAGGTTTCCGGCGTGATATCGCGCATGCGGATACCACAAGCCCGGTTTCATCGGATCAAACGATTCTTCTGATACAGGACAAATCATCGGCTTCGGATTGCCGGACCGTGATACGACGCATACGGCAAGGACGCGCGATAATCACGCATCGGCCGTTTCGCGCGGCGCCTCATGCATTCCCCATTTTTTATCGAGTCCTTCCATGGCTGCCCTCGACACCACCGCCATCGACAGTTGGCACGCGCACGTCTATTTCGATGCGGCCAGCCGCGACGCGGCCTGGGCGTTTCGCCAGGTCGTCGACGAACGGTTCGGCGCGGTCATCGAACTCGGCCGCTTTCATGAACGCCTCGTCGGCCCGCATCCGGCCTGGTCGTACCAGATCGCGTTCGACGCCGCGCGATTCGACGACATCGTGCCGTGGCTCGTGCTGAACCACGGCGCGCTCGATATCTTCCTGCACCCGAATACCGGCGACGACCTGCGCGACCATCGCGATTGCGCGGTGTGGATCGGGAAGTCGTATGTGCTGAATCTCGACGCGCTGGCCGGATAAGGTCTGGCACGCGGCCGCCTTCAACCAGGGCCGCATCCACGTTTCGGGCCGACGTGAAACGTCTCGCGGCGTCGCGCCCATACAGTGGGTTCCGTTATCGACACTTCAGGGAACCCACCATGACACACGCCGACGCCGATGCCCGGCGCATCCATGAAGGCTGGCACGCCGCCGTCGTCGCTCGCGACCTCGATGCGCTGATGTCGCTATATGCGGACGACGCGATACTCGAAACGCCGCTGATCGTCGTCACGCTGCCCGACCACGGCTCGGGCGTGCTGCACGGCAAGGCCGCGATCGGAAAATTCTTCGCGGCGGGCTTGCGTAATCCGGGCAACAAACTTGGACGCTGGTACCGGACCGGGCTGTTCTTCTCGAACGGCCGCCAGCTCACGTGGGAATATCCGCGCGAAACACCGGAAGGGGACCAGGTCGATCTCGTCGAGGTGATGGATCTGCGCGACGGGCTGATCGCGCATCATCGCGTGTATTGGGGATGGGTCGGCTTTCTCGCGCTGCAGGCCGCGACGCCGGCGCCCGACCGTGCATGACGGCCGCCGGCGAGCGGGCTGTACCCATGCAGACCCCGCGCGCCGTCACCTGGTCAACGCCACATTCCGCTCACGCGACATACATCGCGACACTGACGAACTGGCACAGGCTGCCGGCCAGCACGAACAGGTGCCAGATACCGTGCCCGTGACGGATGCGTTCGTCGTTGATGAAGAAGTAGATGCCCGCGCTGTAGATCACGCCGCCGGCCACGAGCCACGCGGTGCCCACCGGCGGCAGCGCATGGATCAGCGGGCGCACCGCGACGAGCGCGAGCCAGCCCATCAGCACGTACAGGATCATCGACAGCATGCGCGTGCGCCGCCCGAGCGTCAGTTCCTGCACGATGCCCAGCACGGCGAGCCCCCAGCTCACGCCGAACAACGACCAGCCCCACGGGCCGCGCAACGTGACCAGCGTGAACGGCGTGTAGCTGCCGGCGATCAGCAGGTAGATCGCCGAATGGTCGCATTTCTGCAGGATCGCTTTCAGGCGCGGGTTGCGCACGCTGTGGTACAGCGTCGAGATCGCGTAGAGCAGGATCAGCATCGCGCCGTACACGCTGAAGCTCACCACCTTGTACGGGTCGCCTTCGAGCGCGCCCATCGTCACGAGCGCCACGAGGCCCGCCACCGACAGCACCGCGCCGACGAGGTGGGAAATGCTGTTGAAACGCTCACCGACATGCACGACGTGTTCTCCTGCGCGGGTCCACTGGGGGAAAAGTGAGTTCTATGATACCGGCCGCCGGACGTTGCCGTGCTGCGCGCCGGCAAACGACGCGGCGATACCCGCGACAGGCGCGCCGCCGGGCCCGCCAAAGAAAAAAGCGCCGCGAAATCCATCGCGGCGCTTCCTTGTAAATCACCGAACCGTTTCACCGGCCCGGCTCAGCAACACTTCCCTGCTCCCGACCCGTACCGCGCATTCTGACGCTCGCGGAAAAATTCCTCGTATGTCATCGGCTCGCGGTCCGGATGGGTTTCGCGCATGTGCGCGACGTAGGTGTCGTAGTCGGGCAGGCCGACCATCAGCCGCAACGCCTGCCCGAGGTAACGCCCCGCGCTGCGCAGGTCGCTGCCAAGATCGCTGAACATCGCGGCCTCCCCTTAACGTCCGCTGCCGAGCGCCTGCGCGGCCGGCATCGCTTCGTACGGCGTCTCGCGCACGGTCGGCTTCGACTCGCGGCGCGCGCGCAGCACGGCGATCACGCCGTACACCGCGATGCTGATGACGACGAAGATGAACAGCCCGGCCAGCGCCGCATCGATGTAGTCGTTGAAGATGATCCGCTTCATCTGCGCGATCGACTTGGCCGGCGCGAGCACCTTGCCTTCGTCCACCGCGGCCTGCAGCTTCGCCGCGTGCGCGAGGAAGCTGACCTTCGGGTTCGCATCGAAAATCTTCTGCCAGCCGGCCGTCAGCGTGCAGATCAGCAGCCACGCGGTCGGCACGATCGTCACCCACGCGTAGCGCTCGCGCTTCATCTTGAACAGCACGACGGTGCCGAGCACCAGCGCGATCGCGGCGAGCATCTGGTTCGAGATGCCGAACAGCGGCCACAGCGTGTTGATGCCGCCGAGCGGATCGACCACGCCCTGGTACAGGAAGTAGCCCCACGCAGCCACGCACAGCCCGGTGGCGACCAGGTTCGCGGGCAGCGACTCGGTGCGCTTGAGCGCCGGGTGGAACGTGCCGAGCAGATCCTGCAGCATGAAGCGGCCCGCGCGCGTGCCGGCGTCGACGGCCGTCAGGATGAACAGCGCCTCGAACAGGATTGCGAAGTGATACCAGAACGCCATCATCGCTTCGCCGCCGATCACCTGGTGCAGGATGTGCGCCATGCCGACGGCCAGCGTCGGCGCGCCGCCTGCGCGCGCGATGATCGTCGTTTCGCCGACGGCCTTCGCGGTCTGCGTGAGCATGTCGGGCGTCAGCACGAAGCCCCACTGCGTGACGGTGTTCGCGACGGCTTCCGGCGTCGAGCCGAGCACGGCGGCCGGCGCGTTCATCGCGAAGTAGATGCCCGGCTCGATCACGCACGCGGCGACCAGCGCCATGATCGCGACGAACGATTCCATCAGCATCGCGCCGTAACCGATGAAGCGCGCGTTGGTTTCGTTGTCGATCAGCTTCGGCGTCGTGCCCGAAGAAATCAGCGCGTGGAAGCCCGACACCGCGCCGCACGCGATCGTGATGAACAGGAACGGGAACAGGTTGCCCGACCATACCGGGCCCGTGCCGTCGACGAACTTCGTCAGCGCGGGCATCTTCAGTTCCGGCGCGACGACCAGGATGCCGATCGCGAGGCCGAGGATCGTGCCGATCTTCAGGAACGTCGACAGGTAGTCGCGCGGCGCGAGCAGCAGCCACACCGGCAGCACCGATGCGACGAAGCCATAGCCGATCAGGATCCACGTGAGCTGCGTGCCGCTGAACGTGAACCATGCGGCAAGCGCGGGCGAATCGTGCACGGTCTGGCCGAACGCGATCGACGCCATCAGCAGCACGAAACCGATGATCGACACTTCGCCGATGCGGCCCGGACGGATGTAGCGCGTATAGACGCCCATGAACAGCGCGATCGGAATCGTCGCGGCGACAGTGAACGTGCCCCACGGCGAATTGGTCAGCGCCTTCACGACGATCAGCGCGAGCACCGCGAGGATGATCACCATGATCAGGAACGCGCCGAACAGCGCGATCACGCCGGGCACCGTGCCAAGCTCCATCTTGACGAGATCGCCGAGCGAGCGGCCGTCGCGGCGCGTCGAGATGAACAGCACGATGAAGTCCTGCACCGCGCCGGCGAACACGACGCCAGCCAGGATCCACAGCATGCCGGGCGTGTAGCCCATCTGCGCGGCGAGCACGGGCCCGACGAGCGGCCCCGCGCCGGCGATCGCGGCGAAGTGATGGCCGAACAGCACGTACTTGTTGGTCGGCACGTAGTCGAGGCCGTCGTTGAACTTGACCGCCGGCGTCATCCGCAGCCCGTCGAGCTGCATGACCTTGCTGGCGATGAAACGGCTGTAGAAGCGATACGCGATCAGATACACGCAGACTGCGGCGATCACGATCCAGAGGGCACTGACGCGCTCGCCGTGCGCGAGTGCGATCGTTCCGAACGAGAACGCGCCGAGCAGCGCGACCGCGATCCAGAGCAGGGTACTGGAAGCCCGATTCATGGCGTCTCCTGGTCTCCAATGTGGTTTTGATGGCATGCGGCGAAGTGGCCGCACACGCGTGACGTCGATGCGTCGTGCCGCGGTCTTGCAAAGGCCGCGGCAATGGGCCGTAGTATTCCGTGCGACGGGGGCGGCTTACAAGCGGATAACTACGTACGCGGGGCTACGTAAAATTACGTAGCCCCGCACATCGGCTGCACGATTAGCGGTGCGAAACCGCCCGCAACCGTTCACGGCCGCGCTCACGCCATTGCCCCTAGAATGCACGAGGCCATTCGGATCCGGTCGACATCATGTCCAACAAGAGCACGTCCAGCACATCTCCTCGTCGCGAAACCTCGTTCGTCGAGCACATACGCCGCGGCGGCATTTCCGCCCCCATCCACAAAGGCTTTTCGCGAGAAGCGTGGACACACGCGCATCGGACCTATCGCAAGGACGAACCATGCGATGCGCTGTATTGGACAGGATTGAGCATCCATAACGCGCTTGCGGTGCTGCGGCGGCGCTATGAATCGATTGTCGGGCAGGCCGACGTCGACGCCTACGTTCGTGCCCTCGTCGGCCTCGGCAATCTCGAGCAACGAATCCTGAGGCGTCGGACTAGCGAACGCCTTCAGTCCAGGGAACATGGCGCAACCCTCAACGACGTTGTCGAACTGAAGCTCGATCTGGATTCAGGCTCGGCACACAACGTGGAGGAAATTGCCTCCGTGATCGTCGAATCGCTGACGAAGGCCATCGGCGAACGACTGCGCGAACCGCGCTTCGATCTCCATTCGGACCCGATGTCGACGTTTGAGGCCTGCCGACTCGACCTCAACCTCTGCGGCACGTACCGGCTGCTTGAATCTCTCTGGCAGGACTGTCTGTGGAATGGCTATGCGCTGACGGAGGCGGACGATTTCCCCGGCGTGATCGCTTCGCCGGTTTCCACCGAAAGTCGACTGGACGCGTTATGGCGCGTGATTTCGGAGTATCGCCGCGAAACGTTGCGGGCCTCCCGCGCGGCCTTTGCGTCGCGCCAGTTCGCGCGGCTCGACACCGGACAGATTGCACAGCGGCTGCCTCATCGCCTCGTCGTCGCGGTCGAACGTCACGCGGAAGGCCATGCGTTCGACTTCGCCGGCGCCACCGAGAAGCGGGCCGCACAAGCCGCCGAGCAGGCGCTGTTTGCGCTCGGGGAGATCGCCGACGACTACCTCGGGCCGCTTCTCGATCAGCCCGTCGCAAAACTCGGGAATTGCAGCTTGCGACAACTGGTTGCGGCGTGGCTGGTCATAGGCAGTATTTCGACCGCCGAATCCGAGTCGGATGCGTGGCCCCGCATTGCCTCGAACGAATCGCTGATCAATTTTTCGCAGACCTACAGCGTCGAAGAAGTAACGGAGGCTGTCGCATATGCACTATCGATCGCCGTCGACACGGCCCGCCGACTCGTCGATTTCATGATTTTTGATGGCAACACCCGACAGACGCTCTGGACACATCCGCTGATTCGACTACCGAGCGGGCGCCTCTGCCTGTTGGCGCCGTCGATCGAGCATGCACACTCGGCATACGTGCTCGAGCGCTGGTTACGATATCTGGATTTCAATGTCTCGAAGAAAGGCAATCCGTTCGAACAGCAGGTGCGCAAGCGCCTGGCGACTGCGCGCCGCTCCGACGTGCTCTCACAGCGCTTTCAGGTGCTCCGCTCGGCATTTATGTTTCACGCTGGCGACCGCGAAAAAGAAGACATCGACCTGGTGGCGGTCATCGGAAAACGGGTGATCCTGGGGGAAATCAAATGCTCGATCACGCCTACCGAGCCGATCGACTATTTCAACAACCGGTCCGTCATCACCGGCGCGGTTGCACAGATCAGGCGCAAGTCCGCCTTCGTCGAGCGCAATCGTGCCGCGTTCTCGAAAGCGCTAGCCAAGCGCGGCGTATCCATTCCGGATGACTTCCGGTTGACGCGCGTCGTTGTCGTCAACAATCCGATCTACGTCGGCCGTGTCGTAGACGACGTTCCCGTGGTCGACCTGCTCGTGCTGGAACGTTACGTGGAAGGCTTCTTCGTCGAAACGGCCCGCGTGGACAAGGACGGTACCTTGTCTGCGGACCATACCCTCGGGTTCTACGAAACCGTCGACGAAGCGGAGGATCACCTGGAACGCTACCTGACGGGCTTGCCGCAGTTGCGATTGATGCTCGATACGATTTCCGAGCGTGTCACCGAGATTCCGGTGCAAGCGCTGGTTCGATTTCCGCGCATCGCCTATCGCACGTTCGAGGTCAAGATCGACCGCACGAAAATGCATGAACTCCATGCCCGTGAACGGAGCAAGAGCGCCACTGCCGCCGACCGCAGGCGCTCCCCCGAATGACAAAGTGCCGCGCAGCGGCCGGCCTGCGGCGCGGACGATCGACGCAATCGCGATCGCTTCGCCCGGCCACCGGACCGGTGCGCGCATCAGGTCTGCCGTTCGGCCGGGACAGCAGGTTCCGCAAGCCGCGTCGCCTCCTGCCCCGTCTCCCGCTTCTCCCAGAACGTCGCGTTCGTGATCCCGAGCGCGGCCGGATCGAACGACGGCTCGCGCCCCGCGCGCTTTTGCGCCTCGTAGTCGCGCAGCGCCTTGAGCGCCGGCTTCTGCAGCAGCAGGATCGCGACGAGGTTCAGCCACGCCATCAGCCCGACGCCGATGTCGCCGAGCGCCCACGCGACGCTCGCGCTCTTCACGGCGCCGTACAGCGTCGCGAGCAGGATCACCGCGCGCAGCACGAACGTGCCGGCGGTGCTGCTGCGCGTGCGGCTCAGGTACGCGACGTTGGTTTCCGCGATGTAGTAGTACGCGAGGATGGTTGTGAACGCGAAGAAGAACAGCGCCATCGCGACAAATGCCGCGCCGAAGCCGGGCAGCACCGATTCGACGGCCATCTGCGTATAGCCGGGGCCGGCCTCGATGCCCGCGGCGCCCGAGAACAGCGCGCGGCCGCTCGGCGCGACCACGTTGTAGGCGCCCGTGATGAGGATCATGAAGCCCGTCGCCGAGCAGACGAACAGCGTATCGACATAGACGGAGAACGCCTGCACGAGCCCCTGCTGCGCCGGGTGTTTCACTTCGGCGGCGGCCGACGCGTGCGGACCCGTGCCCTGCCCCGCTTCGTTCGAATAGACGCCGCGCTTCACGCCCCACTGGATCGCCATGCCGAGCATCGCGCCGAAGCCGGCCTGGAAGCCGAACGCGCTCTCGAACACCAGCGCGACGACGCCCGGCAGGCGTTCGATGTCGAGCGCAATCACCACGCACGCGATCAGGATGTAGCCGAGCGCCATGAACGGCACGACGATTTCCGCGACGCGCGCGATCCGCTTCACGCCGCCGAAGATGATCAGGCCGAGCAGCAGCACGAGCACCGCGCCGGTGACGGGCTTCGCGATGCCGAAGGAATTCTCGATCGCGGACGAGATTCCGTTCGCCTGCACGCCGGGCAGCAGCAGCCCGCACGCGAGCACGGTCGCGATCGCGAACGCCACCGCGTACCAGCGGATGCCGAGCCCCTTCTCGATGTAATACGCGGGGCCGCCGCGATACTGCCCTTCGCGCCGCACCTTGTAGATCTGCGACAGCGTCGATTCGACGAACGCGGTGCTCGCGCCGAGGAACGCGACGAGCCACATCCAGAACATCGCGCCGGGGCCGCCGAACGTGATGGCCGTGGCGACGCCCGCGATGTTGCCCGTGCCGACGCGCCCCGACAGCGACAGCGCCAGCGCCTGGAACGACGACACGCCTTCCGCCGACGCCTTGCTGCCGCGCATCAGGCGCAGCATCTCGATGAAGTGGCGGACCTGCGCGAAACGCGTGCGCAGCGAGAAGTACAGCCCCGCGGCGAGGCAGAGGAAGATGAGCGCGGGGCTCCAGATGACACCGTTGATCGAATCGACGAGTTGTTCCATAGGGCGTTTCTGTTGAGAACCAGGTGACACGTGGCGGTGGGTCGGATCCGCTGCGCGAATGCACGCGATAACCGACTAGGACAGATCCGAATCCAATCTTTCATTTATATTACATGTCTTACGATTCACTTCGGAATCCGGGTGAGCCCCAAGTAGTGCGTCGCACCCCGACCACGTCGATTGATCCGCTCCGGCAAGCCACGTACAGTGTTTGCCTGCCTCGATTCCGGAACCGCCATGCCGATCCGATTTCAGAAGATGAACGCGAATGGCGATGACTTCGTCATCGTCGACCTGCGCGGCGAGGATCAGGATCATGCGCACGCGATCGACTGCGACCTCGTACGGCGCATCGGCGACCGGCATCGCGGCATCGGCTTCAACCAGCTCGCGGTGCTATCGGACTGCGACGACGCGGCGGCCCGTGTCGCGTTCTGGAACCCCGACGGCTCGATGCTCGATACTTGTGGCAGCGCGACGCGCGGCGTTGCATGGAAGGTGATGCGGGAAACCGGCGCGGCGTCGGTCGTGCTGCGCACCAGCCGCGGGCGCCTGCTCTGTTCGCACGATGCGCACAGGCTGATCACGGTCGAGATGGGCGCGCCGTGCGTCGGCTGGCAGGACGTGCCCGTCGCCGAAGCCGTCGACACGCTCGCCCTTCCGCTGCCCCGCGCACCGGCCGCGTGCAGCATGGGCAATCCGCACTGCACGTTCTTCGTCGACGATCTCGATGCGATCGATATCGAAGCGCTCGGCCCGGCGATCGAAACGCATCCGCTGTTTCCGCTGAAAACCAACGTGCATTTCGTGCAGGTGATCGGCCGCTCGCATATCCGCCTGCGCATCTGGGAGCGCGGCGGCGGCGTGCCGCTCGGGTCGGGCTCGTGTTCGTGCGGTGCGGTGGTCAACGGCATCCGGCGCGGGCTGCTCGACCATACGGTGCGGGTGGAATGCGACGGCGGCGACGTCGGCGTTCAATGGGACGGCACCGGCAGCGTGTTCCTGAGCGGGCCGGTCGCGTTCGGTTTCGACGGGGTTTGGGTGGACGAGACGATGCCGGCAAGCTGAGCGCCGGCGTTCGCGGTGCGGCGTGAATCACGATACCGATTCGCGCCGGATGCGCGGCGGCAATGCAGCCGCATCGTCATCGATCGTCGAAGCAATCCGTTCGCCGCCATGATGTGGCGCCCGGCCTCCGACGATCGCGCCGACGCGCGGGGCCATTCACGGCCCGCGGTCGGCCGGGCCCGGCGCAGCGCGCGCCGGGCCGCATCGATCAGTGCTTGTCGTCGAGCTTCTTCGGCTTCGGCGGCGACGGCACCTTCGCGTACTGGAACGCCGGCGTCGCCTTCAGCGCATCCTTCGTCGCGCCCGGCAGGTAGATGTTGCCGTTGCGCACGTCGAGCGACGCGATCGGCACCGCGACGTCATGCGCGGCCACGCCGAGGAAACCGCCGGCCGACACGATCGCCGCCGACACCGAGCCGTCCGGCGCGACGATCAGGTCGCGCACGGTGCCGACCTTCTGGTTCGCGTCGTTGTAGACGGCCTTGCCGAGCACGCTCTTCTTCACGCTCCAGCCTTCGAGCAGTGCCTGCGATTGCTCGACGGTCACGCTGATCGGCTGTGCGCCGGCGATCTGCGCGTGTGCGCTGACGCTCGATGCGAGGATGGTTGCTGCGATGAGGGTTTTGTAGAACGCCATACTTTTATGCACTCCGGTGAATTGTTGTCGGTATCGGCGGCCGGCCTCGCCGCCTCCGTGCGCG
This sequence comes from Burkholderia sp. BKH01, assembly GCF_025685725.1. Taxonomy (NCBI): domain Bacteria; kingdom Pseudomonadati; phylum Pseudomonadota; class Betaproteobacteria; order Burkholderiales; family Burkholderiaceae; genus Burkholderia; species Burkholderia sp. BKH01. Next base: position 57,463 of record NZ_JAOTQT010000020.1, on the reverse strand, counting down.
ACACATCGCACCGGCCCATGTTAGCGCCACTCGCAAGACGCTGCATCGAACGCGATGACGCAGCACGCATGTCGGCGCCACCCCTGTCACGCATTCCGCGAATACACCCGCCGATGCCGCACCGCCTCCGCCAGCACATCGAGCACCGGCTCCGTCTGCGTCCAGCTCAAGCACGCATCGGTGATCGACACGCCGTACTGCAACGGCACGCCCGGCTTCAGATCCTGCCGCCCGGCCTCGAGATGGCTCTCGACCATCACGCCGACGATCCGGTGCTCGCCCTGCGACAGTTGCCGCGCGAGATCCTGCGCGACGTCGATCTGCCGCTCGTGCGACTTGTTCGAGTTCGCGTGCGAGCAGTCGACCATCACCTGCTCGCGCAGCCCGGCCTTGCGCAGCACCGCGCAGCCCGCCTCGACATGCGCGGCGTCGTAGTTCGGGCCGCTCTTGCCGCCGCGCAGGATCACGTGCGCATCGTCGTTGCCGCGCGTTTCGAAGATCGCGGCCATCCCCATCTTCGTCATCCCCATGAACGCATGGCTCGCGGCCGCGGCGACGATCGCATCCGACGCGACCTGCACGCCGCCGTCGGTGCCGTTCTTGAAACCGATCGGGCAGCTCAGCCCCGACGCGAGCTGGCGGTGGCTCTGGCTTTCGGTCGTGCGCGCGCCGATCGCGCCCCACGCGATCAGGTCGGCGATGTACTGCGGGCTCAGCAGGTCGAGGAATTCGGTCGCGGCCGGCAGGCCGAGCGCGTTGACGTCGAGCAGCAACTGCCGCGCGGCGCGCAGCCCTTCGTTGATGCGGAAGCTGCCGTCCAGGCGCGGATCGTTGATGTAGCCCTTCCAGCCGACCGTCGTGCGCGGCTTCTCGAAGTAGACGCGCATCGTGATCAGCAGGTCGTCCTTCAGCGCATCGGCGGCAACTTTCAGGCGGCGCGCGTAGTCGAGCGCCTGGTCGTGATCGTGGATCGAGCACGGGCCGACGACGAGCAGCAGCCGGTCGTCGCGGCCGTGCAGGATGTCGCCGATCGCGCGGCGCGTATCCTCGACGAGCGTCTGCGTGGCGGCCGGCACCGGCAATTCGTCGAGCAGCAGCGCCGGCGAAATCAGCGGACGCACGGCGCCGATGCGGACATCGTCGATGCGCGTGGTGTCCTGCGTCGCGTCGGCGCTGCCTACCTCGCGATCGTGGGAAGGATTGTCGAGGTTCTGCATGGTGATTCTCCGGGGGACGTCTGGAATGATGTGCAGGCTCGATTATGGCACTCGCGAGAGGCGGCAGCCGGGTGTGGCGGGGGGATGCATGTGACGGCGGTCAGGGTCATGCGACAGACGGCGAACGCGGGATGCAAAAAGGGCGATCCGCAGCGGATCGCCCTGCCCTTCACCGCGTCGCCCCGGCGCGTCTAGTGCAGCGTCTCGGGCGCCAGCGAATTGCTCGGCAGCAGCGCCGTCAGCCAGCAGTTGCTCGGCGCGGCTTTCCCGTTGAAGCGGTCGTAGAGCCACGGCAGCATGCCGGCCACCCAGGGCACGATCGCGCCCACATGTTCGAGCGGATACTCGGTGTACGTGACCGGCGTGCCGCTCGCGCAGAACTTCTGCGCAAGCGCGCGCACGTCGTACGCAAGCATCACGCCGTCGCCCACCTGGCTGCCGAACGTGCCGTCGAGCGCGCCCGCCGTGCCCTGGCCGATATACATCGGGATCGTCGGCGACGCGGCCAGCCCCGCATTCACCTTGTTCGCATACTTCACATACACCGGAATGCTGTTGATGTCGTTCGCGTATTGCGGCTTGAACAGCGTCGCCCAATGCAGGCCCGTGTACTTCGGCAGGATGTACGCGAGCGACTGGCTCTGGATGTCCTTGAACACGGCAACGCCGGTGTCGCTGAGATAGGGCGTCAGGTCGAAGTCGTAGCCGCGCGACAGCCCGGCAAGCGCGGCCGCGGCGACGCCGCCCCAGACGATGCTGCCGTCCACATAGCGCAGATTGTGCGCGGGGTCGACCAGCACGCCGCCCTCCGCCGCGCCGACGAGCTGCCTGTCGATGTCGGGCGCATAGCTCGGCGCGAGTTGCGCGGCCCAGTTCGTCGCGATCGCACCGCCGGAATAGCCGATCATCGCGACCTTGCTCGACGGATTCAGGCCGGTCGACGGCGTGTTGAGCGCCGCGCGGATCGAATCGAGCGTCGTCATCCCGTATTCGGGGCCGGCGGCGAAGTCCGCCGTCTGGCCTTCCGTATCGGGCACGATGATGTTGTAGCCCAGCAGCAGCAGTGTCGACAGCGGAATCGATTCCGCGCTGTAGAGCACCGTGCCCACGTTGATGACCTTGGTTACGTCGCGATCGCCGGCGATCACCTGCGACGGCTCGTCGTACGGATTCAGCGAATCGTAGGCCGACTGGTACGAGATGGCCTGGCCGTTGCTGACCTGGCTCCGGATCACGGACGTCACGTTGACGACGGGCTGGTTCCGCGCGTTGTTGGTGCGATACAGCAACTGCTGCGCGGTCAGCGCGGTCGGAATACCGGCCACGTGATAGGTGACGTTGCGCGTCTTCAGCACCGTGCCCGGTGGAATCGATGCCAATGGCGTGGCGCCGGTGTACGTATAGAACGGATCGGACACGGTCGGCGAGTCGGCGCTGGCCGGCGGTGCGGAGATGGCCAGTGCGGCGGACACGGCGGCCGCGGCAATCATCAAGCGTCTGGAGGACATGGGTGGGGGCCCCTTGGATAACCTGCTTTCATCGAAGGAAGTTCGGCGGTGTTGCAGACCATCGCGATTGCCGCTTCAAAAGCGTTTCCGTGCCATCGACTGTCTCCTGTGAATGAATGATCCGGCTTGTTCGGAATCTGCAATTTTAGTAGGACTACAAACCGGATGAATTGAAGCACAACGGGAACGCGTTCGATGGGCGTTTTCCGTTGTTTGAAGGGAAACGTCTAAATCCGCTGCAACGCAATGCGGGCGCCCCGGTCGTTCGGCCGACTGTCCGCCCCCGGATGAAGTGCCGTACGATCACGGCTGTCCGTTACCGAAGCGGCCCGTCGTGCGATGCGGGCCGCACGGCCCACCGCCTGCGTGTGACCGATCGTTTCCTGCCCAACCGACGCGCCACGATGACCGTATCCGAACTGCTCCGTGCCATCCGCCAACCCTACGCCGACCTGCTCGCGAAAGCGGCAGCGCAACCGGCGGTGATCGTCGAACCGGCCTACCGGCAGGCCGACGGCACACTGGCCACCGAAGGGCCGCTCGCGCTGCCATGCCGGGCCGACGCGATCCCGGCCGAAGGCGACGCGGCCGGCCAGCCGTCGATGGTCGATTCGACCTCGCAACTGGATTTCGAGCCGTTCGCGTTCGACCTCGAAACGGCGGCCGTGTCGATCCGCCCGTTCGTGTGGGACTGGGCCGCGATCGAGGCCGATGGCCTCGACGAAAGCACGGCGGTCGATGCATTCAAGACATGGTTCTTCGCGTGGTTCGATGTCGACGACGAGAACACGCCGGCCGAAGACGGGCTGCATGGCATCGTTCACTACCTGTCGGAACCGGTTCGCACGGAACAGGGGTGGCGCGTCAATGCGGATCTCGGTTCCGCGCCCGAAACGGCCGTCGAGGATCTGCTGTTCCGGCTCGTCGATGCGGGCGCTACGCGGATCAGCATCGGTTGAAATGCCGCTTCTTCACTCACACACCATCATGAAAAAAGCCCTCGCCGCCGTACTGCTCTGCATGTCGTTGCCGGCACTCGCCAAGGTTTCCACCGACGTGCTCTGCTTCACATCGGATGGCGACAAACCCGTGCGCTTCGAGATGCGCACCTACTACGACGATGCGGTCAAATGGTCGGGCGGCATGGTCCGGTACGCGAAATCGAAAACGGCGCTCCCGCTGGTGATCGAGCAAGAGGAAGACGAAGTGCTCGCCGAAGACCGCCCGCACCAGTACACGACAACCTGGGCCGAAATGGTCGACGGCAAGATCAACGGGCGATACGAAATGATGTCCCAGGGCGCCAACATCTATTCGATGACCTACACCAACGCACGCACCGGCAAGAAAACCGCGTTCGGCAGGGCGCTGGATGTCGACGCATCCGAACAAACCGGGTGCCGCTGGTAGCGATGGCGTCGCGGTAATTGATGCCCGTTGCGCGGCGCGCGTACGCGCGCCGGCACCGCGTCGCATCGCGCCGTGGATCAGCCCGCGCCGCCCTGCGCGTCGACGTCGATCCCCAGTTCGCTGGCCATCCGCTGAACCAGCTCACTCAGTCGCGCCACTTCATCCGCGAGGCGCTTCTGCTCGGCCTTTAGCGCCTCGAATTCGGAAGGCGGCACGGTGTCCGCGCCGCCGGCATCCGCGCTCGCGAAGTCGGCCACGTTTACCTCGCCGCACATCAGGTGCATCCAGCGGTTCTCGCGCGCGCCCGGCGCACGCGGCAGCCGGACGACGAGCGCCTGCGCACGGGCCGCGAGTTCGTCGAGAAACGCCTCGACCGACGAGATATCCGCGAAGCCATGCAGGCGCGCGCTGTTCAGGCGCAGCTCGGCGGCCGTCTGCGGGCCGCGCAGCAGCAGGATCGTGAGCAGCGCAATCGCCTGGCTCGGGATGCCGAGCACACGGTTCATGTTGTGCTCGAAACGCGGCACACGGCTGCTGCTGCCTTCCATCACGAGGCTCAGGTGCTTCAGCCCGTCGAGCGCGGTCGTGACTTCATCCTCGCTGACGTTCATCACCGGCGAGCGCGCGGTTTTCTGGTTGCAGCCCGCGGTCAGCGCATTCAGCGACAGCGGGTACGTGTCCGGCACCGTGTGCTGTTTCTCGACCAGCACACCGAGAATGCGGGCCTCGAGAGGCGTAAGTTCGCGAAGGGGGCGTGGCGTGGGCGTATCCGGCGTGGAGTTCATGTTGGCTTCGCAGCGTGCAGCAGGTGAGGGGAACGGTCGCGGCCCGTCCGGCATCGCGAACGGGCGAGCCATATGATAGCTCGCGACGCATGGCCCGGCGCTGCTCGCCGCGCCGGCGCGCGCACTTGCCGCAGCCGCTTTCGTCCAACGTATCGGCCTCCCGGCGCCGCGCGGCGATGCATGCGCGCGGCACTTGTGAACTCGCGCTTCACACACGCCGCAGCGTGCGGCGCATGCTCGCGTTTGCGTGGCACGCATGCCGGCGCTACGATATGCGTTCACGCGGACATCCGCGGCGCCGCGCGCAACCGCCTCTGCACACCTCTACACGCCAATACCACGCATCACCCGCCCAGCACGCACTGCCGCCGCGCCTGCGCGCCGCTCGTCAGCACCGTTCACCTTTTCACCCAATCACCGGTTCGCCACCATGACTGCATCCTCAACCGCGCCGCACGTGCGCGCCATCGTCACCGGACACACGCGCGGCCTCGGCGCATCGCTCGCCGAACAACTGCTGCAGGAAGGCATCGCCGTGCTCGGCGTGTCGCGCAGCCGTCATCCGTCGCTCGCGTCGCAAGCCGGTGACCGCTTCGCCGAAGTCGAACTCGACCTGTCGGACACGTCGGCCGTCGCGACCTGGCTGGCCGGCGACACGCTGCGCAGCTTCGTCGACGGCGCGTCGCTCGTGCTGCTGTTCAACAACGCCGGCATCGTCGATCCGATCGGCCCGCTCGCCGCGCAGGATCCGGCGATCGTCGCGCGCGCGGTCGGCCTGAACGTCGCGGCGCCGTTGATGCTGTCGGCCGCGCTCGTGCAAGCGGCATCCGCCACGACCGAATGCCGGATCCTGCACCTGTCGAGCGGCGCGGCGCGCAACGCGTACGCGGGCTGGAGCGTCTACTGCGCGACCAAGGCCGCACTCGATCACCATGCGCGCGCGGTCGCGCTCGATGCGAACGGCGCGTTGCGGATCTGCAGCGTCGCGCCGGGTGTCGTCGATACGGGCATGCAGGCGACGATCCGCTCGACCAGCGAAGACAACTTCCCGATGCGCGAGAAGTTCGACCAGTTGAAGTCGAGCGGCGCGCTCGCGACGCCCGAGGCGGCCGCACGGCAGTTGATCGGCTATGCGCTGAGCGATGCGTTCGGCTCCACGCCGACGGCCGACGTGCGGGATTTGTGATTCGCGTCACCGCGATCCGGCCGGCCATGCATAGCGCACGCGACGTCGCATCCCGGATGCGGGCCCGTGTTGCAGACGGCATGCCCGCACCGGGCTCGAATCGCGCACGCCGGCTTGGGCGAGCTCGGTTTGCGTGTGCCCGATTTGCGCATGGCCAAGTCCATAGCACGCCTGCGGAAAGGCGATAGAATCGCTCCCGTATTTCATCCACAAGGATCCCCCCGATGGTCACAAAGGCCACCGCACCGTTCCAGCAGATCAAGACGCTCGTTCGCCAGAACGTCGACGCGGGCGACTGGCGCCCGGGGGACCGCATTCCGTCCGAACTCGATCTCGCCGCACAGTTCGGCGTCGCGCGCATGACGGTCAACCGCGCGCTGCGCGAGCTGACCGAGGAAGGTGTACTGAAGCGCATCGCGGGTGTCGGCACCTTCGTCGCCGAGGCGAAGCCGCAGTCGAACCTGTTGATGATTGCGCATATCCGCGACGAAATCCGCGCGCGCGGGCACGAATATCGCTGCCGCGTGCTGAGCCGGTCGAGCGAACCCGCATCGTTCGACGTCGCGGCCGCGTTCGGCCTACCGGTCAACACGCCGGTCTTTCACGTGGTGTGCGTGCACGAGGAAAACGGCCGCCCGATCCAGCTCGAGGACCGCTACGTGAACCCGGCCGCCGCGCCCGGTTTCATCGACCAGGATTTCCAGGTCGAGCCGCCGTCCGAGTACCTGTACAACAACGTGTCGCACTACGAACTGGAAATCGAGCACGTCGTCGACGCGTCGCTGCCGACCGGCGAACAGGCGCGGCTGCTCGACATGCGCGCCGACGAGCCGTGCCTCACGCTCACGCGCCGCACCTGGACGGACGGGCTGCCCGTCACGTTCGTGCATTTCCTGCATCCGGGCAACCGCTACCGGCTCGGCTCGCGCTTCAAGCCGGGCGCCGGGCGCCACCCGACCTGACCCTTCGCCACACGCCGACACGCACAAAAACGCGCGGCGGCCGTTTCGTCAGGAAACGGCCGCCGCGCTCGTTACCTGCGTCGGTCAGATCGCGCCGACCTGCCCCGCGCCGCGCGACCACACGACCGGAAACAGCGGGTGTTCGAGCGGCGCGCCGTCGGGCAGTTGCTCCGCGAGCCCGGGGAAATCGGGCGACGTTTTCCAGCGGCGCGGCGCGTGACGGATATCGTCGCCGACGAAGCGGATCGAGAACGCGCGCCGGCGGTTCTGCGTGCCGCCCGACGCATGCAGCGTGAGCATCCGGAAGCACACCATGTCGCCCGGCTCGAGCGCCCAGTGGCGGATCGGGAACGCCGTGCGATCGGCTTCGATGTCGGGCAGGTCCGCGAGGCTGCCTTCCGGAAACCACTTCGCCTCCTTGTCCATGAACGTGCGCGGCATCAGCCACGGCCCGCGATGCGAGCCCGCGACGAATTCCAGCGTCGATTCGAGCGGCACCGGATCGACCGGAATCCACATGCTGACGTTGTCGTCGCCTTCGATGTTGTAGTACGGCTGGTCTTGGTGCCACGGCGTGCGCTGCCGCGTGCCGGGTTCCTTCACGAGCAGGTGGTCGTGATGCAGCCGCACGTGCTCCGTGCCCATCAGCGCGGCGGCCACCGACGGCGCCGGCGAACGCACGATGAAGTCGCGGTACGCGTCGTTGTGCTGCCAGTTGCAGAAATCCTCGAAGAACCAGCCCGGATCGTCGGGCCGGCTCGCGACTTTCGCGCGCTCGCTCGGCTGCGCGAGATTCGCGTCGATGCCGGCCCGGAGCGCGGCCACTTCGTCGGGCGAAAAGATGCCCTTGATGCAGACCGCGCCTTCCTCGCGGAACGCGGCGATCAGTTCGGGCGTCACGGCTTGCGCGACGCGGTCCTGGATGCTCGTCATGGTGTGCCTGTCGATTGAATGAATCACGGAGTCACGGTGCGGCGGTCAGTTGCTTCGCGCCGTAGATATCGAAGTCGAAGTATTTCGCGGCGATCTTCTGGTACGTGCCGTTCGCGCGGATCGCGACGATCGCGTCGTTCAGCCGCTTCTTCATGTCGGCGTCGCCCTTGCGCAGCCCCATCGCGACGCCGTAGCCGGTGATGCGCGCGTCGGTCACGTCGGGGCCCGCGAACGCGTAGCCCTTGCCGCGCGGCGTCTTCAGGAACGAGTAACCGGCCTGCGTCTTGTCCTGGAAGGTTGCATCGAGGCGGCCGTTGACGAGATCCTGGTACACCTGATCCTGGTTCTGGTACGAGACGATCGTCACACCCTTGGTCGCCCATTCGGCCTTCGCGTACGCCTCCTGCGTCGTGCCCTGGTCGATCCCGATGCGCTTGCCCGCAAGCGACGCCGCGGTCGGCAACAGTTTCGAGCCGACCGGCGCGACCAGCGCGCCCGGCGACGCATACAGCTTGTTCGAGAAGTCGATCTGCTTGAGCCGCTCGTCGGTGGCCGTCATCGCGGACATGATCACGTCGAACTTGCGCGCGCGCAGCGCCGGAATCATCCCGTCGAAGCCCTGCTCGACCCACACGCACTTCGCGCGCAGTTCCTCGCAGATCGCGTTGCGCAGGTCGATGTCGAAACCGGCGAGCGAGCCGTCGGGCTGCTTCGCCTCGAACGGCGGATACGTGGGATCGATGCCCCAGCGGATCGTCGACGTGTCCTGCGCGAACGACACGAGCGGCGCGAACGCCAGCGCGGTAACGAGGAGCTTTGCAGTGCGGTTCATGACGTGTCCTTGAAGGTCTCGACGCGGCGGGCGACCGCCGGCGTCCGGTAGATGGCGCCGCGCCGGGATGCCGACGCGGTGCGGTGCGCGAAAGACGGGGACTTCGTTGAAACTACGATGCAGTCTAGACCGCTCAATTTTCGAGCGCAAGCAGGAAGAAGCGGGGCCCGGGGTGGAGTGAGGGCGGGCGGGGGCGAAAAGGAAGAGATGGTGCTTTAAATACGGCTTCTCGGCTGGATTTTCGCGTTTTTTTGGCGTTTACCCTGCGCGACGCACGCCTGCCACAGAGTGTGTTTTTACGGATATCTACGAGATGGCAATGTCTATACAGGTAAGCGAAGCAAAGCCTTTTCTGGCACTGCTTGACCAGTATTGGCGATGCGTCCTATACCGCATCGGTGCCAATGAATCCACAACTCGGCCGCGACGCCAGCTCGCACTAAAACCTACCGCGCCGCCGCGCTCGCCGATGCGCGGCAGATGCGATGCGTCAGGCGTCCACGCGACGCCGCGCCGGGTCCGGCGAAACCGCGATTGCCCGCGGCGTCCGGCCATGTTAAAAGTCGTCGCACGCATTTGGAAATGAAATGTTCGAATCCGCAAAAGTGCAAAAATGAATAGACCCCTGTTCGACCTCGACCTGCTGCGCGCGCTCGTGATGGTGGCCGACTGCGGCAGCTTCACGACCGCCTCCGCGCGCCTGCACTCGACGCAGTCGACGGTCAGCCAGAAGGTGCGCCGGCTCGAGGAAATCGCCGGGCACCGCCTGCTCGATCGCGGCACGCGCGACGTACGGTCGACCGACGCGGGCGTGACGGTGCTCAGCTATGCACGGCGCATGCTCGCGTTGAACGACGAGATGCAGGAAGCGCTGTCGGGCGCGACGGTCGCGCTGACGATCCGGCTCGGCGTGCCGGACGATTTCGCGGCGGGCCGCACGACCCATGCGCTCGCCGCGTTCAATCGCGAGCATCCGCAGGTCAAGCTCGAAGTGACGTGCGGACTGAGCCGCGACGTCAGCGCCGCATACGACCGCGGCGAGCTCGACCTCGTGCTGATCAAGCAGCGGCGCGACAGCCGCGAGGCCGTCGTGCGCTGGCCCGAGAAGCTGCGCTGGATCGACAGCGCGAAGCATCCGTCGATCGATCTCGACCCGGTGCCGATCGTCGTGTTTCCGCCGCGCGGGCTCTATCGCGACGACATGATCAAGGCGATCGAGGAGCGCGGCCGCCGCTGGCGAATCAGCTTCACGACGTCGAGCCTGAGCGGCATCCAGGCCGCCGTCGCCGACGGGCTCGGCATCAGCGTGCTGCCGGCGCGCGTGGTGACCGACGAGCACACCGTGCTGACCGCGAAGCAGGGTTTCGCGCCGATCGAGCACATGGACATCGCCATCCTGCATCGGCCGACGGCCGACCCGATGGTCAGCGAACTGACGAAGGCGCTCGCGTCGATGCTGGAGCACGAGGAATAGTCGAGCGGCGGAGTTTGTTCAGGAAGCAGCAAGGCAGCTGCACACCCCGGACAACTCAGAACATCGTGTTCCCGTTCGCGGCCTGCTCGGGCACCGGCTGGTTGACGTCCCAGTGCTCGACGATCTTGCCGTTCTCGAGCCGGAAGATGTCCATGATCGCGCTGCCGCGCGTGCCGGGTTCGCGCACCGCGTGCACGTGCAGGATCACGTAGTCGCCGTCGACGAACGAGCGTTTGATCTCGCTGTGCGACTGCGGATATTTGTCGCGCAGGAACGCGACGAACTTGCGGAAACCGTCGCGGCCGTCGGCCGCGTTCGGGTTGTGCTGCACGTAGCGCTCGCCGACATACGCGAGCGCGGCGTCGGCGTCTTTGTCGTTCAAGCCTTTTTCGTAGAACGCGAGCACGGTCCGCCGATTCGCTTCCTGCTGCGCGTCGTTCGGGCCGGCCGCCACCGCATGCGCGGCGTTCACGGCGAACAGGGTCGCCGCCATCCATCGTGCGGCCCGTGCCGCTGTCGTGCGTTGCATCGTCGTCTCCCGGGAAATCCGGCTGAAAACCGGATCATACCGGCGCGACACGGCGCTCAGACCAGCGCGCCGTTGCGCGCGACGATCCTCCCCGACGACACGACGACCCGTCGCACCGGCCGCGCGACGACGGACTCGGCGAACGTCAGCGCATCGACGAGCACGACGTCCGCGCGGCTGCCAGGCTGCAGCCCGTAGTTTGCGAAACCGCAACCGCGTGCGGCGCTGTGCGTCACGCAGTCGAGCGCGACTTCGAGCGCGTCGTCGCGGCGGAAGTCGTTGCGCATGCCGATCAGCATCGCGCGTTCGAGCATGTCGGGCGAACCGTACGGCGTCCACGTGTCGCGCACGCCGTCGTTGCCGCCAATGACGGTCACGCCCGCCGCGCGGCACGCGGCCACCGGCGGCACCGGCACATCCGCCGGCGCGGTCGTGACGATCGCGACGCCGAGTTCGGCCATCCGCGCGAGCAGCGCATCGCGCTCGCGTTCGGCAAGATCGCCGAGACAGAACCCGTGGCTGATCGTGACCTTCCCGTGCATGCCGTGTGCGGCCGTGCGCTGCAGGATCAGGTCGAGCGAGTACGCGCCCATCGACGCGCGCTCGTGCAGGTGGATGTCGAGCCCGCGGCCGTGGCGCTCGGCGATCGCGAACAGCACGTCCACCGCCTCGACCGGATCGCCTTCGATCGCGCACGGGTCGAGCCCGCCGAGCAGATCGGCGCCGGCGCCGAGCGCGTCGGACAACAGCGCGTCGGTGCCGGGCCGCTTGAGCACGCCCGATTGCGGAAACGCGACGATCTGGATTTCAACCTGCCCGCGCAGCGTCTCGCGCGTCGCGAGCACGCCGTGCAGGTGCCGCAGCCCGGCTTCGGTATCGACGTCGACGTGCGTGCGAATACGCGTCGTGCCGGCCGCGAGGAACGCGCGCGCCAGCGCGAGCGATGCGGCGCCCGCGTCATGGCCGCTCGTCGCGCGATAGTGCCGTTCGTTGTCGATGCGGTCGACGAGTCGCGGCCCGACCTGGTTGCGGTACCACGGCATCCCCCAGTGGGTCTTGTCGAGGTGCGTGTGGCCTTCGACGAGGCCAGGCAGCGCGAGCGCGCCCGCGCCGTCCTCGATCGCGCAGCCGGCGGGCGCGTCGAGCGACGGGCCGACGCGCGCGATGCGATCGCCTTCGATCAGGATGTCGAGCGCAGCGTCGGCGCTCGTGCGGACATTGCGGATCAGCAGGTTCGTCATGTCGGTTCCGGTGTGGTCGGTCAGTGCGGTCAGTGCGTAGCGGGCACGGCGCTTCACGCGCTGCCCGCGGTCGGGTCGGTCAGCGCGTGAAGCGCAGCGCGGGAGCGAACGGCGCGCCCGTATCGCTTTCGCCGCGACGGAACACCCAGCGTTCGGCCGGCACGCCTGCGACGGCCGCCGCCGCATTCGGCGCGCGCACCGCGACGAACGTCGCGTCGCAGCCGACCGCGATTCCGTAGTTCTCCTTGCCGATCACGCGCGCGCCGGCGTGCGTCGCCATGTCGAGCGCGACGCCGAGCGCTTCGTCGGTATAGAAGCCCGACCGATAGCCGACCATCATCGCGCGCTGCAGCATGTCGCCGTTGCCGTACGGCCACCACGCATCGCGGATGTTGTCGTTGCCCGCGAACACGTGCACGCCCGCGTCGCGCAACTGCCGCACCGGCGGAAACGCGCAGTCGCCCGGCGCATTCGTCAGGATCGACACGCCGGCTTCGGCGAGTGCCGCCGCCGTGCGCTGGACGTCGTCGTAGCCGACTTCGCCGAGCGCGTACGCATGGCTCACGTTCACGCGCCCACTGAGCCCCGCCGCGCGCGTGCGCGCCGCGATCCGCAGCAGTTGCGCGATGCCCGTCTCGCCCGGCTCGTGCAGGTGGATGTCGATCTTCGCGCCGCGCTTCTCGGCGATGCCGAACACGATGTCGAGCTGGCCGTCTGCATCGCCGTCGAGCGTCGTCGGGTCGATCCCGCCGACCACGTCCGCGCCTTCGCGCACGGCCGCGTCGAGAATGTCGGCGGTGCCCGGGCACGACACGACGCCGGCCTGTGGAAACGCGACGAGTTCGATGTCGACGATCCCGCGCCATTGCTCGCGCGCGGCCATTACGGCCTGCAGGTTCGACAGGCCCGTCGTCGCATCGACGTCGACGTGGCTGCGCATCGCGACCGTGCCGAATGCGGCGGCCTGCGCGATCAGTGCGTTCGCGCGCTCGACGATCGGCGGCGCGGCCGCGAGCTGGCGCTTCTCGACCGCGAGCCGCTCGCGCAGCGAGCCGACCGATTCGTGCGGCACCCAGCGATCGCCGACGAAACTCTTGTCGAGATGGATGTGGCCATCGATGAAGCCGGGCAGCACGACGCGGCCGTCGAGGTCGATCGTCTCCGCACCTGGCGCGGCCGTGCAATCGACACCGATCGCGTTGAAGCGGCCGTCACGGACGACGAGGTTGATGGGCTGGCCGCCGGCGTCGACGGCGTTGATGAAGATACGATCGGTCATGGCTCGGAATCTGTGGGGCGGCCGCCGCGCGACACCGGCGCGGACAGGAGAAGGAACCGCAGCCGGCGCGGCGCGACCGTTGGCAGGGAATCCGGCCACGATATCGGACGCCGCCGCCCGAGGCCAATTAAATGTCGCGATGCCGCGCATTCGATTTCGCGATGGGCGGCGCAAACGCCACGCCAGCAAGATGCCGCAGCGGGGTCCGATCTCGTCGGAGACGGCCTGCATGCCAACGGCCCGTCGGGGGCGTCGCGGAAGCCGAGATTTCGGGCGCCGGAATCGAGGGGTCAACCGCCTCAAAAAACACGCCGCAGGACCGCTGTCGATACGCGTAATCGAAGCTGCCGAACGGGCGCCGCCGCCTTTGCCGACCGCTGCGCGACCGCCCCGCGCAAGCCGGCGATTTGCGCGGCAACAGACTTTACACGTTGTTACCCGGCCGCACCGGACACGCATTCGGCCATTCCTTATACTCACGCCGAGTTCGCCACCCGTCCCGGTATCCGTCGGCGAACACGTTGCCGATGCAGGAACCATCATGATGCGCATTCCTTCCACGAAGACCGTTCTGTTCGCCTCGCTCGTCGCCGTGGCGGCGCTTCCGCTGACCGCCTGCGTCGCACCCGGTTATTACGGCGCGCAGCCGGGTTATCCGCAGCAGCAATATGCGACGCCCGCTTATTCGCAGCCCGCGTATTCGCAACCCGGCTACGTGCAGCAGCAGCCGTACGACCAGTACGGCAACCAGCCGCAATACGGGTCGCAGCCGTATGACCAGTATGGCAATCAGCAGCAATACGGCAACCAGTACGGGAGCGGCTACGGCACGCAGTACGGCACGGTCGCGAACATCCAGCCGGTCAGCGGTTCGGTTGGCCCGGCGGGCGTCGCCGGCACCGTCGTCGGTGCGCTGGTCGGCGGCCTGGTGGGCAACCAGTTCGGCCGCGGCCACGGCCGCGATGCGGCCACCGTGATCGGCGCGCTCGGCGGCGCGGTTGCGGGCAACCAGATCGGCCAGCAGATGGGCGCCGCGCAACCGCCGAGCAGCTACCGGATCGACGTGCAGGTCAGCGACGGCTCGACGCGTTCGTTCGACGTGCAGTCGCCGGGCAACCTGCGGCCGGGCGACCGCGTGCAGATCAACGGCAATCAGTTGTCGCGGTATTGATGCCGATTCAGTGCGCCTGACCTGAGCGGGCGCATCCCGCGCGTTTGATGTCGTGTGCCGGTTCGGCGCGACGGCTCGCTTGCTTCACGTGATCCTCATCCTTCGTGCCGGCGCGACGCGCATGACGCGCCGCCGGCACTTTCGCAGTCCCTCCACATTCGTGTCCGTCTCCGGCGCGACGCGTTGCACGGCCGTTTCACCGCTCGCCTGCATGGACCGACCGCGTCGCAATCACACGCGCTCCGCACCGACCGCGATGCGCGTCGACCGCGCGACGCGATCCGGGGACCAGGGCGCGGCCTGGCCGCACGACGCATCGAACGCCGTCACACGTCATCCGGATTCCGATTAGCATAGCCACGATGCATCGTGCGGCCGCAGCAGCCCGCGCCGGCACGTACAGCCCTCTACCGGAATCCCCTCGATGACGATCACGACCCGCCTGCTCGACGCGGCCGACGCCGCCCGTTTTCAGACCCTCCGCCTGCGTGCGGTCGACACCGCGCCCACGTCTTTCCTGCCCACGCTCGACGAAGAATCGCAGGTGCCGGTCAGCGAATTCGCGACGCGCATCACGCCGAGCCACGAGCGCGCCGTGTTCGGCGCGTTCGACGGCGACACGCTCGTCGGCATCACGGGTGTGCGTCGCGATGCGCGCGCGAAGATCGCGCACAAGGCGACGATCTGGGGCGTGTTCGTCGATCCCGCGTATCGCGGGCAGGGCATCGCGCAGGCGCTGCTCGAGAGCGCGACCGCTCATGCGGCGCAAGCGTGGCAGTGCAAGCAACTGATGCTGTGCGTGAACGAAGTCAACGGCACCGCCGAGCGGCTGTATGCGTCGCAGGGGTTCGTCCGGTTCGGCACGGAACCGCGCTCGCTGTTCGTCGACGGCCGCTTCTACGACGAACATCACATGGTCAAGACGCTGGCTTGACGCGTTCAGTCATGCTTGCGTTCGCGTGCATCGAGCGGCGCACGCGAACGCCCGTCACCTTCACCTCGTATCACCAAGTCACCGCTGGTCGGTAATCGTCGTGTTGACGGCCTGCCCGGCGATCGTCACGTTCGTCAGCGTCAGCGCGCTCACGTTGAACGCATAGATCGGCCCCGGCGACGTGACCGTCGGCGTGCCCGACGCGACCGGCGTGCCGAAGTCGCAATCGCTGATCGTCACGCCGGAGATCGGCTGCACGACCGGCGCAGGCGGCGTGCCGTTGTAGTCGAACACGACCGGCCCCTGCGCAACGATCGCCTGGAAACACGACGCGGTCACGCCGTTCAGCGTCACGTTGCTCGCCTTCACGCCGGAGATCGTCACGTTCTGCACGACCGGCGCGCGCGTGCGCACCGCATCGTTCGCGGGCTGGTAATCGCAGTCGAACGTGACGATGCCGCCCTGCGCGGCCGACGGGTTGCCGGCCGACGGCGTGACGACGCCGAGCGGCACGCTCGCGTTGATGGGGCTGCCCGCGAGCAGCGCGCTGCCGTAGCCGCCGCCCTTCAGCGTCACGCCGTTCGGCAGCGTGACGCCCTTCACGTGGAAGTCCTTCACGTAGCCGCCGCGATTCATGTTGGTCTTCACGCGGATCGCGATGTTCAGCGGGTTGGTCTGCCAGTTCGCGTTCAGCATCGACAGGTTGGTCGCATAGATCTGCTCGACGCCGCCGCCCATCTCGCTGCCGAGCGTGATGCCGCCGTGCCCGCTGTTCATCGTGCAGTTGCGGATCAGGTGCCGCTTCGCCGGCCCGTATTCGGTGTCGCGATCCTTGCCGGATTTGATCGCGATGCAGTCGTCGCCGGTATTGAACGTGCAGTCCTCGCACAGCACGTCGGTGCATGCGTCCGGATCGAAGCCGTCGTTGTTCGGGCCGACGCTGTTCGTCGTCACGCCGCGAATCACGACATGGCGCGACGCGGTCGGATGGTGCTGCCAGAACGGCGTGTTCTGCGTCTGGTAGTTCGCCATCAGCACGTTCGTGCAGCCGATGAATTCGACCATGCACGGCCGCAGGTAGTGGCCGAGGCCGAAGATGCGCTTCTCGACCGGCACGCCGGCCTCGGACAGCGCGGGCAGGTAGTTCTGGTCCTGCTGCCACGGCGTGACCGGCGACGTGAGCAGCGCGTAGAGCGCGTCGGGAATCGCGGGCGCGATGATCCGCAGGTCGACGTTGTTCGGATTCGCATAGGCCTGGCTCGGCACCGACGCGCTTGCGCCGTACGCGCCCGACGAGCCCTTGTAGGTCCACCAGCAGACGCTGCCGGCCCCGCTGCCGGAGAACGGCGTCATCGCCTGCCCGTTGAGCACCGACGTCGGGCCCTCGCCCGTCAGCGCGATGTTCGTCGCGTTGCGCGCGTAGACGGGCGCGCCGTAGTTCAGGCAATCGTTCGCCTGCCAGCGGCTGTTGTACAGCCGGCCGTTCGCGCCGCAATCGACCGGGCCGTCCTTCGCGTAGTCGGCCGGGTTCGGGCTGAAGTAGATCGTGCAGTTCGCGCTCAGGTGGAACGTGACGTTGCTCTGCAGCACGATCGGCCCCGCGCAGTACCAGTTGCCGGACGGCACGACCACGCGCCCGCCGCCTTCGCGGCGGCACGCGTCGATCGCCGCGAGAAACGCCGGACGCGAATCGAACGCGCCGGGCGCGGTCGTCAGTTCGGAACCCGGACTCACCGGCGATTTCGCGACGTTCGTGTACGGCGACGTTTGCGCGACCGTCGCGCACGGGCGCGCGCCGTAGTGCGTCACGTCGAAGTCGCGCCCGCGCAGCGCGAGCCGCGATACGTGCGCGAGCGATGCGGCGATGCGCGCCGCCGCGCCATGCTCGCCCCAGATGAGGTCGACCGCCGACGCATTGGGCATGTGGCCTCCCGCAAAGGCCCGGGTCGCCGCGAGCGGTCCGCCGAGCACGGCGCCGCCGGCGAGCGCGCCGCTCCAGCCGATGAATGCGCGGCGCGACACCGGCTTCGATGAAGGCGATCGGACGGACGAAGACGAACGGCGGCTGTTTGCGGCCATGGGCACTCCTTCAGTGTATGGGGTATCGACGCGCCGGACGGCGGATCGCTATTTATACGTCGTCGTACTACAACGCGCAGTCTAAATGCGATCGAAGCCGCACACGTATTTGTCGTTTACCCTGTTTTTACTGAGTTAGTGCCCCTGATGTGTGCGCCCACTCACATCAGTGAATGCGTCTTTAGAGATATGTTGTCGTACATTTATGCGCACAAACTTCAACTGAAACGCCCCGGCCGACGACGTCCGCCGGGGCAACGACCTACTCGCCCGCAGCCGCTACCGCACCCGTCGCCGGCTCGCGTCCCGCCGAAGCGGCCGGCTCGAACATCAGCACCAGATCGCCGTGGTAACTCCCATTGGTCGAGGTCGCGCCACTGACGACCGGCACATGGGCGCTGACCTTCAGGTTGCGGGTTTCGTCGTAGCCGTCAAAGCCGTCGTGCCCGGGCTTGACCAGCGTGATCGTGCGAGCGGCGCCGGACGCGATTTCCGCATCGCCTGCCTTGCCCGTCAGCACGACTTTCGCGTTGGCCATCTCGTCGCGACCGTTCGACAGCCGCAGCGGCTGCACCAGCGTGACGTTGATATCGGGGTTCGTCGTGCGCACGCGGATCGGCAGCGTCGTGGCGAAGCTCTGCTGCGCACGGTCCGTCGCGTTCAGTTCGACCACGTCGTACCACGCGGAATTGTCCGGTCTCGACACGAACAGGCTGTCGCCGATATGCGCCGTCAGCGTGATCTTCTTGACGACCGCTTGCTGCGACGCCGCGCCTGCGTAAGCGATGCCGGTCAATGCGCCGCACGCAGCGAGTGCGGCAAGATGTTTTCCGATCTTCATTGTGTTGCTCCGCATTCTGGATGGTTGAAATCCGATCGCCGAAAAACCGGCCCGCCTCGAGCTCGCGATCCCGCCATTTCAGGAAAATCCTGTATTCGCTTATCCCGAAATTAACGGGCAAATCGCCGCGGAATTCGAAATACCCGGCCGCATACGCAAGCGATCGAGCCGGCCGGATGCATTCGCAATCGCGTATCGGATTCCCCCGTCAGCCAGCAACGACCGACTCGGACGAACACCTCGCGCCACCGCGTGCAATAACGATAGGCCACGAAAGTCCGGATAAATATCCATGGAAACCTTCACGATTCTTTTCGGCTTCCATTCACCAGTGCCATCTCCAAATCAAATAAAACTCGCGCGGAAAACACCTGCTTTCACGCTCGGCAACGTCATCGCCAACCGCAACGGATATTCGCGCTCTCGTTCGCCTCGGTAATTCCGCCCCTGTTCAGCCCCCCGCCGCCCGCGCTATCGTTTCCCCATCTTCACAGCCCCGGAGCCCCACTTGCCTTCCCGCCACGGAGTCGACCTCATCCGCGCCCGCGCGCTGTTCGATCGCGAGCGCCGTGCGTTCACCGAAGCCATGCCGGCGTCCCGCGCACTGTCCGCGGAAGCGTCCGAGCACCTGCTGTTCGGCGTGCCGTTGCACTGGATGCAGGACTGGTCGACACCG
Organism: Burkholderia sp. BKH01; assembly: GCF_025685725.1. Lineage (NCBI taxonomy): Bacteria > Pseudomonadati > Pseudomonadota > Betaproteobacteria > Burkholderiales > Burkholderiaceae > Burkholderia > Burkholderia sp. BKH01. The sequence goes on along the minus strand of NZ_JAOTQT010000020.1, from coordinate 38,406 downwards.
TTCTCGCTGTACGTGAAGGAAGCGCGCGGCGCGACCTTCACCGACGTCGACGGCCATCGCTATGTGGATTTCTGCCTCGGCGATACGGGCGCGATGTTCGGCCATGCGCCGGAACCCGTCGCACGCGCACTTGTCGAGCAGGCCACACGCGGCTACACGACGATGCTGCCGAGCGAGGACGCCGCGTGGGTGTCGCGCGAGCTCGCGCGCCGCTTCCGGCTGCCGGTCTGGCAGTTCGCGCTGAGCGCGAGCGACGCGAACCGCTTCGTGCTGCGCTGGGCGCGAGCGGCCACCGGCCGCAACACGATCGTCGTGTTCAACGGCTGCTATCACGGCACGGTCGACGACGTGTTCGTCGATCTCGTCGACGGCCGCCCCGTGCAGCGCGACAGCCTGCTCGGGCAGTCGTACGACCTGCTCGCGAACACGCGCGTCGTCGAATTCAACGATCTGGACGCGCTCGAAGCGGCGCTGAAGCATGGCGATGTCGCGTGCGTGCTCGCCGAGCCCGCGATGACGAACATCGGCATGGTGCTGCCCGATCCGGGCTTCTGGGATGCGGCGCGCGAACTGACGCGCCGCTACGGCACGCTGCTCGTGATCGACGAGACGCACACGATCAGCAGCGGCCCGGGCGGCTACGCGGTCGCGCACGATCTCGAACCGGACATGCTGGTGGTCGGCAAGCCGATCGCAGGCGGCGTGCCGTGCGCGGTGTACGGTTTCAGCGCCGAATTCGCGGAACGCGCAAAGCAGGCGAAGCTGAACGCGCCGCCCGGCCATTCCGGGATCGGCACGACGCTCACCGCGAACATGCTCGCGATGCATGCGATGCGCGCGACGCTGGCCGAAGTCGCGACCGACGCCGCGTATGCGCATATGTTCGAACTCGCCGCGCGGCTGGCCGCCGGGCTCGAACAGGCGATCGCGAAACACGGGTTGCCGTGGTGCGTGACGCGCATCGGCGCACGCACCGAATTCCAGTTCGCGCCCGTGCCGCCGCGCAACGGCACGCTTGCCGGCGCGCAACTCGACAGCGAGCTCGAACACATCGTGCACCTGTACCTGCTGAATCGCGGCGTGCTGATCACGCCGTTCCACAACATGATGCTCGTGTGCCCGCAGACGACGCGCGACGACGTCGACACACTCGTCGCGCAGTTCGACGCGTGCCTGGGCGAGCTGGCGTGATGCGATGCGAGTCCGGCTCGCCGGCACGCGCGAGCCGGACGCATGCTCCCGGTGATGACTTCGGCAGATCCGTCGGATCGACCGGCGTGCCGGACACGCTTTCGGCACGCATCGCGGCAGCGGTAGGCCGACGCATGACGGCGGGGCTGCACCCGCCGTGCAAAAAACTGGAAGATCGATTTATCGACAGTCAGATTTTGTTCACAAATGCCGACCACCAGTATTTTTTCCTGAAATCGTCATTTTTTCGATAACAACAACTCATCCTCCGTCGCTAGCATAGCCGTTGACACAAGGCTCCTGTCAGAGAGCCGATTTCCCTATTTGACGGAGACGCAGCTCGATGCAATACCCGATCCTTTCCATTCATTCGCACTCCATATTTCTCATTCGCGCCGCGAACCGACTCGCGTGCGCGTTTCATCCGTTGCATCGGTTTCATCGTTAACCGACAGCCCACTCGACCATCGCACCTGCCCGGCCTCGCACCGAAAGCGACCGGCACGGCTGACCACGGTCGTCTCGATCGCGCGCGAATCCGGCAGAGTCGTTCCGCGCTTGCGAACCCGTCGCGCCCCCCTTTCCTTCAATTGCAAAGAGAGTGTCCTGATGCAACAAAACGAATCGGATCTACATCGAGGTCTCGGACAACGGCAGATGCGCCTGATGGCGCTTGGCGCCGCTATCGGCGTCGGATTGTTTCTCGGCTCGGCCAACGCAATCAAAATGGCGGGGCCCGCCATCATTCTTTCCTACATCATCGGCGGCGCGGTCATCTTCGTCATCATGCGCGCGTTGGGTGAAATGGCCGTGCACGAGCCCGTTGCCGGATCGTTCAGCCGCTACGCGCGCAATTATCTCGGCCCGCTCGCCGGCTACCTCACCGGATGGAACTACTGGTTTCTCTGGCTGGTCACGTGCATCGCGGAAATCACCGCGGTCGGCATCTACATGGGCATCTGGTTTCCCGACGTGCCGCGCTGGATCTGGGCGCTCGCCGCACTGGGGATGATGGGCTCCGTCAATTTATTGACGGTCAAGGCATACGGCGAACTCGAATTCTGGTTCGCGCTGATCAAGGTCGTGACGATCGTCGTGATGATCGCGGTCGGTCTCGGCATGATCGTGTTCGGCTACGGCAATCATGGCGCGCCGACCGGCATCTCGAACCTGTGGGCGCACGGCGGCTTTCTCCCGAACGGCATGCAGGGCGTCATGATGTCGATGCAAATGGTCATGTTTGCGTACCTCGGCGTCGAAATGATCGGCTTGACGGCGGGCGAAGCGGCCAATCCGCAAAAGTCCATTCCGAACGCGATCAACTCCGTGTTCTGGCGCATCGTGATCTTCTACGGCGGCGCGCTGTTCGTCATCCTGTCGATCTACCCGTGGAACGAGATCGGCACGCAAGGCAGCCCGTTCGTGATGACGTTCGAGCGGCTCGGCATCAAGACCGCCGCCGGGATCATCAACTTCGTCGTGCTGACTGCCGCGCTTTCGTCATGCAATGGCGGCATCTTCAGTACCGGCCGCATGCTGTACAGCCTGGCGCAACAGGGTCATGCACCGCGCGGGTTCGCCGTGACGACCGCCGGCGGCGTGCCGCGCCGGGCGATTCTCGTCTCGGCGGCCGCCTTGCTGGTCGGCGTGCTGCTGAACTACCTCGTTCCCGAGAAGGTCTTCGTCTGGGTCACGTCCATCTCCACGTTCGGCGCGATCTGGACCTGGGGCGTGATCCTCGTTACGCAGATGAAATTCCGGCAGTCCCTCGCACCGAGCGAACAGCGCACGCTCGGCTTTCGCATGCCGTTCTGGCCTTACGGTTCGTGGTTCGCGTTGGGGTTTCTCGCATTCGTGATCGGCTTGATGGCGTACTTCCCCGACACGCGCGTCGCACTGCTCGTCGGCCCGGCGTGGCTCGCGCTGCTGGTCGCCTTCTACTATGGGCTGAAGCTCGAATCCGCGGCCTCGCCGGATGCGGGCCCGACGCGGCGGAGTGAGCGCCAGCGCGCCTGACCTTTGCACGATGCGTATCGTCAGGACCGCAACGCCAGCCGCGCCACTTCCGCGAAGTAGCGTGCACCGACCGGCAAGATCTCGTCGTTGAAATCGTACGCGGCGTTATGCAACGGCACGCCGCCTCGATCGGCCACGTCGCCGTTGCCGATGAACACGAAGTTGCCGGGCACGGCCTGCAGGAACGCGCCGAAATCCTCGGAGATCATCATCGGCTGCACGTCGGCGTTCACCGCGCCGGCGCCTGCGATATGCGCGGCGGCCTGCACGGCCGTGTCGACCCACTCCGGGGAATTCACCGTCGGCGCGAACTCGTACGTGTAGTCGAACGTGCAGGCCGCGCCGTGCGTGCGGCAGATCCCTTCGCTGATCTCGCGCATCCGCGTTTCCAGCAGCGCCTGCACGTCGCGCGAATAGCTGCGCGTGTCGCCCTTGATCGTCACGGTCGACGGCAGCACGTTGCGCAGCCCGTCGGTGATGAATTCGGTGCACGAGATCACGGCCTGCTGGCCCGGATCGAGATTGCGCGACACGATCGTCTGCAGCGCGAGCACGACCTGCGCGCCGATCACGATCGGATCGATGCCCATGTGCGGGCGCGCCGCATGCGTGCCGCGCCCGTCGATCCGGATCACGAAATTGTCCTCGCTCGCCATGATGCCGCCCGCGCGCGTCGAGAACGTGCCCGCGCGCATGCCCGGCATGTTGTGCGCGCCGAAGATCGCGTCGACCGGAAAGCGCTCGAACAGCCCGTCGGCCATCATCGCCTTCGCGCCGCGGCCATGCTCCTCGGCCGGCTGGAAGATGAAGCGCACCGTGCCGTCGAAGTCCTTGCGCTCGGCCAGCAGTTGCGCCGCACCGAGCACCATCGACATGTGGCCGTCGTGCCCGCACGCATGCATCTTGCCGGGCGTGCGCGACGCGTGTTCGCGTCCCGGCGCGTGCTCGGCGATGTTCAGCGCGTCCATGTCCGCGCGGATGCCGATCGCGCGTTGGCCGGAGCCCACCATCAGGTTCGCGACGAGCCCCGTGCCGCCGATGCCGCGATGCACGTCGAGCCCGAGCGTCGTCAGGATGCGCGCGACGTAGTCGGACGTGTTCACCTCTTCGAAACCCGTCTCCGGATGCTGGTGCAGATGGCGGCGCCAGGTCTTCAGTCGCTCCTGCAGCGTGCTTTCTTCCATTGCGTCGATTGTGTCCATTGCGCTTGCCTCGTCGGTCGATTGGTCGTTCAGGCCGCTACCGCCGCGCGGTTCAGCCAGTCGCGCTGCCGCGCCAGCACGGCGTCGGCCGCCTCGCCGACGCAGTTCCGGTACACGGAAGGTGCCGTCGCACCTTCCGTATTGATCGCCAGCACGCGCGAGCACGCGTCGAGCCCCGCCTGCCGCGCGAGCACCGGGTCGCGCATCAGCATCTCCAGCCCCGCAATGCCGGCCGCGCCCGATTCGCCGGCGACGAGCGGCACGTCGCGTTCGCTGCCGGCCGCGAGGCCGCGCATCGCGTGCACCGCGTCTTCATCGTCGATCAGCATGAAGTGGTCGATGCACAGCTCGAGGAAATCCCATGCGAGCGGCGACGCCTCGCCGCACGCGAGCCCGGCCATCACCGAATCGACGCTGCCGGTCGCCTTCGCCGCGCGCCCCGCGAGCGCGCTCTGGTACAGGCAGTCAGCCTGGCGCGGCTCGACCACGATGAAATGCGGCCGCTGCACGCCATCGCGCTCCCACAGGTAACTTGCCACGCCCGCGGCGAGTCCGCCCACGCCGCCCTGCAGCAACACGTGCGTGAACGGCCTCCCGTCGTATTGGGCCGCCTGCGCGGCGACCTCGGCGGCGATCACGCCATAACCCTGCATCACGTCGCGCGGAATCGCTTCGTAGCCGTCGTACGACGTATCCGACACGACGTACCAGCCGTTCGCCTGTGCAAGCTGCGCCGCGCATACGACCGACTCGTCGTAGTTGCCCGCGATGCGCACGATCCGCGCGCCGTACGCCGAGATCGCGCGTTCGCGCTCGGCGTCGACATTCGCGTGCAGCACGATCACGCAGCCGCAGCCGATCGCCCGCGCCGCGGCGGCCAGCGCACGGCCGTGATTGCCGTCGGTCGCGCTGATCACCGTCAGGTCGGCGAGCTGCGCTGCGTAGCGGCCGATGACCAGCCCTTGCGGATCGAAATCGTGGGTGCGCCGCAGGCGCTTCACGAGCCGCACCAGCGCGATCGGCGCGCCGAGCGCCTTGAAGCTGCCGAGCGGCGAGCGGCACGACTCGTCCTTCACGCTGACGCTCGCGACGCCGAGCCGCGCGGCGAGGTCGGGCAGCGCGCGCAGCGGCGTGCGCGCGTTGCCGACGAGCGGCCAGTGCGACAGCCACGCGCCGCTTTCGTCGGCCGACGCGATGTTCATCACGCGGCGCAGCGCATCGGGATAGGCGGCGCGCGACGCGCGGGGGTTGGCGATCAGCATGGCGAGAGGCTCCGGAGCAGGACCGCGCCGGCGGTCCGTCGGGTGGGTCGGATCGGGCAAGCGCGGGTTGCGTTCGCCGTCGGTCCGAAAAATAATATTGCGCATGCCGGTCAATAAAATCGCCAAATCGGTTGCCCGGACGCAAAAATTTCTCATTCTTTCGAGGTTTCACGCACCATCATGACGACCCCACTCGATGCGTTCGATCGCAAGCTGTTGATGGAAGTGCAGCGCGACGCGCAGACGCCGCAAAGCGAACTCGGCGCACGCGTGAATCTGTCGACGGCGGCGGTGAACCGGCGTTTGAAGCGTCTCGCGGAAGACGGCGTGATCGCGCGCTACACCGCCGTCGTCGCGCCGGACAAGGTCGATCATCCGCTGACGATCGTCGTGAACGTCGAGGTCGAGAGCGAGCAGATCGACCTGCTCGACGCGATGAAGCGGACCTTCGAGCTCTGCCCGCAGATCCAGCAGTGCTACTACGTGACGGGGGAATGGGATTTCGTGCTGATCCTCGCCGTGCGCAACATGGATCAGTACAACGCGCTCACGCGCGAGCTGTTCTTCGCGAACAACAACGTGAAGCGGTTCAAGACGCTGGTAAGCATGAGCCGCGTGAAGGTCGGGCTCGAGGTGCCGGTCGATTCCGGCGAGTGAGTGCGGCTGTCGCGTGTGGCGGCGAAACGCCCGGCGCGCGACTGCACGCGCCGGGCGTTTCGCATCCACGGCTACGTCAGCGGCAACTGAAGCTCGCTGCCGAATTCACGTCGCCGGTGCCGTTGTAGCGCGCCACCTGCGGATACGGGCACAGCGGGCGCGTGCGTCCCGCGCCCCACGACGCCGGCACGTCCGCACTCGGCGCCGCGTTCGTCGCGTCGCGCGCGGCAGCCACGATCGCGGCGGGCGCCTGCCCCTGCTCGACCCACGCGACGAGCGGCGTCAGCATGTCGAACTGGTCGGCCGCCGGCCCGCCCGCACAGTGGTTCATCCCGGGCACCGGATAGTAGCGCGCGAAGCTCGACGCATCGCCGCCGTTCGCCTGCGCGACCCGCTGGTACCAGTCGCTCGTGTCGTTGGACGAGAACACCGGGTCGCCCGTGCCGTGATAGACGAGCAGCTTCGCGCCGCGCGACTTCAACGCGGACAGGTTCGTCTCGTCGGGCGGCGTCATGAACGACCACGCGGATTGCGTGTACACGCCGCTCGTCGCGAAGATCGCCGGCGCGTCGTTGTCCATGTCGAAGCCAAGTGCGAAACCGGGCAGGTTCGCGAGCGTCGCGGTGCTTTTCGGCGGCGACATGAACGTGAACGCCATCGCGACCGGATCGAGCACGATGGAGTTCGACTGCTTCCACGCGGCCCAGCCGCCGCCAGCCACGCCGGGATCGTACGGAAAGCTCGCATAGAGCGCCGTGCCCGCGCTGTTGCGTGCGCCCGCGAACACGTTTTCGAGCGCGGTTTTCTGCGCGGTCGTCAGGCATGCGCCGGTGCGCGTGCCGTTCGCGCAGGTCGGAATATCGGCTTCGACGCTGAAGTGCGCCTGGCACGCGGCGACGTCCTGCACCATCCCGTCGGCCACGCCGTCGAGCGCATCGCATTTGTCGAGTATCTTCGCGCCGACGAACCGGCGCTCCGTGTCGGTGAAGCCGCTGCGGATATCCGGCAGCCCGTTCGATCCGGTTGCCGACGCGATCTTCGCGAACTGCTGCGCGCCGTACATCTCGCCGATCGCCGCCTTCGGCAAATGGAAACCCGGATCGCCCGCGATGATGCCGTCGTAGTCGGCCGGGTTGCGCACCGCCGTGACCATCGCGTGACGGCCGCCGTTCGAGCAGCCGCCGAAATAGCTGCGGTCGGGCGCCTTCCCGTAGGCGAGGCGGATCACCTGCTTCGCCATCGGCGTCAGCGCATCGACGGCGCCATAACCGTAGTCGAGCCGCGCCTGCGGATCGAGGCCGAACAGCGGGTTCTGCGCGCCGCTGTGCCCGGAATCCGAGCTGATCACCGCGAAACCCTGGTTCAGCGCATCGGTCAGCGGCCCGCCGCCGCCGATCTCGCCGGTCGCGGTCACGACGTTGCCGTCGAGCCCGCCGTTCGCCTGGTAGAAGAAGCGGCCGTTCCACGCCTTCGGCAAGCGCATCTCGAAGCCGATCGCATAGGTGTTGCCGTCCACCGCGCTCACGCGCTCATTCATCTTCCCTTCGATCACGCAGTGCTCGGCGATCGGCTTGCCGGCCACCGTCAGCGCACCGGCGGCCGCGGTCGCAACCGACGTGAACGACGTGTTCGCATACGCGAGCTTCGCCGCGAGCGCGTCGCAGGTCTGCGCCATCGCGGCCGGCGTCGCGGCGCTCAGGTGCGTGGGCGCGGAGCTGACCGAATCGTCGCCGCCGCAACTGGCGAGCATCGCCACGGAGATCGGCGCAATGCAGAGGAATGCAGATTTTCTGTTCAAGATACCTCCCGTTCGTCAGGTTGCCGGATCAGAACATGTGCTTGACGCCGACCATCGCGCCGAGCTGCCCCATCCCCGCGCCGGGCGTCGTGCCGGGGCCGCCGCCGCTGACCGCGTAGCGCGCATGCGCGCTGTTCCACAGATACGAGCTTTGCGCGTAGACCGACGTGCGCTTCGTCAGCAGGTAGGTCGCGCGCAGCGTCGCCATCGTCGCGCGCGTGTCGTGCGCGCTGTTGACGATCCGGTAGCCTTCGCCGTCAACGATGAAGTCCGGCTTGACCGCATACGACGCACCGACGAAGAACAGGTCGGAATGCGCACCGGGCGCGGCCGGCGAACCGGTCGACACGCGCCGCCCGATCCAGCCCGCGCCGATCCGTGCGCCCGCCGCCTGCGCATACGCGCTCACGTGCACGCGCGCGTCCTTGCCCGCGCTGCTCGTGAAGGCGACCGGCGCGACGCCGTCGAAGAAGTTCGCGGCCGCGCCCGTGCCGCCGCGCTGCTCCTCGTATGACGCCGCCGCACCGAAATACGCGCTGTCGTACTTGAGCATCGCCGACCAGTTGCGGCACTCGACCGCGTGGCCCGGTACCTGCCCCGCGCACGTGCCCTGCCCCGGCGAGTTGCCGGTGCCCGCGCTGTCGCGGCCGAACGAATAGGCGGCGCCGAGCGTCACGCCGCGATAGGTGCCGAGGTAAGTCACCGCGTTGTCGGCGCGGCCGTTCGGCACGTACGCGTCGAACGAGCCGAGCCCGTAGATATCGGGGCCGATGATGTCCGCGCCCTGCAGCGCGAGGTACGTCATCGTGTACTGGCGGCCGAACGCGAGCGTGCCGAAGCCGCCCTTCAGCCCGATGAACGCCTGCCGGCCGAACAGTCGCCCGCCCTGGCCGAGATCGCCGCCGCGCACGTTGAAGCCGCTTTCCAGCGTGAATACCGCCTGATAACCGCCGCCGAGATCCTCGCTGCCGCGCAGGCCCCAGCGCGACGGCATCTCGCCGGTCACGCCCGGCATCCGCACCACGTGGTCGCCGGCCGCGTTCGCGTGCGACACGTATTCGACGCCGGTGTCGATGATCCCGTACAGCGTCACGCTCGATTGCGCGTGCGCGCCGGTCGCGGCCAGCGCGCATGCGCCGGCTGCCAGCAAGGCTTTGGTGTGCTTCATGGTTAGTGTCTCCAGACCTGCGTCGATATCGCGCTCTGCCGGCGCTCGTGGGTGAAAGTAAAGAAACTCAGTCGTGTGCCTGCGGCCGCCGGATCAGCACCAGCGCCGCGACGGCGGCGACCAGCGTGACAGGGATGCTCGCGCCGATCACGACCGACGCGCTGCGGCCCATCGCGAGCAGCTCGGCGGCCGCGAGCGGGCCGACCACGGAGCCGAGCCGGCCCACCGCGACCGCGGAGCCGACGCCGGTGCCGCGCATCGCGGTCGGGTAGTACATCGCGGCCAGCGCATACAGCACCGACTGGCCGCCGACGACGAACATCCCGGCCGCGAACGCCGCGGCGGACAGCCATACGAGCCCGGGTGCGATCGCGAGCGCGGCGAGCGACAGCACGATCCCCGCGTACATGCCGCCGACGACCCGCGACGGCCGCATCCGGTCCATCGACATGCCGATGCCGAGCACGCCGAGGCCGCTGCCGATGTTGAAGAAGATCTGCACGATCCCGGCCTGGCTGCGCGCGAGCCCCTTCGCCGCCATCAGCGACGGCAGCCAGTTCAGCAGGAAGTACAGCACGATCAGCGTGCAGAAATAGCTGAGCCAGAGCGCGAGCGTGGTGCCCGTGCGCGTGCCGCCGAACAGCGTGTGCCCGACACCCGGGCGCGCGGCGCCGGATGCGCTGACGTCGAGGAACGCGCGCGATTCCGGCAGCAGCGCGAGCAACAGCGGGGCGAGCAGCAGCGGCCCGATGCCGCCGACGTAGAAGATGTGCCGCCATTCGGTGTCGCCAGCCAGCAGCACGCCGATCAGCGACGCGATCACGCCGCCGAACGGAATGCCGCAGTACATCACGGCGACCGCGCTGCTGCGCGAGCGCGCGTCGGCCGCTTCGGAAGACAGCGCGATCAGGTTCGGCATCGCACCGCCGAGGCCGAGGCCGGTCAGCGCGCGCACGACGACCAGCATCGCGAAGCTCGACACCTGCGCGGTCGCGATCGACAGCAGCCCGAACAGGCAGACCGACGCGATCAGCACGTGCTTGCGGCCGATCCGGTCGGCGAGCCAACCGCCGAGCATCGCGCCCGGCAGCAGGCCGAACGTGCCGGCGCTGAACGCGAGCCCCATCTGCGAAACCGTGAGCCCGAATTCGTGAGCCATGCGCGGCGCGGCGACGCCGACCGACTGCAGGTCGAGCCCCTCGAGCAGCGCGATCGCGAAACACAGGCCGAGCGTCGTCGCGACGGCCGGCCTCTCGGCAACGGAAGTGTCCATGTCGTCTCCAAACCTTGTACTGCGCGTCATGCCGGGACGCATGCGCGGTGTCTTTGTCGTAATCGGACCATGCGTCAGAAATTATCAGGTAGCCTGATTCATTGTCCGAAATAAAATCCGCTCGACCAGCCGGTCGTGCGGACCGTCATCCCATCGAAGGACGGGACGATTTAATAACAGGTAACCTGATATTTCAAGTGTGCGGTGCGCCGGTGTTAACCCGCAACGCGCGCGGAAGCCGGCCGGACAAGGCCGTGCGGAACGACGAAAGAAGCGAAAACGCGGTTCAGTCGCGCAGGTTGCGCACGAACAGCTCGAGCGTGCGCTGGACCTGCGCGGCGTCGGCGGCGGTCAGGTCGTCGCCGAGCATCCGGCGCTCGAGCGGCCGCAGCACCCGTTCGCATTCGCGCAGGATCGCCGAACCTTCGTCGGTCAGGCGCAGCAGGATCACGCGGCCATGATTCGGATCGGCCTCGCGCGTGACGAAACCTCGCGCCGCCATCGCGACCATCACCTCGTTCGCGGATTGCGGTGTGATGAACGAGCGCACCGCGAGCTGCGCATTGGACAGCGCACCGCGCGCCTCGAGCACCGACAGCGCCGTGTATTGCGCGAGCGTCACGCCGAGCGGTGCGAGCGCATCGCTCATCTGGCGGCGCAGCAGCCGATCGAGATTGCCGATCAGGTAGGTCAGCCGCTGCTGGGCACGCATGGGCGGTTTGGTCTCGGTGGCACGGGCAGCGCGTTTTGCGCCGGCCGGTTTGACGGGTGTCGAACTCATGAAGGTGTCGGGAGGAAGATCGCGGGCCATCTTACCTCACGCGGCCCGCGTGGCGGACAGGCTCGCAACGCCTGCATCGCGGCGGCCGGCGCACTGTATACAACTCAAACCCGATTCGGCGGTTTCGATCGTGGTTTACCCGCTGATTTGCACGATTCCACTTGATCGCGCGGCGGCGATGTATACACTTTTATCAAGCAACCTGATAACTCCGCACGCCTGCACAGGCAATGCGGCACTGCCCCCGATATCCGCCATGACCGACCTCGACGCTCCGACTTCCGACACCCGCGCCGCTTCCCCGTCGCAAACGGTCCGCACGCTGCTCGGCCTGCGCGAGCTCATCGTCGGCGGAGAACTCGCTCCCGGCGCACGCATTTCGGAGCTGTGGGTCGTCGAGCGGCTCGGCGTATCGCGCACGCCGGTTCGCGCGGCGCTGATCCGGCTCCAGGAAGAGGGGCTGATCGAGCCGATCTCGACCGGCGGGTTTGCCGTGCGCGCGTTTTCGGCGCGTGAGATCGGCGACGCGATCGAGCTGCGCGGCACGCTCGAAGGGCTCGCCGCGCGGTTCGCGGCCGAACGCGGCGTGCCGCCGTCGATGCTGCGCGACCTGCGCGCATGCGCCGACGAGATCGACGTGCTGCTCGCCGGCCCGCTGACCGACGACACGTTCTCGCGCTACGTCGACGCGAATGCCCGCTTCCACCGGCTGCTCGCGGCCGCGGCCGGCAGCGACGTCGTCGCGCGGCAGATCGACAAGGTCGCGACATTGCCGTTCGCGTCCGCGAGCGCGTTCGTCGTCGTGCAGTCGCTCGATCCGCGTGCGCGGGACACGCTGATCGTCGCGCAAGCCCAGCATCGCGCGGTGCTCGACGCGATCGAATCCCGCCAGGGTGCGCGCGCGGAAGCGCTGATGCGCGAGCACGCGCAGATCGCGCACGGCAACCTGCGGCGCGTGCTCGACAGCCAGCGCGCGATGACGAAGCTTAAGGGCGGCAACCTGATTCGCCGCGACGCCGGCTGACCGGCACGCGGCACCTTCGCGCGGCGCATGACGCGCCGCTCATCCGACGACAGACACGGCGTGCGCGCACGCCATGGAGGAGACGCATGTTCCTGAAAAACGCGTGGTATGTGGCCTGCACGCCGGACGAATTCGCCGGCAAGCCGCTGGGGCGGCAGATTTGCGGCGAACGCATGGTGTTCTTTCGCGACGCGGACGGCGCGGTCGCCGCGCTCGAGGATTTCTGCCCGCACCGCGGCGCGCCGCTGTCGCTCGGCACCGTGCGCGACGGCCGGCTCGTGTGCGGCTATCACGGGCTGACGATGGGCGCGGACGGCAAGTGCACGAGCATGCCGTGCCAGCGCGTCGGCGGCATTCCGGCGATCCGCCGCTATCCGGCCATCGAGCGGCACGGCTTCGTGTGGGTGTGGCCCGGCGACCCGGCCCAGGCCGATCCGGCGACGATTCACCGGCTGCACTGGGTCGACGATCCGGGCTGGGCGTATGGCGGCGGCCTCTATCACATCGACTGCGATTACCGGCTGATGATCGACAACCTGATGGACCTCACGCACGAGACCTACGTGCATGCATCGAGCATCGGGCAGCCGGAGATCGAGGAAGCGCCGCCCGCGACGAAGGCGAACGGCGACACGGTCACGACCAGCCGCTTCATGGAAGGCATCGTGCCGCCGCCGTTCTGGGCCGCCGCGCTGCGCGGCAACGGGCTCGCCGACGACGTGCGCTGCGATCGCTGGCAGATCTGCCATTTCACGCCGCCGAGCCACGTGATGATCGAGGTGGGCGTCGCGCATGCGGGCAAGGGCGGTTATCACGCGGACCCGCGCGACAAGGTGTCGAGCATCGTCGTCGATTTCATCACGCCGGAAACCGAGACGTCGATCTGGTACTTCTGGGGCATGGCGCGCAGCTTCGCGGTGGACGATCGCGCGTTGACGGAGACGATCCGCAACGGACAGGGCGCGATCTTCGCCGAGGATCTCGACATGCTCGAAGCGCAGCAGCGCAACCTGCTGCGCTGGCCGGACCGGCCGCTGCTGAAGCTGAACATCGACGCGGGCGGCGTGCAGTCGCGACGCGTGCTCGACCGGCTGATCGACCAGGAGCGCGCCGCCGCGCTGTCGTGCTGACCGCGTGCCGCACCGCCGCCGCATGGCGGTGCGGCACGCCTACCTCGCCATTCCTCATGAAAGTCACGCTCATCCGCAAGCTTCCCGTCGCGACCGACATCTGCGCGTTCGAACTCGCGCCGGCAGACGGCACGGCGCTGCCGCCATTTACGGCCGGCGCGCATATCGACGTCCACGTCGGCGGCTTCGTCCGCCAGTATTCGCTGTGCAACAGCCCGTCGGAGGCCGGCATCTACCGGCTCGGCGTGCTGCGCGAGCCCGCGTCGCGCGGCGGCTCACTCGCGATGCACGCATGCGAGCCCGGCACGACGCTCGACATCAGCGCGCCGCGCAACCACTTCCCGCTCGACCCGCGTGCCGCGCACAGCGTACTGCTCGCGGGCGGCATCGGGATCACGCCGCTGCTCAGCATGGCCGCGCACCTGATCGAGACCGGCCAGTCGTTCGAGCTGCATTACTGCGTACGCGAGCCGGCGCGCGCCGCGTTCCTCGACCGACTCGACACGCCCGCGCTCAAGGCCCGCACGCGACTCTGGTTCGACGACGCGCAGGACGGCCGGCGCATCGATTTCCCGCACGTGCTCGCGAAGCCGGATGCGCGCACGCACCTGTACGTGTGCGGCCCCGGCGGGTTCATCGGCGCCGTGCTCGCGGCGGCCGCGCAAGCCGGCTGGGATCCGGCGAATGTGCATCGGGAGTATTTCGGTGCGGCCGGCTTAGGTGCGGCCGGCGTGGACACCGCGGCTGCCCCAGGCGAAGGCGGAGACGACCATACGTTCCAGGTATCGCTCGCGCAATCGGGCCGCGTCGTCGACGTGCCTGCCGGCACGACGATCGTCGAAGCGCTGCGCGGCTGTGGAATCGAGGTGCCGGTATCGTGCGAGCAGGGCGTGTGCGGCACCTGTCTCACGCGCGTGCTGTCCGGCACGCCCGATCATCGCGACGTCTACCTGACCGACGACGAACGCGCGGCCAACGATCAGATGCTGCCGTGCTGTTCGCGTGCGGTCACGCCGCTGCTGGTGCTGGATCTGTGAAAGCGCGTGCGGCGCGGTGGACGCGCCGCACGCCGCCCGTTCACGCCGACAGCAGGCTTTGCGCCCAGGCAGCCAGCAACGACGCCCGGCATCCGGCCTGAACGAGCACGAACACGAGCACGAGCGCGCCGATGCCCGAACGCCGCAAGCGGATAGTCGAAGAAGTCAGCGCCGACCGCGCGCTGGTCCGCACGGAACGGATCGTCGCACGGCGCGGCGCCGACGCTGCACAGCATGCGCGCCTTATGCGCCGCGCGCCGCACCGGCGACGATCACGCCCGCATCGGCCGCGTCGCGCGCATACATCGCTTCGACCACGGCCACGCGCTGCGTCAGCACCGCGCGCTGGTTGATCGAACCCTTGTCGGTGATTTCGCCGAGATCGAGCGACGGCGGCGTGTCGAGCAGGCACAGCCGCGCGATGAACGTCGCGCTGCCGGTCGCGTCGCGGTTCAGCCGTGCCAACAGGTCCGCGAAGAACGCACGCACGGCCGGCGCCTGCAACACCGCGCGCAAGTCGGCGTCCGGCCCCGCGCCGGCGAGGCGGCGGCAATCGTCGACGCGCGGGAAGATCATCGCGCCGACGTCGTCGCGATTCATTCCGGTCACGACCGCGTCCTGCACATACGGCGCGCCGTTCGACACGATCCGCGCGCGCATCGGCCCGACGCTCACGAAGGTCCCCGACGACAGCTTGAAATCCTCGGCGATCCGGCCGTCGAACATCAGCCCGATCTCCGGACGCTGCGGATCGACGAAACGCACCGCGTCGCCGCTGCGGTAGTAGCCTTCGTCGTCGAACACCTCGCGCGCGTCGTCGCGGCCTGCGCGCCAGTAGCCGGCCATCACGTTCGGCCCCCGGAAGCGCGCCTCGAGCTTGCCGTCGACCGGCACCAGCTTCGCGTCGCAGCCGGGCGCGGGCAGGCCGATGTAGCCGGCGCCCGACATCGGCCCGGTGGTGAACATGCATGACGGCGCGGCCTCGGTCATCCCGAGGCCCGCCATGATCCGGATGCGCTCGCCGCAGTGCGCGAGCGTCACGCGCTCGAGCCGGTCCCACGCGGCCTGCGACAGCCCCGCGCCCGCGAAGAAATACATCTTCACGCGCGAGAAGAAGGTCGCGCGCAGCGCCGCGTCCGTTTCGAGCGCGGCGGTCAGTTCCTCCCAGCCTTTCGGCACGTTGAAGTACACCGTCGGCGCGATCTCGCGCAGGTTGCGCAGCGTCTCGTCGAACTTGCCGGCGACCGGCTTGCCGTCGTCGATATACAGCGTGCCGCCGTTGTACAGCGCAATCCCCACGTTGTGGCTGCCGCCGAACGTGTGGTTCCACGGCAGCCAGTCGACCAGCACCGGCGGCTCGATGCCGAATTGCGGAAACGTTTCGAGCAGCATCTGCTGGTTGCTGCACAGCATGCGGTGCGTGGTCGGCACCGCCTTCGGCAGCCGCGTCGAACCGGACGTGAAGAGGAACTTGGCGATCGTATCGCCGGTTATCGCATCGTGCGCGGCGTCGACGCTGCCCGGCACGGTGTCGAGCAGCGACGCGAGGCGCGTGACGCCGTGCATCCCGTCCGCCGCCGACACGACCACGCGCTCGACGTCGGGCGGCACCGTCGCATCGAGCGCGGCGCGGAATACATCGCCGTCGGCGGCAAACACCAGCCCCGGCGTCAGCAGCGCCAGCGCATGGCGGAGCTTGCCGTAGTCGCTCGACACGAGCGAATACGCGGGCGACAGCGGCGCATACGGAATGCCGGCCCACAGCGCGCCGAACGCGACCTGCAGGTGTTCGAGATCGTTGCCGGACAGGATCGCGACCGGCCGCTCGGCCGACAGCCCGCGATCGAGCAGTGCCTGGCCGATCGCGCGTGCGCGTTCGAGCATCTGCGCATAGCTGATGCCGATCCACGCGCCGTCGGGGCCGCGCCGCGCGACGAGCCAGCGGTCCGGATGCGCTTGCGCACCGCTGACGAGCCGGTCGGTCAGCCGGCGCGGATACGCGCCGAGCGCGGTCGATGCACGCAGGGTCCAGCAGCCGTCGCGTTGCGCGATGTCGGGCGGCGCCGCGCCGATCGCGACGGGGCGGTAGCCGGCGGGGGCCGGCTGCGCGGCGGCGATGCCGCGCAGTTGGGTCGGATCCGCATCCAAGGTCTGTCTCCAGTCGGTTCCGCCGGCGCGCTTGCAGCGCGCGGCGGGAACTTCATTGTGTCGTTGTCGTAGCCGCTGCGCGGCGGCCCGCTCAGATCGGGTAGTGGCGCGGCGCGGTCTGCACGGTGATCCAGCGCAGATCGGTGAATTCGGCGATCGACGCCTTGCTGCCGAACCGGCCGTAGCCGCTCGCCTTCACGCCGCCGAACGGCATCTGCGCCTCGTCGTGCACGGTCGGGCCGTTGATGTGGCAGATGCCCGACTCGATCCGTTTCGCGACCTGCATCGCGCGTGCGATGTCGCGGCTGAACACCGCGGCCGACAGCCCGTATTCGCTGTCGTTCGCGGCAGCCAGCGCCGCTTCGTCGCCGTCGACGCGCTGCACGGTCACGACCGGCCCGAACGATTCGTCCGCGTAGAGCTTCATGTCGCGCGTCACGCCGTCGACGATCGTCGGCTGCATCACCGCGCCGTCGACTTCGCAGCCGAGCGGCAACGCCGCGCCGTGCGCGCGCGCATCGGCGACCAGCGCCGCGATGCGCTGCGCGGCCGCCGCGCTTTCCAGCGTGCCGAGCACGACGCCCGGTGCGGCCGGATTGCCCGCCTTCAGCGTACGCGCCTTCGCGACGAGCCGCTCGACGAACGCATCGGCGACTTTCCGGTCGACGATCACGCGCTCGGTCGACATGCAGATCTGGCCCTGGTTGAAGAACGCGCCGAACGCGACCGCGTCGACCGCCGCATCGAGATCCGCGTCGTCGAGCACGAGCACCGGCGCCTTGCCGCCGAGTTCGAGCAGCGCCGGCTTCAGGTGCTGCGCGGCGAGCGTCGCGACGATCCGGCCGACGCGCGTCGACCCGGTGAAGTTGACGCGTCGCACCGCCGGGTTCGCGATCAGCCGTTCGACGATCGCCGGTGCGTCCTGCGGCGCATGCGTGATCACGTTGACGACGCCATCGCCGAGCCCCGCGTCATGCAGCACGCTGCCGATCAGCCGGTGCACGCCCGGGCAGCCTTCGGATGCCTTCAGCACGACCGTGTTGCCGCACGCGAGCGGCATCGCGAGCGCGCGGGTCGCGAGGATCACCGGCGCGTTCCACGGCGCGATGCCGAGCACGACGCCGCACGGCTGGCGCACGGCCATCGCGAGGCTGCCCGGCACGTCGGACGGAATCACCGCGCCGTCGATCTGCGTCGTCATCGCGGCGGCCTCGCGCAGCATGTTGGCCGCGAGCATCACGTTGAAGCCGTACCAGTTCGCCATCGCGCCGGTTTCCGCGCGGCCGATCTCGATGAATTCGCCGGCGCGCGCGTCCATGCGGTCGGCCGCCGCGAGCAGCCGCCGGCGGCGCTCGGTCGGCGCGAGCGCCGCCCACGCGGGAAACGCGCGCGCGGCCGCCGCGACCGCGGCGTCCGCATCGGCGAGCGTCGCCGCGGCGGCGCGCGACGCCACCTGTCCCGTCGCCGGATCGATCCGGTCGAACGTTCCGCCATCCGACGCGCCGCGCGACACGCCGTCGATCAACAAATTCACTTCGTGCATTTCGCTGTCTCCGCTCAGTCCGGTTGCGTGCCGCGTCGCGCGTCAGCGCTTGTATGCCTGCAGGCCCGGCTTGATGCTCTTGTCGTCGAGGAACTGCTTGAGGCCCTGCTCGCGGCCGCCTTCCGGATCGCGATAGTTCGCCTGGTCGAGCTTCGCGTACAGGTAATCCTCGTTCTGCTCCCACGTCAGTTCGCGGCAGCGCTTGAAGCCGTGCTTCGCATTGCGGATCACGACCGGATTCTTGTCGAGCAGCTTCGCGGCGAGTGCAAGCACTTCGTCGCGCAGTTGCGCACGCGGCACGCTCTTGTTGACGAGCCCCATCTTCGCGGCCTGCTGCCCGGTGAAGGTATCGCCGGTCATGATGTAGTACAGCGCCTCGCGATGCCCGACCGTGTCCGCCATCGCCTTGCTGACGAGGTTGCCCGGCGGGATGCCCCAGTTGATCTCCGACAGGCCGAACACGGCTTCGTCGGCCGCGATCGCGAGATCGCACGCGACGAGCGGCGAGAAACCGCCGCCGAAGCACCAGCCATTGACCATCGCGATCGTCGGCTTCGAATACATGCGCAGCAGCTGCCACTGCCAGCGGCTCGCGTCGCGGCGGATCTTCTCCTGCAGGATCTCCGGGCCCGCGTCCACTTCGCGGAAATACTCCTTCAGGTCCATCCCGGCCGTCCATGCGTCGCCCTCGCCGGTCAGCACGAGCACCTGCGCTTCGGCGTCGAGCTCGACCGTTTCCAGCACGTCGATCATCTCCGTGTTCAGCGTCGGGCTCATCGCGTTGCGCTTGTCCGGACGGTTCAGCGACACCCACGCGATCCCGCCCTCGACAGCGACCTTCACCGTTTTCCAGCGACCTTCGTAACTCATCTTCGTTCTCCAATGACCGTGCCGCCCTGCGCGACTCGACGCCAATTTACTATCAGGTAACCTGATATGTAAAGTAGAATGGAAGCGGCTCGGGACAAACCCCTAAACGGGCACGAACGCGCGGTTTCGCACCGCGCGGCGCCTGCCCTTCACGACATGAGGAGACACGCTTGGACGTCCGCAACCTGATCGCCATCGACACGCACGTGCATGCCGAAGTGTCGTGCTGCCAGCCGCCCGACCTGTTCGCGAAGGAATTCGACGACGCGGCCGACAAGTACTTCGGCACGGTGCTGAAGCAGGGCCGCCGGCCGACGATTCCGGAGACGATCGCGTATTACCGCGAGCGCCGCATCGGCTTCGTGATGTTCACCGTCGACTGCGAGACGAACATCGGCCGGCGCCGCATTCCGAACGAGGAGATCGCGCAATTCGCGCAGGACAACGCCGACGTCATGATCGCGTTCGCGAGCATCGACCCGCACAAGGGCCGCTTCGGCGCGCGCGAGGCGCGCCGCCTGATCGAAGAACACGGCGTGAAGGGTTTCAAGTTCCACCCGACGATGCAGGGGTGCTTTCCGAACGACCGGCTCGCGTATCCGATCTACGAGGTGATCGCCGAACACGGGCTGCCGGCCGTGTTCCACAGCGGTCATTCGGGGATGGGATCGGGCATGCGCGGCGGCGGCGGGCTGCGTCTGAAGTACTCCGAACCGATCCACCTCGACGACGTCGCGGCCGACTTTCCGGACATGAAGATCGTGATCGCGCACCCGTCGTGGCCGTGGCAGGAGCAGGCGCTGTCGATCGCGCTGCACAAGCCGAACGTCTACATCGACCTGTCGGGATGGTCGCCGAAGTATTTCTCGCCGGAGCTGGTCAAGTATGCGAACACGCTGCTCAGGCACAAGGTGCTGTTCGCATCGGATTTTCCGCTGATACGGCCGGATAGATGGCTGGAGGATTTCCACGGCGCCGGGTTCCGACCCGACGTGCACCCGCTGATCCTGAAGGACAACGCGGTGGCGTTGCTGGGGCTGGGGCTCGACGCGCCGCGCGAGTGACGCGCCGAGTGGTGAATGCGCCGATCGAGGCACGGCGGCCGGCGCGGTCATGCGCCGATGGCGCGTCCGCCGGCCGCGCCGGGGGCGCTCAGGTTGCGCGCTTCGGCATGAACCGCGCGGTCGGCAGCCCCGCATGCCGCGTCTGCGCGACGAACACGCCGCCCGCATGCGCGTCGCTTGCCAGCGCGTCGTCGCTCAACCCGACGCGCGCGCTCGTCACGTACAGGCGGCCTTCGCCATCGAGCGCCGCGCAGCTCGGCTGCGCGGTCGGCACGTCGACGCGCGCCGTCTCGACGCCGTCCGGCCCGTAGCGCACCACCCGCCGTCCGCCCCACTGCGCGTTCCACAGGCCGCCGTCGCGATCGATCGTCGAGCCGTCCGGGTCGCCGTCCGCATCGGTCAGGCGCGCGAACGGCCGCACATTCGCGACGTCGCCACCCGCGCGGTAATCGCAGACGAAAATCTCGCGCACCAGCGAATCGCAGAAATACATCTTCGAACCGTCCGGCGAGAACGCGATGCTGTTCGCGATCGCCGCCGGCGGCAGCGCGAGCCGTTCGAGCGTGAGATCCGGATTGAGCCGGTAGAAACCACCGACCGCACGCGGCGGCTCGCCGCCTTCGTCCTTCATCCCGAACACGAACGCGCCGAACGGATCGCAGCGGCCGTCGTTCAGCCGGGTCGGCAGGTCGGATTCGACCTCGACGATCCGCGTGAACGCACCGCTGCTCAGGTCGAAGAATGCGAGATGCGTCGCGAGCCCGACGAGCAGCACGTCCGGATCGTCGGTCAGCGCGAAACACGCGAGCCGCTCGGGCATCGGCCAGTGCGCGAGCTCCGAACCGTCCGCGCGGCATCGCCACAAGCGCGCGCCTTCGATGTCCGTCCAGTACAGCGCGTGTGTCGCATCGCACCACGTCGCGCCTTCGCCGAGCGTGTTGCGGCTGTCGGCCAGCAGCGTCGCCGACGCGGCCGGATGATTCTGTTGCATGCCGTCTCCCGATATCTGTCGCATGGATCCATCGCTTTCGCGAGCGACGCGCTACCGGTCAGATCTTCATCGCGCGCCGCTGGTTGCGACGATACTGGTCGAACAGCACCGCGAGCAACAGAATTCCGCCGCGTATCAGATATTGGTAAAAGGTCGGTACGTTCAGCAGGCTCATCGCATCCTGCACGGAGCCCATGATCAGCACGCCGACCAGCACGCCGGAAATCGTCGCGACGCCGCCCGTCAGCGACACGCCGCCGAGCACGCACGCGGAGATCACGCCGAGCTCGAGGCCGACCGACGTCTTCGGATCGCCGAGGCTCATCCGCGACGCGAGCATCACGCCGGCAAAGCCCGTCACGAGCCCCTGCAGCACGAACACGGTGATCTTGATGCGCATCACCGGCAGCCCTGCGAGCAGCGCGGCCTCGCCGTTGCCGCCGACGGCGAGCACGTTCTTGCCGAACACCGTCTTGCGCAGCAGGAAGCCGAACACGACGAAGCCGATGATGTTGCTCCAGATCGGATACGAGATGCCGAGGAACGAGCCGGACCCGAGTTCGAAGAAGCGTTCCTCGGAGATCATCACCGCGTCGCCGTTCGACGTGATGAACGCGAGCCCGCGCACGACTTCCATCATTGCGAGCGTGACGATCAGCGAATTGATCCGGTAACGCGCGATCAGCACGCCGTTGACGAGCCCGACCGCGCCGCCCGCGAGCACGCCGGCCGCGGTGCCGAACAGCACGCTGTGCGTCGCGGTGATCAGCGTCGACGCGACGACGCCCGAGAACGCGACGATCGACGCGACCGACAGGTCGACCTCGCCGAGCGCGAGCACGAACATCATCGTCACCGCGATCGAGCCGATCAGCGTGACCGACAGCAGCAGGCCCTGGATGTTGCGCGGCGTGAGGAAGTCCGGCACCGTCAGCGACAGCGTCGCGAACAGCACGAGAAACACCATCACGATGCCGGAGCGGTTGATCAGTTGCCACACGCCGCTGCGCGCCCTCATGGGCGCGGCAGCGGCATCGGGGGACGGGGAAGTACGTTGGGGTTGCATTGCCTGGCTCATATCTTTTGCATTCCGGTTGAACAGCAAGCCACTAGCGCGGCAGCGCGAGCTTGATCAGCGCATCGGGCGTCGCCTGCGCCTTCTCCACTTCGCCCGCGATCCGTCCTTCCTTCATCACGATGATCCGGTCCGACACGCCGATCACTTCGGCCAGATCGCTCGACACGAGGATCACCGTGCGGCCCGCTTCCGCGAGTTCGTAGAACAGGTTGTAGATTTCCGCGCGCGCGCCGACGTCGATGCCGCGCGTCGGCTCGTCCATCAGGAACACGTCGATGCGCTCGGCCAGCCAGCGCGCCAGCACGACCTTCTGCTGGTTGCCGCCGGACAGCGCGCCGATCGGCGTGTCGCCGTCGCGGGTCTTGATCGCGAGCCGCTCGATGTAGCGTTGCGCGAGCTCGCGCTCGCGCCGCATGTCGAGCAGCATGCGCGCCGGGCTGAAATGCCGGCGCGCGCTGATGTTCAGGTTGTCGGCCACCGACGCGATCGCGACGATGCCTTCCTGCTTGCGGTCTTCCGGGCACAGCGCGATGCCGGCGCGCACCGCGTCGCGCGGGCTGGCGAACGCGACGCGCCGCCCGCCCAGCTCGACGTGCCCGGCGCTCGGGCGCACCGCGCCGTACAGCAGCTTCATCAGCTCCGAACGGCCCGCACCGACGAGCCCGAAGAAGCCGACGATCTCGCCGCGCCGCGCGGTGAACGACACGGGCTCGGACAGCCCGGGCCCCGCCAGCCCCTTTGCCTCGATCAGCACGTCGCCGGCCGCGCGCGGCCGGTAGCCGTACACGTCCTCGATCGAGCGGCCGACCATGCAGCCGATCAGCCGGTCGCGGTCGAGATCGGCGACCGAATCGAACGTGTCGATCCGGCGGCCGTCGCGAAACACGGTCACGCGGTCGCACAGTTCGTAGACCTCTTCCATCCGGTGCGTGACGTAGATGATCGCGCGACCTTCCGCGCGCAGCGCGCGGATGATCCGGAACAGCTGCGTGGTCTCGCGCGCGGACAGCGAGCTCGTCGGTTCGTCGAACGCGATCACGCGCGCGTCGCGCATCAGCGCCTTGCCGATCTCGATCATCTGGCGCTGGCCGATCGACAGATACTTCACCGGGATGCCCGGGTCGATATGCTCGCCGAGCCGCTCCAGCGCATCGAGCGCACGCGCGGCGAGCGTGCGCTCGTCGACCACGCCGAGCCGGCTCGGCAACTGCCCGAGCATCAGGTTCTCGGCAACCGTCAGCTCGGGCACCAGATGCAGCTCCTGGTAGATGATCGCGATGCCGGCCTCGAGCGCGGCGCGCGTCGACGCGAAGCGCTGCGCCGTGCCGTTCAGCGTCAGCGTGCCGGACTGCGGCTGGTTCACGCCGGACAGCACTTTCAGCAGCGTCGATTTCCCCGCGCCGTTCTCGCCCATCAGCCCGTGCACTTCGCCCGCGCGCACCGACAGCGACACGGCGTCGAGCGCGCGCACGCCCGGGAACGTCACCGTGATGCCGTCGAGCGCGAGCAGCGGGCCGGCGGCCGCGCCGGTTTCAGCGTCGTCGCGGCGGGACACGGCCGTCATCGTCTGCGTCGTCATTGCGTTTTCACCCCGCGTGCTCAGATGCCGAGCTCGGCGCGCACGGCCTGCCAGTTCGCGCGTGTCATCAGCTTGCCGCTCGTCTGCGTGTCGGCCGCCGGCGTCTTGCCGTTGCGGATCCAGTCGACGAGGTTCTGCGTGCTGTCCTTGCCATGGTTCGTCGAGCTGACCGCGATCGTCCCGTAGAAGCCGGTCGGCTCCTTCTTCTGGAACTCGGCGAACGCTTCGCCCGCGCCGTTGATGCCGACGCCGATCACGTCGGCCGCCGGGATGTGCAGCTGTTCGGTCGCACGCACCGCGCCGAGCACGGTTTCCTCGTTCAGCGCGTAGACCACCCATTTCTTCACGTTCGGATGCCGCGCGAGCACCGGCGCGGCCGCGCTGAAGCCGCCTTCGTCGTCGGTCGTCTTCTGCGGCGCGTCGAAGATGTTCTCCTTGCGGAAGCCGTTCGCGAGCAGCGCCTGCGTCGCGCCGTCGGTGCGCAGCTTCGCGGTCGGCAGTTCGTAGTTCGTGATCCGCAGCGCGCCGACTTCCTCGGGCTTCCAGCCGCGCCGCTTCATCTCGTCGGCAATCGCCTGGCCGACCTGGTTGCCGATCTTGATCGCCGACATCCCGAGGTGCGGCACGTTCGCGAGCGGCTTGCCGCTCGAATCGACGAGCTGGTCGTCGACCGTCACGAACTTCATGTTGTAGCGCTTCGCGCGCGAGGCAATCGCCGGGCCGAGGCGCACGTCGGGTGCGCAGATCACGAAGCCCTGCGCGCCCTGCGAACCGAGGTTGTCGATCGCGGCCAGCACCTTCTCGCCGTCGGGCGTGCCGATCTTCACGACCGAGAAATTCTCCTTCTGGCCGAGCGCGGACGCCGCGTTCTGCTCGTTGATGAACCATGCCTGCTCGGGCATCTTCACCAGGAAGCCGATCTTCAGCGGCGCGTCGGCGCGCGCGGCGCCCTGCATGCCGAGCGGCGCGATGCAAAGCGCGGCCAGCAGCGCGCGCAGGGTGTGTCGGCGAATCGTGTGAGTCGTGCGGTTCATGCGGTGTCTCCTAGTATCGACTTGGGTCTTCATCATTCATCGTGCGCGGTCGCGGCGAAGCGCGCCGGCACGTTCAACGGCCGAACGCGTCGGTCTGGACGCGCCGGCCGAACAGAAACGCGTCGGCGACGAGCCGCAGCGGCCGCACGTCGACGTCGCTTTCGCCACGCGCGATCAGCGCGCGGAACCGCGCGTAGAGCGCAGGATACTCGCGCTCTGGGCCGATCTCGACCGGCTCGCCGTTAATCGACAATTGCGCGCCGCCTCGGCTGATCGCGAGCACGCCGTCGGCCGTATCGACCGCGATCTCCCATTGCTCGACCGGGCCGTGCCGCCAGTCGAATTCCGCGCGCACGGGCACGCCGTCGGTATCCGCGCAATCGAGTTCGGCCGCGATCGGCGTCTGCACGTCGCTCGGCACGAACAGCGTCGCCTCGCGCAGCACGAGCTCGCGCGGCAGGATCCGCGTGACGATCGACAGCGCGTTGATGCCCGGATCGAACACGCCGAGGCCGCCGGGCTCCCAGATCCACTGCTGCCCCGGATGCCAGCGCCGCACGTCCTCCTTCCAGCGCACCTGCACCGCACGGATCGTGCGCGTCGCGAGCCACGCGCGCGCGGGTTCCACCGCGCTCGCGCAGCGCGAATGCCAGGTCGCGAACAGCGTGAGGCCGCGCTCGCGCGCGAGCGCTTCCAGCGCGGCCACTTCGCCGAGCGTCGCACCCGGCGGCTTCTCGAGCATCACGTGCTTGCCCGCTTCGAGCGCGGCGCGCGCCTGTGCGTAGCGCACCTGCGGCGGCGCGCACAGCGACACCGCGTCGAGCTCCGGCTCGGCGGCCAGCAGCGCGCGCAGGTCCTGATAGTTGCGCACGCCGGTGACTTCCGCGTGGCGGCTCGCGCACGCGGTCAGCGTGAAGCCCGGTTCGGCGGCGATCGCCGGAAGATGCTGGTCGCGCGCGATCTTGCCGATCCCGACGACACCCAGCGAAACCTGCTTGCTCATCGTGTATTCCTCCTTCGCGTATCGCTCAGTGCGCCCAGCGCAGCACGAGCGGATCGAGCCGGCGTGCGATCGCGAGCAGTTCCGCGCGCGTGTCCGGATGCAGTTCCGGCATCGGATGCCGCGGCCGCTCGCACGCGATCACGCCGCCTTCGCGCATCAGCGCCTTCGCGGTGAGGATCCCGGACTGGCGGTTCTCGTGATTGATCAGCGGCAGCCACGCCTGGTAGCGCGCGTACGCGTCGTCGCGGCGCCCTTCGCGCCATGCTTCGAGGATCGGCCGGATGCCGTCCGGAAACGCGCCGCCCGTCATCGCGCCGGTCGCGCCCGCATGGAGATCGGCGAGCAGCGTGATCGCCTCCTCGCCGTCCCACGGCCCCTCGATCGCATCGCCGCCGAGCCGGATCAGCTCGCGCAGCTTGTTCGCCGCACCGGGCGTCTCGATCTTGAAGTACGCGACCTGCTCGATCTCCCGCGCCATCCGCGCGAGGAACGGCGCCGACAGCGCGGTGCCGCTCGCGGGCGCATCCTGGATCATGATCGGGATCTCGATCGCGTCGGACACGCGCGCATAGAAATCGAAGATCTGCGCTTCGGGCACGCGGAACGTCGCGCCGTGATACGGCGGCATCGCCATCACCATCGCCGCGCCGAGCTGCTGCGCGCGCAGGCTGCGCGCCGCGCACACCTGCGTGCTGTAGTGCGACGTCGTGACGATCACCGCCACGCGGCCCGCGACGTGTTCGAGGATCGTGCGCGTGAGCACGTCGCGCTCGTCGTCGGTGATCGCGAACTGCTCGGAGAAGTTCGCGAGGATGCACAGCCCGTCCGAGCCCGCGTCGATCATGAAATCGACCGCGCGCTTCTGGCTCGCGAGGTCGAGCTCGCCGGTGTCGGAAAACGTCGTCGGGACGACGGGGAAGATGCCGCGATAGCGCGGCGTGCTGCTCGATGTCATGGTTCGGTCCTGCGTCGGTCGAAGCGGCGTTCAGCCGGAAAACAATGCGTTCAGGATTCGCGGGCGAGCGCGCCCGCGGCCGGCTGCGGCGCGCGCAGCGTCGCGCGGACCACGAACGTGATCAGCACCGCGAACAGCAGCGTCGCCGCGAGGAAATACAGGCCGGCCGCGAGGCTGCCGGTCGCCTGCTTGATCAGGCCGATGCCGTACGGCCCGACATAACCGCCGAGATTCGCGAGCGAATTGATCGCGGCGATGCCGACCGCCGCGCTCGTCCCGGTCAGGAACTCGCCGGGCAGCGCCCATACGACGGCCTGGATCGAGTAAAGCGAGAAAGCCGTGAGGCAGATGAACAGGAATTGCAGTGCAGGCTGCCGCACCCATGCGCTCGCTGCCATCGTCAGCGCCGCGGCGGCCGACACGACGACGATGTGCCAGTAGCGTTCACGCGTGCGATCCGAATGACGCGGCACGACCAGCAGCCCGACCACCGCGAACAGGTACGGCACGGCGGACAGCAGGCCGGTGGCCGCGTCGCCCGCGCCGAACGCGTGAATGATCGTCGGCAGCCACAGCGACAGCCCGTAGATGCACAGCGGGAACGGCAGGAACAGCGCCGCGAGCAGCAGCACGCGCCGGTCGGCCAGCGTGGCGAGCGGATTGCGGTGTGCGTCGGGGCGGTACGTGTCGCGATCGGCGGCGAGCTGGCGCGCGATCCAGCGCCGCTCGTCATCGTTCAACCAGCGCGCACGGTCCGGCGATTCGGGCAGCAGCCGCAGCGTCGGCCACACGAGCAGCACGGCCGGCAGGCCGCTGACGACGAACAGCGTCTGCCAGTTCGACAACCCGAACAGCCCGTGCGTCGACAGCAGCCAACCCGCGAGCGGCCCCGTCACGATGCCGGCGATCGGCTGCGCGAGCACGAGCAGCCCGATCACGCGTGCGCGGCCGCGCATCGGAAACCACTGCGTGAGGAAATACAGGATGCCCGGATACAGGCCGGCTTCGGCCGCGCCGAGCAGGAAGCGCAACGCATAGAAGCTGGCCGGCCCCTGCACGAGCGCCATCGCCATCGTGATCACGCCCCACGTCGCGAGAATGCGCGCGAACCACACGCGCGCGCCGAAGCGGCCGAGCGCGAGATTGCTCGGCACCTCGCACAGGAAATAGCCGATGAAGAACAGGCCCGCACCGAGCCCGTACGCCGCGTCGCTCAGGCCGACGGCCGCGTTCATGTGCAGCTTCGCGAAGCCGACGACCGTGCGGTCGACATAGGCCACCACGTAGATCAATGCGAGAAACGGCACCAGCCTGCGCGTCAGCGTGCGCATCAACTGCCGTTCGTCAACGGCAGCCGACGGGCCGGATTGAGCCGCGGCCGGTGTCGCGGACGGGTGCTGCGTCGTCGTCATCGTGTCTCCATGGGTGGGCTGCGCCGGCGTCGTCGCCGGTCTGTCCTGCTTCACCTGTACCGCGTTTCGCGCATGCCGCTCAATGCGAGTGGCTCGGCACGTCCGCGCCGCGCGTGCCGACCAGGAAGTCGAGGTCGCACCCCTCGTCGGCCTGCAGCACGTGATCGATGTACAGCCGCGCGTAGCCGCCCTTGCCGAGCTGGCCGGCCACGCCCGGCGCCGCGGTCGGATCGACGTCCGACAGGCGGCGCTGCAGTTCGTCATCCGTGATGTCGAGATGCAGCGTGCCGGCCTCGCAGTCGAGCTCGATCCAGTCGCCGTTGCGCACCGCCGCGAGCGGCCCGCCGGCGGCGGCCTCCGGCGCGACGTGCAGCACGACCGTGCCGTACGCGGTGCCGCTCATCCGCGCGTCGGAAATCCGCACCATGTCCTTCACGCCCTGGCGCAGCAGCTTCGGCGGCAGCCCCATGTTGCCGACCTCGGCCATCCCCGGATAACCGCGCGGCCCGCAGTTCTTCAGCACGAGCACGGAGCTCGCGTCGACGTCGAGCGCTTCGTCGTTGATCGTGGCCTTGTAGTGTTCGAGGTTCTCGAACACGACCGCACGGCCGCGATGCTTGAGCAGCTCGGGGCTCGCCGCCGACGGCTTCAGCACCGCGCCGCGCGGCGCGAGATTGCCGCGCAGGATGCGGATGCTGCCGTCCGCGATCAGCGGCCGGTCGAGCGGGCGGATCACCTCGTCGTCGTAGTTCGGCGCTTCGCGCACGTTGTCCCACAGCGACTTGCCGTTGACCGTCAATGCGTCCGGGTTCGGCAGCAGCCCGCCTTCGCCGAGCCGGCGCAGCACGGCCGGCAGCCCGCCCGCGTAATAGAACTCCTCCATCAGGAAACGGCCCGACGGCATCAGGTCGACGATCGTCGGCGTGTCGCGGCCGATGCGCATCCAGTCCTCGAGTTCGAGCGGCACGCCGATGCGGCCGGCAATCGCCTTCAGGTGAATCACCGCATTGGTCGAGCCGCCGATCGCCGCGTTCGCGCGAATCGCGTTCTCGAACGCGGCGCGCGTCAGCACCTTCGACAGCACGAGCCCTTCGAGCGCCATCTCGACGATGCGGATGCCCGACATGTGCGCGAGCACGTAGCGGCGCGAATCGACGGCCGGAATCGCCGCGTTGTGCGGCAGCGTGACGCCGAGCGCCTCGGCCATGCACGCCATCGTCGACGCGGTGCCCATCGTGTTGCAGGTGCCGGCCGAGCGCGACATGCCGGCTTCGGCCGACAGGAAATGATGCAGGTCGATCTCGCCGGCCTTCAGCGCCTCGTGCAGCTGCCATACGGCCGTGCCCGAACCGATGTTCTTGCCTTCGAGCTTGCCGTTCAGCATCGGCCCGCCCGACACGACGATCGCCGGCACGTCACAGCTCGCCGCGCCCATCAGCAGCGCGGGCGTCGTCTTGTCGCAGCCGGCGAGCAGCACGACCGCGTCGATCGGGTTGCCGCGAATCGCTTCCTCGACGTCCATCGACGCGAGGTTGCGCGTGAGCATCGCCGACGGCCGCAGGTTCGATTCGCCGTTCGAGAACACCGGGAACTCGACCGGGAAACCGCCCGCCTCGGAGATCCCGCGCTTCACGTGCTCGGCGAGCTTGCGGAAGTGCGCGTTGCACGGCGTCAGTTCGGACCACGTGTTGCAGATGCCGATGACCGGCCGGCCGTCGAACTCGTGATCGGGGATGCCCTGGTTCTTCATCCAGCTTCGGTACATGAAGCCGTTCTTGTCGTTCGTGCCGAACCATTGGGTGGAGCGCAGCCTGGGTTTTGTTGCCGACATCGTCAGTCCTGTGGTGACGGGATACCGGCGCAGTCTAGGCAGAATTTTGATAACTCGCTAATGACGTTTTGAGCGATTACGATATCGATTCCGATATCGATATAAACCCGTACGATGACTGACGCCAGCCCGTGGGGCAACCGCAGCCGCCTGAAGACCCGCCAGCTCCTGCTGGTCGTCGCGCTTGCCGACGAAGGCAGCATTCATCGCGCGGCGGCCGCGCTGAACATGACGCAGCCGGCCGCGTCGAAGCTGCTGCGCGAACTCGAGGAATCGATCGGCGCGGTGCTGTTCGAGCGCCTGCCGCGCGGGATGCGGCCGACGCTGTACGGCGACGCGCTGATCCGCCACGCGCGCGCGGCGCTCGGCAGCCTCGACCAGGCGCGCGAGGAACTGGCCGCGCTGAAGGCTGGCCATCTGGGGCATGTGGCGGTGGGCGCGATCACGTCGCCCGGCCTGCGGCTCGTGCCGCCGGCCGTCGCGGCCGTGAAGGGCACGCATGCGGGCCTGCACGTATCGGTCGAGATCGATACCAGCAACGTGCTGCTCGAACATCTCGCGCAGGACAAGATCGACATCGTGCTCGGCCGGCTCTCCGCCGAACACGACAAGCTGCGCCTGCGCTACGAGCCGCTGACGGGCGAAACGGTGGCCGCGGTCGTGCGGCCCGACCATCCGCTGCTCGCGCAGGCGCCGCTGTCGCTCGCCGACGTGCAGCGCGCCGCGTGGGTCGTGCCGCCGGCCGGCAGCGTGCTGCGCCATCGCTTCGAGCTCGTGTTCCAGCGTGCGAGCCTCGCACCGCCGGCGAACCTCGTCGAGACGTCCGCGCTGCTGTTCATCACGCAGCTGCTCGAACGGAGCGACATGATCGCGGTGCTGGCCGAGGACGTCGCGCGCTATTACGCGCGACACGGGATCGTCACGGTGCTGCCGCTGGAGATGGATTGCCGGATGGACGATTTCGGGATCATCACGCGCACCGACCGGCTGCATTCGCCGGCCGTCACGGTGATGGCCGATGCGATCCGGGCGGCTGCGGGCGAGGTTTACGGCGTCGCGCTGTGATGCGGCGGCGGGGGGTGCTGCCCGCTCGCGTCGGTTTCTTCGTGCACGAAGCGTGGCGCCATGCTTGCATTGCCTGGGTAGCAGACGAGCTTCATCGCCCTTTCCCTTGCCGACGCGT
The DNA here is from genome assembly GCF_025685725.1 of Burkholderia sp. BKH01. Lineage (NCBI taxonomy): Bacteria > Pseudomonadati > Pseudomonadota > Betaproteobacteria > Burkholderiales > Burkholderiaceae > Burkholderia > Burkholderia sp. BKH01. The sequence continues at coordinate 7,176 of NZ_JAOTQT010000020.1, read as the reverse complement.
CACGCGGCTGCGAACTCGATCACCGGTTCACAGCGGATCGGGAAGTTGACCGAATTCGCGACATAGCACTTCGCGTGCGCATCGTGATGCAGACGTTCGGCCCGCTCGCGATCGTCGCCGGCCTGGATAGTCACGTGCGGACGCAGCACGATTTCGGTGAAGCGTCCGGGCTCGGGGTTGTCGATCATCGTCCCTTCCGCGTTGTCGATATACGCGAGCACGCGGATACCGGCCTCGGCGCACAGATGCAGATACCAGAGCTTGTGGCACGCCGATGCCGACGCCAGCAGCAGGTCTTCCGGGTTCCAGCGCGACGCGTCGCCACGGAAGGCCGCATCCGACGAACCGGGAATGTCCGGCTTCGAACCGGCGCGGATCACATGATCGCGGCCGTACTCGCGATACCCCGACGTGCCGGTGCCGCGGTTGCCCGTCCACTGCACTGCGACGCGATATTTGTGTTCGCCAGATGCCATCTCGCTCTCCATTTCCATTGATATCGGTTGCCTCGACGGGGCCGGATTTCATTTTACGGAGCCCGCCAGTGCTCGCCATTGTGGCACTGGATTTCCGTTTGGTATACCATTATTCCAAAATGAAGTGAGGAACACGCAGGCATGGAAGCCAAACTCGACTCCACGGCGGACGCGGTGGCCGCGTCGCTGCGGGACATGATCGTCAACGGCGAGCTGGAAGCCGGCGAGCGGCTCGTCGAGCGCGACCTGGCCGACCGCTTCGGCATCAGCCGGATTCCGATGCGCGAGGCCATCCAGCGTCTGGAACGCGAAGGATTGCTGGACATCTTCAGGAATCGCGGCGCCGTCGTGCGCATGCTGAGCGCGTCGGACGTGCAGGAAATCTACGATCTGCGCGCGCTGCTCGAAGGCGATGCGATCTACCGAAGCGTGAAGCGGCTCGACGACGAGACGCTCGCGCGCGCCGAACTCGTCCATCGCCTGCTCGGCGACGCGGCCGTGCCGCGCCGGCAGGGAGAACTGAACCGCGAATTCCACGCGCTGCTGTATTCGTGCTGCGGCAACGCGCGGCAGTTGAAGACGATCGGCGAACTGCGCAGCCAGGTCGAACGCTACGAGCGCCTGCAGGCCACGCTGCTCGCGGATACGCCGTCGTTCCAGGTCGAGCACGAGGAGATCCTGCAGGCGTGCCGCGAGCGCAACGCACGCGCCGCCCGTTCGATGACGGTCGCGCATCTCGAATCGGCCAGAAGCATCGTGATGCGGCTCGTCGAAGGCGGTTGAGGCCGGCGCTGCGTTTGCCGTTTTTCACACCGCACGCGGCTCCGCGCCGGGCCGCGCCGATTGCGGCGGCAAACTCGGTGCAACCACGCGCGATATTTACCGCGTCGCACTCCCACGCGGAACTCGGCCTGTCGTACCGCGCACCACCAGCCGCGGCAGCGACGCGGTCCGCACGCGCGACGCATCGTCGCTGCGGCCGCCCGCCTCGCGCAGCGCGTTGAGCAATTCGACCGCGAGGCCGGCAGCCTCGGCGGTCGGGATCGCGACGGTCGTCAGCGTGGGCCGCGTGTCGCTTGCCAGATGGATGTCGGTAATGCCGACGATCGACAGGTCGTCGGGTACGCGCCTGCCGCGATCGGCCGCCGCATGCATTGCGCCGATCGCCGGCAGGTCGTTGGTGGCGACCAGCGCGGTCAGCCGCGGGTGAGCGTCGAGCAGCCGGCCCGCCGCGCGCACGCCGCCTTCGATCGAATCGTGCTCGGCCGCGATGATCGACGCGTCGAGCCCCGCTTCGCGCATCACGTCGACGAAACCGTCGTAGCGCGCCGCCTGCACGCCGCTCGCCGCCCCGCCGACGATCACGCCGATGCGCTCGTGCCCGAGTTCGAGCAGATGCCGCGTCGCGATCCGCCCCGCCTCGCGGAAATCGATGGCCACGCACGGCAATCCGTCGGGCGGCGCGTCGGGCCGCTCCCACAGGCACAGCACGACCGGCACGCCGCGCCTCGCCACGTCGAGCAGATCCGGCAGGTGCAGGTTCGCGTTGGTCACGAGAATGCCTTCGGAGATCGTGCCGGCGATCTGGTCGAGGTACGCGCGCCCCTGCAACGGATCTTCATTCGTATTGCAGACGATCAGGAACTGCCCGTTGCGGCGCACCGCGCGCTCGACCGCCAGCGCGAACTCCGGATAAAACGGGTTCGCGATGCTCGATACCATCAGCGCGACCGTCGGTGCGCGCCCTTCCGCCAGCGCCCGCGCGGCGAGATGCGGCCGATACCCGAGCGCCCGCACGGCTTCCAGCACCCGCGCGCGCGTGGCCTCGCCCACCCGGCCGCGGTCTCGCAGCACGTTCGATACCGTCGCGGCCGTCACGCCGGCGCGGCGCGCAACTTCATCCAGTGTCGCCATCGTTTGCTCACTATATGAGACGTCGATCCAGTATTTGCCTCGCTCACCGAAGCGGCGCACTATCGCCGCACACCTTGCCGCCCGACCATCGGGTGCGACTCGGCCGCGATCGCATCGCCTCTTTTTTTGATCGCGATGATTAAGCGCTTAAGCAAGCATGACTGCGCATTAAAGCATGGAGCGGAGACAATGGCGAGCATCTCGATGCGACGCGTGCAGAAAGCCTATGGCGATCACGCGCCGGTCATTCGCGACGTCGATCTGGAGATCGGCGCGCACGAATTCTGCGTGTTCCTCGGGCCGTCCGGATGCGGCAAGTCGACGCTGCTGCGGATGATTGCCGGGCTCGAGGACCTGAGCGCGGGAGAACTGTCGATCGACGGCCGCCGCGTCGACGACGTGCCGGCCGCCGAGCGCGGCGTCGCGATGGTGTTCCAGAGCTACGCGCTGTTTCCGCACATGACGGTCTACGAGAACATGGCGTTCGGGCTGAAACTCGCGCGCGTGCCGAAAGCCGAGATCGACCGGAAGGTGCGCGATGCCGCGCGCATCCTGCAGCTCGACACGCTGCTCGAGCGCAAGCCGAAGGCGCTGTCGGGCGGCCAGCGGCAGCGCGTCGCGATCGGCCGCGCGATCGTGCGCGAGCCCGGCGTGTTCCTGTTCGACGAACCGCTGTCGAATCTCGACGCGGCGCTGCGCGGCCAGACCCGCATCGAAATCGCGCGGCTGCACCGGCAGTTCGAACGCGCGAGCGTCGTCTACGTGACGCACGACCAGACCGAAGCGATGACGCTCGCCGACAGGATCGTGCTGCTGCACGCCGGCGCGGATACCGCGCAGCACGGCAGCATCGCGCAGGTCGGCGCACCGCTCGACCTCTATCACCATCCGGCCAGCCGCTTCGTCGCCGGCTTCATCGGCTCGCCGCGCATGAACTTCCTGCCGGCCATCGTCACCGCATCCGATGCCCGCCGCACGACCGTCACCGTCGCGCCTTCCGGCGAAACCTTCACGCTGCCGCGCGACGGCTCCGCGCTCCACGCCGGCGCAACCGTGACGCTCGGCATTCGCCCCGAGCACCTGACGCTCGGCGCCGCGCACGACGCGACGACGCTCGTGCGCGACGTCGCGCTCGTCGAACGCCTGGGCGAACAGACCTACGTGCACCTCGACCAGCCCGGCGGCGCGCCGCTGATCGCGAAATTGCCCGGCGACGCGCAGGTGCGCAGCGGCGAACGCGTGCACGTGCATGCGCCGTCCGCGGCCTGCCATCTCTTCACCGAAGACGGCCGCGCGGTGCCCGCGTGCGCCGACCTCCACGTCCATCACTACGCTTAAGGATCGCGTATGCGCCTCGGAGTCTGCTATTACCCGGAACACTGGCCGGAATCGATGTGGGCGAACGACGCCCGCCGGATGAAGGCGCTCGGCATCGAGCAGGTGCGGATCGCCGAATTCGCATGGAGCCGCATCGAGCCGTCGCCGGGCGAATACGACTGGGGCTGGCTCGACCGCGCGGTCGACGTGCTCGGCGCGGCCGGCCTCGAGATCGTGATGTGCACGCCGACCGCGACGCCGCCGAAATGGCTGGTCGACCGCCATCCCGACATCCTCGCGATCGGCGCGGACGGCCGGCCGCGCGCGTTCGGTTCGCGCCGCCACTACGACTTCTCGTCGCCGACCTATCTCGAAGCGTCGCGCCGGATCTGCACCGCGGTCGCCGAACGCTACGGCCGCCATCCGGCCGTGCGCTACTGGCAAACCGACAACGAGCTGGGTTGCCACCAGACGGTCGTCAGCTACTCGCCGGCCGCGCTCGTGCGCTTTCGCGAATGGCTGAAGGCACGCTACGGCACGATCGACACGCTGAACCGCGCGTGGGGCACCGTGTTCTGGAGCATGGAGTATCGCCACTTCGACGAAGTCGACGCGCCCGTCGGCACCGTGACCGAGGCCCATCCGTCGCATCGGCTCGACTACCGGCGCTTCGCGTCGGACGAGGTCGCGCGCTATCACCGGATGCAGGTCGACGTGATCCGCGCGCATTCGCCGGGCCGGCCGGTCGCGCACAACTTCATGCAGCTGTTCACCGAGTTCGATCACTACGAAGTGGCGCGCGACCTCGACGTCGCGACGTGGGACAGCTATCCGCTCGGCGCGCTCGAGGAGCAATGGTTCTCGCCCGACGTGAAGGCGCGCTGGCTGCGCACCGGCCACCCCGATTTCGCGTCGTTCAATCACGACGTGTATCGCGGCATGTCGAAGCTGCCGTTCTGGGTGATGGAGCAGCAGCCGGGGCCCGTGAACTGGGCGCATTGGAACCCCGCGCCGCTGCCGGGCATGGTGCGTCTCTGGAGCTGGGAAGCGTTCGCGCACGGCGCCGGCTGCGTGTCGTACTTCCGCTGGCGGCAGGCGCCGTTCGCGCAGGAGCAGATGCATGCGGGCCTGCACACGCCGGACGACCAGCTCGACGAAGGCGGCCGCGAGGCGCAACGCGTCGCGCGCGAGATCGCGGCCGTGCACGACGCCGTCGCGGATGCGGACAATCCGGTGCGCGCCTCCGTCGCGCTGATCTACGACTACGAGGCGAAGTGGCTGTTCGAAGTGCAGCCGCAGGGCGCCGATTTCCACTACCCGCGTTTCGCGTTCGAGTACTACTCGGCGCTGCGCTCGCTCGGCTTCGACGTCGACGTGGTCTCCGCGCATGCGCCGCTCGACGGCTATCGGCTCGTAGTCGTGCCGCCGCTGCCGATCGTGCCGGACGATTTCGCGGCACGGCTCGCCGCATCGGGCGCGCATGCCGTGTTCGGGCCGCGCACCGGCTCGAAGACCGTCGATCTGCAGATTCCGCCGGCGCTGCCACCCGGCCCGCTCGCGTCGATCCTGCCGATCCGCGTGTGGCGCGTCGAATCGATGCGGCCGAACGTGACCGAACGGATCGACGGCACGCTGCGCGACGGCTCGCCGCTCGCGGGCGATGCGCGCCACTGGCGCGACTTCGTCGAGCTGCACGACGACACGCGCAGCGTCGTGCGTGCGCGCTTCGCCGACGGTCATCCGGCCTGCGTGTCGCATGGCGCGCTGCACTACTGGGCCGCGCTGTTCGACGACGCGACCACCGCGCAACTGTTCGCCGATGTCGCGGCCGAAGCGGGCCTCGCGCCGACGCCGCTCGGCGACGGCGTGCGCGTCAGCCGGCGCGGCGGACTGACCTACGTATTCAACTATGGCGACACGCCGCACACGATCGACGCGGTGCCGCCGTCCGCGTTCGTGCTCGGCGCCGCACAGGTCGAGCCGCAAGGCGTCGCCGTGTATCGAAACCGTTCGTAGCACCCCGCCACCGGCGCCACGACGCACCGGTCACGCACAACGACACACAGGAATGGAGACAACCATGACACATCGCCCCCTTCGCGTCGCCGCCCGGCTCGCCGCTGCTGCCGCCATCGCGTTCGCTTCGTTCGGCGCCGCCGCGCCGGCGAGCGCCGGCACGCTGACGATCAACATCGCGTTCAAGGGCGCCAGCCAGCGCGCGGTCTGGCAAGCGACGCTCGACGCGTTCCACAAGGCGCATCCCGACATCGACGTGAAGGCGACCTTCGTCGACGAGGAAGCGTACAAGGTGCAGCTCCCCGCGTGGCTCACGACCGTCGCGCCCGACGTCGTGAACTGGCACGCGGGCGAGAGGATGGCGTACTACGCGAAGCGCGGGCTGTTCGAGGACCTGAGCGGCGACTGGACGAAGAATGGCTGGGGCGCGATGTATGCGTCGACGCGCGACGCATCGTCGTATAACGGCAAGCAGTACGCGGCGCCGACCGTCTATTACTCGTGGGGGCTGTTCTATCGCAAGGACCTGTTCCGCAAGGTCGGCATCGCCGACGAGCCGAAGACGTGGGACCAGTTTCTCGATGCGTGCAAGAAGCTGAAGGCGGCCGGCATCACGCCGGTCGCGCTCGGCGGCCGCGACGCGTGGACGCTCGCCGGCTGGTTCGACTATCTCGACCTGCGCCTGAACGGCAACGCGTTCCACCAGCAGCTGATGGCCGGCGACGTGCCGTACACCGACCCGCGCGTGAAGAAGGTCTACACGACGTGGAAATCGCTGATCGATGCCGGCTACTTCATCGACAACGCGCTGTCCTACGATCTCGACGGCGCGCAGCCGTTCCTGTTCCAGGGCAAGGCCGCGATGATGCTGATGGGCACCTTCATCGCGGCGGGCTTCCCGCCGAACGTGAAACAGGAAATGGGCTACTACCGCTTCCCGATCATCGACCCGAAGGTGCCGACCGCCGAGGACGGCCCGGTCGAATCGCTGCACATCCCGACGAAGGCGAAGAACAAGGCGGACGCGCACACGTTCCTCGCCTTCGTCGAAACACCCGAGATGGGCGCGAAGCTCGCGGAGGGCCTCGGCTCGCTGTCCGCCAACAGCAAGTCGCCCGAGCCGGCCGATCCGATCTCGCGCATCGGTTTCCGGATTCTTGCCGACACGAAGGGCGGCGTCGCGCAGTTCTACGACCGCGACATGACGAAGGAAATGGCCGACGAAGGGATGAAGGGCATGCAGCAGTTCCTGGCCGATCCCGCGCAGCTCGATACGGTGCTCGCGCAGCTCGAACAGACCCGCAAGCGGATCTACAAGAAGTGACCGCGTGACCCAGCCGGCGGCCCTGTGCCGCCGCGTCAGTACAGGAGGCTTGCCGTGTCCAGTCCGATCACGTCCACCCCGCCCGCCGGCGCCGCGCCGCCGCCGCGCGGAGCATCCGCCGCCGCGCTG